>JBEKKH010000824.1:0-3241 GCA_050010815.1 Streptosporangiaceae bacterium | reverse complement strand
CGAT
Organism: Streptosporangiaceae bacterium; assembly: GCA_050010815.1. Classification (GTDB taxonomy): domain Bacteria; phylum Actinomycetota; class Actinomycetes; order Streptosporangiales; family Streptosporangiaceae; genus Palsa-504. The sequence goes on along the minus strand of JBEKKH010000824.1, from coordinate 3,237 downwards.
GCTGCTCATCGTGGTCCACGGCGCCGCTGGGCTCGGGCGCGGTCGTCATAGCTTCAGCATGTCACCAGCGCTGGGATAGGCGGGGAACGGAGGATTGCTCCTGAGGTAACGCCACGGCGATGACGACGATCACGATCACGATCACGGCGATGACGACCGTGACCAAGATGGCCGGAGATGCGGGTGAGCGTCGCCGGGCGCGTCGTCGCGACGCGGGCGCGTCATCATCCCCGCGTTCGACAAAGGCCCGGAAGCGTCCGGTATTCGCACTCGGATCCTGCTCGAACTCCGACATGAGGACGACTGTAGCTGTTCAGCCCGGTTTCGATGGTCAGAACCACCATGATCCCGGTCATCGCGCCGGCACCAGCGCGTCGGTGCCCGGGTCCCGGTCGACCAACCGCGACAGCACGATCACGCTCCGGGTCCTGACCACGAAGGGCTCGGCGCGGATCCGCTCCATCACGTCCTCGAAGTGCCTGACGTCGGCGGCCCTGATGTGGACCAGGGCGTCGGCCTCGCCGGTCACCGTGCACGCGTCCACCACCTCGGGGTAACGCCGCACCCCGACGGCGATCTCCTCCGGGGAGGTGCGGCCGCCGCAGAACAGCTCCACGTACGCCTCGGTCGTCCAGCCCATGGCCGCGGGATCGACCCGGGCGGAGAAGCCGGTGATCGCGCCTGCGGCCAGCAGCCGGTCGACCCGGCGCTTCACCGCCGGAGCGGACAGCCCGACCTCGTTACCGATCACGGCGTAACTAGCCCGGGCGTTCCTGATCAGCGCGGTGACGATCCGCGCGTCGATGCTGTCCACACCCAGCGGATCGTACACCGGACGCGCAGCGCCGTGGGGGCAGCCCGGACGGCCTCGGGCGATCTGGCGGCATCCGGGGCGATCTCGGGGCGATCTCGGGCAATAAGATGAGGCCCGGCGTCCCGCTTTCGCCGAGCCTCATTAATTCAGACGCGAAGCCCGGCGTGCCGGTTGACGCGGCTCGCGCAAAACGTGGCCACTTATTGCCGGGCGTTTCGCGGCGGCGGCCGGCGGCGCGGCGGGAGGGATTCCGCCCGGGCGCGTCATCGCGTAGCGTGACGTCGTGAGGAGCATGCCGTCGTGAGGAGCATGCCGTCGTGACGGGCCAACGACGTCGGCTGCCTGGCTGGGCGGTAGCCGAGGGGCCGTTCGGCATCCGGCTTTTCGACGTGGGCATCGTCGCGCTGGTGATCGTGGCCATCGAGGTCAACGTCATCAACGGCGGCGGGGCCGGCGCCGTGCCGCTGAACACCGCAGCCTACCTGCTCGGCGCGCTGCTGGCCGTGCCCATCGTGTTCCGGCACCGGTGGCCGTTCCGGGTGCTGATCGTCAGCGCGATGCTGATGCTCGCGTATTCCCTCTTCGCCCGCAGGAACATCTCCCCCGCCCCACTGTTCTTCGTCCCGCTCTACGACGCGGCGGTGGTGGGGTACCTGGCCGTGGCCATCGCCATCCCCGCGGTGTTCATGGCCATCGGACTGTTCGTGGTGGAGGTGAGCGTCCGGCAGGGCCTCGCCACCCTGGCGGCGGAATTCCTGTCCCAGATCGTCATCCTCGCGCTCGCCGTCATGCTCGGCGAGGTGGTGCGCAGCCGCCGGGCGCTGACGGCGGAAACCGCGCGACGGCTCCGGCTGGCCGACACCGAACGCGCCGCCGAGGCGGGCCGGGTCATCGCGGAGGAACGACTCCGCATCGCCCGCGAGCTACACGACACGGTGGCGCACAGCATGGCGACGATCACCGTGCAGGCCGGCTCGGCCCTGCATCTACTCGGCTCAGCTCCTTCCATCGGACCGAACGGTCCGGCGCTCGAGGCGCCCATGCGCGGCACCGGCCGGGGCGTGGACGCCGAGACCCTGCGGGCACGGCATCGACGGGATGGGCGAACGCGCCGCGTCGGTAGGCGGCGAGCTCGCGGCGGGTCCGCTGCCCGACGGCGGATTCCAGGTGCGGGCCACGTTGCCCACCCTCGCGCTGGCCGACGGGGCGACGTGGGCCGGAAACGAACCGGCCTGGCCGGCCCCGGGCGACGCGCCGGCCCGGTTGGAGTCCTCGTGATCAGGGTCGTGCTCGCCGATGACCAGGTGCTGGTCCGCGCCGGATTCCGGTTGCTGCTCGAGTCGGCGGGCGACATCACCGTGGTCGGCGAGGCCGCGAACGGCGGAGTCGCGGTGGCGCTGGCGCGCGAGCATGCCCCCGACGTCGTCCTGATGGACCTGCACATGCCGGAGGTGGACGGGGTCACGGCGACCCGCTTGATCGCAGCGGATCCTGGTCTGGCGGGCACCAGGGTTATCGCGCTGACCACCTTTGATGACGACGAGACCGTGTACTCGGCGCTGCGCGCCGGAGCCAGCGGGTTCCTGGTGAAGTACGTCGAGCCGGAAGAGCTGCTCCAGGCGGTCCGTGTCGTGGCCCGCGGGGACGCACTGCTCTCCCCTAGCGTGACCAGGGCCGTCATCTCCGCGTTCACCGCCGCCGGTCGCCCCTCCGCCCCGCCCAGGGCCCCGAACTCCGTCCGTCCCGCCGTCCAGCGGGGAGCCCCGGCCCAGGCGGGAATCACGTCCGCAGCCCGGGTCTCGCGGCCGGGGGTGGCGTCCCTGACCGAACGCGAGCGCGAGGTGGTCGCACTGGTCGCAGCAGGCCTGTCCAACGACGAGATCGCCCGCGAGCTCGTGGTCAGCCCGCTCACCGCGAAGACCCACGTCAGCCGGTCGATGACCAAGCTCAACGCCCGCGACCGCGCCCAGCTGGTCGTGTTCGCCTACGAGTACGGTCTCACCGGCACCTAAGTGGGTGGCCCCGGTCGCGGCTCAGGCGGTGGCCCGGTCGCGGCTCAGGCGGTGGCCCGGTCGCGGGCCTCGCGGCCGACCGGGCAGCCGGGCGAGCATGGCTTGGGCTGCCCGCGCCAGCCGCGCTGCCTGAGGATCCGGGCCTGGAACAGCGCGGTCTCGCAGGGACGGCCCACCACCTCACGCCATCCGTAGCGGCTTGTGTACACCCCGACAGAACCGGCGGCAGTATCCCGGCGCCTGTCGCGCCAGCGCTCTTCGTCCGGGTGCGCCAGGCGGCCGTCCAGCTCGACCGCGGCCCGGTATTCCTGGTAGTACGCATCGCGGTACGCCACCGTGCCGCCGATGACGGCACGCACTTGATGCCGGGAACGCGGCAGGCCGTGGGCACGCTCGACATCACGCAGATAC
>JBEKKH010000823.1:0-3251 GCA_050010815.1 Streptosporangiaceae bacterium | reverse complement strand
GCTGCTCGCCTCGTCGCCGCGGATAGCGGACAGGAACGCGACCGCGGCCGCCAGCTACCGCGACATCGCCGACCGGATCGACGAGGCCGCGCGGGCGGCGTTCCGCGGCCTGGTCGAGGCGGACGGGTTCGCCGACTGGTTCGCGCGGGTCAGCCCGCTGGCCGAGATCGGCCAGCTGCGCATCGGCTCCCGCCCGGCCAAGCGCGGCCTCGCGCCGGCCCCGCTGGGGCAACAGGGGGCGGTGGCCACCATGGACCTGGCCGACCTGCGCGCCATCCCCTGGGTCTTCGCCTGGTCGCAGACCCGGATGAACCTGCCCGGCTGGTTCGGCCTGGGCAGCGGGCTCGCCGCCATCTCCGACGCCGACGGCGCCGATGTGCTCAGGCGCGCGTACCGCGAATGGCCGCTGTTCGGCGTGCTGCTCGACAACGCGGAGATGAGCCTGGCCAAGACGGACCGCCATATCGGGGCCCGTTACCTGGCCCTGGGCGGCCGGGAGGACCTGACCGAGCGGGTGCTGACCGAGTACGACCTGACCCGGCGGCTGGTGCTCACCGTGACCGGCCACGACCGGCTGCTGGCCAACCGGCACGTGCTGTCCCGCGCGGTCGCGCTCCGCGACCCCTACGTGGACGCGCTCTCCTACCTGCAGCTGCGGGCCCTGACCGCACTGCGCGGGCAAGACGGGCGGGGCGACATCCCGGAGGAGGACCGCGAACGCCTGGAACGCCTCCTCCTGCTCACCGTCAACGGCGTCGCCGCCGGCCTGCAGAACACCGGCTGACCCAGGGGTCGGCAGCCGCTAGGCTGCCAACACCGAGCGAGGAGAAGACACTGCGAACGCACCGGCTTGAGCTGGATGATCAGACGCTGAGGGAATGGGAAGGAACGGTGCTGGCGGCCGACGCCGACGGAATCGTGCTCGACCGGTCCGCCTTCTATCCGGGCGGCGGTGGCCAGCCGCCGGATCACGGCGTCCTGCTGTGGGGCGGTGTGCAGACCCGGATCGAAGGGGTGCGCAAGGGCGATGACCTGTACCTGATCCCGGCCGAAGGCGACCCGTTGCCGCCGGTCGGCAGCACGGTCCGCGGCGCGGTGCAGGACGAGCGCCGGACCGCGCTGATGCGCACGCACTCCGGCCTGCACGTGCTGTGCGGCGTGGTGTTCCGCGACTTCGGCGCGCTGGTCACCGGCGGCAACATGGAGCCGTTGACCGCGCGGATGGATTTCAACTTGCCCGAGTTGCCGGCCGGGTTCCGGGACGCGGTGCAGGACGCCTGTAACACCGAGATCCAGGCCGACCGCCGCATCGACGTGCGGGTGCTGCCGCGGGACGAGGCGTTCGCCCTGCCCGACATCATCCGGACCGCGACCAACCTGGTACCGGCCGACGTCAAGGACGTCCGCGTCGTCGACATCGTGGGTCTGGACCAGCAGGCGGACGGCGGCACGCATGTGGCCTCAACCCGTCAGGTCGGCCGGATTGAGGTCGTCAAGATCGAGAGCAAGGGCAAGGGCTTCCGCCGCCTGCGCATCCGCGTCAGCGACTAGCCCGCGACGGCCTCGGGTTCCGCGCCGGGCTCGGGTCCCGGGTCCGGCACCGCCGCCCGCGAAGCAAGCCTCGGGCCGAACGCCAGCCCGAGCGCCAGGCAGGCGAACGGGACCGCGGAGAGCACGTACCGGTAGTCCAGTTCGTGGGCCGCGATCGGCACCACCAGGTTGATCACGGCGACGCCCCAGGCCAGGCCCGCAAGCTTGCCCCAGCCGCGCCGCCATCTGGAGATCAGCAGGGCCAGGCCGCCCACGAGGACGGCGAAGAAGACCCAGCCGGGGAACCAGACCGGCTGCTGGTACAGGAACATAAAGAACGCCCACGGCTGGTGTACGTGCGTGTTCGCCTTGGTGTGCGCGTACCTGTTCTCCCAGTACGTCATGTAAAACGCGAGCGTGGGGATGTGCGGGGCCACGGTGAAGTGATCCGACAGGTAGTCCTGCGGCCGGTCGGTGGCGGCGAAGGTCAGGAACACGCCCTCGCCGACCGTCTTGAGGTAGTCAGCGGGCTGGGCCTCGATGGCCCGTTCGGCGAACTGCATGGCCAGCTTGTTGTTGTGCGCGTTGACGCCCGGATCCTTGTCGACCTCGTACCACGCGCCGGGGTCCCACAGGAAATCGGCCGGGGTTCGCTCGTTCAGCAGGGCCGTCACGGACCAGGGCGGGGCGGGCGAGGACGGGTTGTCGGGCTGCGCGGTCGGGCACAGCGCCCGCAGGTCAGCCGGCGGCTTGATGATCGAGCAGTTGGCGAACGACATGGTGCGCGACCACAGGAACAGCCCGCTGCTGTTGGTGATGTTGAGCTGCCCGTACTCGGAGAAGAAGATCAGCGCGTACGCGGCCACCGGAATCGCGAACGCGGCCAGGCACGCGGTGACCACCTTCCAGCCGACCCGCTGGATCAGCAGGAAGGCGAGGATAACGACGATGACCGGGGCACCGTTGCCGCGGATGACCGCCGCCCAGGCCACCAGCACGCCGACGATGACGGCCTGCCAGATCGTCGGCTTGCGCGCCACGACGAGGATCGCGATCGCGATCATCAGCACGAACGTGAACAGGGTGTCGGGCAGGATCGAGGATTCCAGCCAGATCTGCCGCGAGTCGAACAGGGTCGGGACGGCCGCCAGCGTTGCTCCCCAGGCGGGCAGCCCGCGGGTGCGCAGCACCGCGTAGATGATCGCCGCCAGCGCGATCCCCATCAGGTGCTGCAGCGTGGTCACGAGGAGCAGGCTGTGGAAGGGTTCGAGCACCTTCAGCAGCAGCGGGTAGCCCTCCGGCCGGAGCTGGGAGAGCGGGATGAGGCGGACGGCCTGCTTCATGTAGGAGAACGAGTCCTGGATGAGCAGCGCGGGCTTGAACCCCAGCGCGGCGATCACCCGCGGGATCACCGAGACGCAGGCCGCGATGGTGAACAGCCGGTGGTTCCGCCATAGTGCAGCCGGGGTCAGGCTGGCCGCGGCGCCTCCGGCCCGGGCGGCCAGCGGCCCGGGGTCCCAGGAGATCTCCGGCGGCCACAGCTGCCAGCTCCGCGGCCGTTCCGGCGTGCTGGCGCCGTCGGTGCCGCTTCGCTGGCTCGTTCCCAGACCGGTCAACGATTTCCCTCCTCCTGGCACCTGAACAATAGTGGGTCATTATGCGAACCGAGGACCCTATACCCGATCAGCCCCCGCGGGCGTTTCAGGCCGACCCGGACAGGG
>JBEKKH010000822.1:0-3259 GCA_050010815.1 Streptosporangiaceae bacterium | reverse complement strand
CCGCTTCTGATTCTGTTGTTCTCACAAGCACATGATCACGAAGCGGCTGCCCCATGTCCGGCCAAACCGCCAACCCGGCACGCTCAGCCGCAGGTCACAACCGGAAGTACGGCTGCCGTACTGGGCACAGGCGGCCCTCTTCAATGGCGGCATCCTGGTCAGCTTGAACAGCGGGCGATCCGCGTGACGGCTTCCTGACGGGCCTGGCCGATTGCGGCGACCCGGTCGATTTCGGCGTCGGCGCGGCTAGCCTCGGCCTGGCCGACGCTAGCCTGGGCAACATCGACCTGCATAGCCATCTCCTCCGCGGCGGCCTCGTGGCTTCGATGGTCAGCCGCCGCGCGGACCGGACATTTTCGGACTTAGCATGCGCCACTGGCATGCACCGGATCCGCCCGCAGAGCCCGGAGCTTCACAAGCTTCCCTGGCCGCGCACCACAGGCCCGGAAGGTGCTATCCCGTCCCTCCAGCAGAGCCCGCACCCACGGTTCAGCATGCCGACGGCCGACTCAGCCGGCTCCGCTGCTCAGCCGGCAGCTCGCGCCGGGCACCGCTCGGCCACCTGATCGGCGACCAGCTGGGCCGTCTCGGCGCAGGCGGTGGTGCCGCCGTTGGCGTACTCCTTGACCCCGTCGCCGACGTTCCACAGGTTGGCGAATGGCGTCTCAGGAGGTAGGTCGAACCCGGCCACGGCTCGCTGGGGCGGCCAGTCGTCCCTGGTCACCACGGTGGACAAGATCCGGGCCCGGTCAAAGCCGGGAATCTCGTCACGCAGGTCGGCCAGCAGCAGCCCGGTCTCGGCGGCGGCGTCGAAGTCCCCGACCGCCGGCCGGGGCACGGCCGTGCCCACGTACAGCTGCCAGCCGTCCGGGGCCATCTCCGGGCAGGTGGCGGTGAAATTCGCGGCGTAGCAGAGCCTGCGGGTGCTCGCGAAACTGAGCAGCCCCGGGGCCTGCATCAGCGGATCGCGGCTGGCGAAGTTGACCGAGATCATCGCGCAGGGCCGGTCGGCACGCTTGACCGCCTCGGTGTAGCCGGGCGGCAGGTTGGCCTCGCCGACCAGCCGGACCGTCGCAGCCGGGCCGGCATCGCTGATCACGACGCGGGCCGGGACGTATTCGGTGCCCGCGCCCGGTCCGCCGCGCTCGATCAGGGCCCCGCTGGCCAGCCCGCCCTCCAGTGTCACCGATCGCACCTCGCTGCGCAGCCAGACCTGCCCGCCCGCCACGGTGATGGTCTTCGCCAGCGACTCCCAGATGCCGATCGTGCCCTGCGGGCAGAAGCCGAAGGTCTTGAATGCGCTCTTGCGGGTGAAGTAGGTGAGGAAAACCCGGGCCGGAAGCTCCTCCGCGCCGACGGCGAAGACCGACCCGCACATGCTGCGGAAAATACCGTGCACCGCCTGGTTCCTGGTGAATCTGGAAAGCCAGTCAGCCGTCGAGAGCTGGCCGTCCGGCAGTCCCTGATCGTGACGCGCATCGGCCAGGCCGCTAAGCAGCTTCGCCCCGTGGCGGGTCAGCCGCGACAGCAGGAAGCCCCAGCCCCCGCCGGTGACATCGACATCCTGGCCGCCGATCCGGTAGAGGATGGGCGGGTCCGGCACCCGGACGTCGAAGTCGGCCCCGACCTCGGCGAACGTCTGCTGGGTGATGCCGCCGGTCTCGATGACGATAGCGCCGTTGTTGACCTTGAAGCCGTCGATCTCCCGCGTGGAGGCGCGGCCGCCGACGTAGCCGAGCCGCTCGACGACCAGCGTACGGTAGCCCCGGTGCGCCAGCCGGGCCGCGGTTAGCAGGCCACCGGCCCCGGCGCCGATGACGATCGCGTCGAATGCGGTGTCCTGCACTCCCGGCATGCCGGATCCCTTCTCTGGGTGTCGCGGTCAGTACGACGGCGGCAGGCCCAGGCTGTGGGTCGCCACGAAGTTGAGCACCATTTCCCTGCTCACCGGGGCGGTGCGCATCAGCCTGGTCACGAACCACAGGTCGGCCAGTCCGTACTCCAGGGCCAGGCCGTTGCCGCCGTGAGTCTGGATCGACTGGTCCAGGGCGGTCAGTGCGGCGTCGGCCGCGGCCAGTTTGGCGATGTTGGCCGCCTCGGCCGCGTCTTGCCCGGCGTCGAACAGCTCCGCGGCCCGGGCGGTGGCGAGCCGGGCCAGCTCGACGTGCACGTGGGCCTGCGCCAGCGGGTGCGCGATGCCCTGGTGAGCGCCGATCGGCTCGGACCAGACCTTCCGCTGGCGGGCGTAGTCGGCGGCCTTGGCGATGGCGTACCGGCCGACGCCGTTGCACAGCGCCGCGGCCAGGATCCGCTCCGGATTCAGGCCGGCGAAGACCTGCCGCAGTCCCTGTCCGGCGACCCCGATCAGGGCGTCCTCGGCGACCCGGACGTCATCGAGGAAGACGGTGAACTGACGGTCGGGTGAGATCAGCGCGGTCGGGATCGGCTGCAGGGTGAGCCCCGGGGCCGCCGCGGGCACGATAAACAGCGAGAGGCGGCTCCGGCCGTTCGCCATCCCGCCGTCATCTGGCCCGCCGTCATCTGGCCCGCCGTCATCTGGCCCGCCGTCATCTGGCCCGCCGTCATCTGGCCCGCTGGCGTCGCGGGCCACGAGCAGCAGCGCCTCGCATTCGTCCACGGCCGAGATGTAGTACTTGCCGCCGGTGATGGCCCAGCCCGCCTCGGTCCGGCGCGCGGTGGTGCTGACGTTGTGGCTGTTAGAGCCGGCGTCCGGCTCGGTCAGCGCGAACGCCATCCGCCGCGTGCCGTCCGCCAGACCGGGCAGCCAGGCCGCCTTCATTTCCTGTGCCGCGTGCACGGCCAGGATCGAGCCGCAGATGGCGGGCGAGATGACCGCGATCAGCAGTGGCAGGCCGTGCGCCGCGAGCTCTTCTGTGACGACGACCAGCTCGCTCAGCCCGGCGCCGCCGCCGCCGTATTCGGCGGGCAGGTGCACGCCGAGCAACCCGGCCTGGCCCAGGTCCTGCCACAGCTCGGCGATATTGCCCCCGTTGCGGGCCCGTTCGGCGTAGTAGGCGTGGCCGTAGCGAGCCGCGATCGCCGCGGCGCTCTGCCGGATCAGCCGATGTTCGCCGGTATCGGCGATGAGGCCGCTCATGCCGGCTCGCTGGGGACGATCATGTTCACCACCCGCGGAAGTCTGGCTCGGACTTGGCCAGGAAGCTCTCGATGGCGTGCGCCGCGTCGCGCGTCCCCGCGGTCCGGGACAGCGCCTCGGCCTCGGCCTGCAGCTGGTCGC
>JBEKKH010000821.1:0-3262 GCA_050010815.1 Streptosporangiaceae bacterium | reverse complement strand
CACTGGCCGAAGCTGGTGTGCCGGCCCTCGTCACGGCCGGGTCCGTCTGCTACGTGCCCGGCCCATCCGCCGCGCTTGCCCAGGCCGTTTCGCCGCCCCGGTATCTAGCGGACGGGAGCACCACCGTCACCATCACCCCGTCAGCGATCCCGGCAGGCTCGAAGCTGAGCATCGGTTACTTCCAGGTCCCCGGCGGAGGTGGCATTCACGTCAGCCTCGTACCGGACAACGCACCGCTCACCTGCACCTCGACACCCCCTGCCCGGCCCACTCCGGGACACGATCCGTAGGAAGTCCTCATGGCCGTCAGCCTTGACAGGGGGCAGATCCCTTAAGTCAATATTTCCGGCCATTTTGATAGGTAGATCAGCGAGCCGATGACCTATTGCGCTCGGCGCGCCGGCTTGAGCTCGGGCTGAGCGGATAAGGACGCCGCCGCGCGGGCATTGGCGTCAGGCGCCGGGGTGGGAGCTGCGGGCGAGCTCGGTGCACCGTTCCTGTTCGGCTGGACCAGCGCTCCGGAGGCTTCCAGCGCCTCGATCTGGGTGGCGCTGAACCCGAGTTCTTCGAGTAGCTCGGCATTGTGCTCGCCCTGCCTGGCCGCCAGCTGACCTTCGTCGGCGGCCGGGGCGTCCGCGAAGTGCCACGGGCGGCCCGGGATCTTCACCTGGCCGCCCGACCGGTCGGCCACGGTCCGCACCGCATGCCAGTCGCGGGCCCACTGGCTGTCCGCGAACTCCTTGACGCTGCGGACCCGTCCGGTAGCGATCTTGGCCTCGTCCAGCTGGGCGTCGAGTGACTCCATGTCACCAAAGGTCCAGATCCACTCCTGCACGATGCGGTGCAGCGCCTCCAGGTTGCGCAGGCGCAGCTCAGGTGTGCCGAAGCGCGGGTCCCGGCCGAGATCGGGCCGGCGCATCGCGGCCAGGTAGAAGGGGAAGGACATGCTGCCCACGAGGCTCATGGGACTCGCGAATCGTTCACCGCCAGGTCCGGTGAAGAACGGGCCGTCGGTCGCGCCGAGGATCGGCCGTTCGGCCCCGAGCTCGGCATCAGACAGGTCGACGTGCACGCGCTCGTTGACGGAGAGCATCACGGCCGCCATGGCCACGTCGACGTACTGGCCCTGGCCGGTGCGCTCACGTTCGGTGAGGCAGGCCAGGATGGCGATGGCCGCGTGCAGGCCCGAGTACACGTCGGCGTGGGACAGGGAGTCGCTGCGCAGCCTGTCCGTCCGGTCGAAGTGATCGGCCGTGGTGGCGGTGATTCCCGTCTCGGCCTGGATCGTCGGCGCATAAGCCATCCGCGAGCGAAACGGGCCGTGCTGGCCGTAGCCGCTGATCGAGGCGTAGACGAGGGCGGGGTTGCGGGCCGAGACCGACTCGTAGTCCAGGCCGAAGGCGGCGAGGGCGCCGGGCCTGAAGTTCTCCACGATCACGTCGGAGGTGTCGCAGAGCCGGAGGGCAACATCCCGGGCGCCCGGCACGTTGAGGTCGATGCTGATGTTGCGCTTGCCTGCGTTCTGCTGGGAGTAGTAGCCCGAGATCTCCCCGTGGCCGGGAAACGCCTTCCGCGACAGGTCGCCACCCGGAGGTTCGAGCTTGATGACTTCGGCCCCCAGGTCGAGCAGCGTCTTGGCGCAGTGGGGGCCGGCCAGCACGCGGGAGAAGTCCACCACGCGGATGCCGTCGAGCGGAAGCGGCACGCCGTTCACCTGCCCTCGAACTCGGCCATGCCGATGCCGTGCTCGCGGTACGACCTGACCCCGGTACGGAAGTCGGCCGAACGGACTATTGGTCGCTGTATCTCCGCCATGGCCTCGTCCGCGGCGGCGATCCCCTCGTTGACCGTGACGGAGACCAGGCGCTTGGTGGCCGCGTGGGTGATCGATGGTCCGTGGGCGAGCTCTTGGGCGAGAACCATGGTGGCCCGCTCGAGCTGCTCATCGGCGACGACCCAGTTGATGATGTTCCAGCGTTCCAGCGTGGCGGCCGGGTAGCGCCGGCCGAGCAACGCCATTTCCTTGGCCCGGGCCGCACCGGCCCGCTGCGTGAGCCGTTGGACGGCGCCCATCAGGGGGTGCAGGCCCACCGTGACCTCGACCGAGCCGATCTTGGCCGACTCCGACGCGATGATGAGGTCACACGCCAGCGCGAGTTCGAAGCCGCCGCCGACGCAGACTCCTGCGATGCTGGCCAGGATGGGGGCGGGATGCTCGTTGAAGGCTCGCAGCGTCTCGGTAAAACCCCAGTCCAGGATGTCGGCTTGGTCAGCGTCGGCGATCATCGCGTCGAGGTCGGCTCCGGCCGAGAAGTGCCGGAGGGAGCTGCGCAGGACGACGGCTCGCGCCTCTTCCCGCTCGGCCCACTCCAGTGCCCTGATCAGCTCGCGGTTCAGGGCGCGGTCCATCAGGTTGTAGGGCGCCAGTCCCATGGACAAGACGGCGACGGCTCCGTCCATGACCGTGGTCAGCGCCGGGCTGTCGGCGGCGGCCGGGACTGGCTGTACTGAAGCGTTCGACACGACGATGTCCAATGCTCGGTGGTTTCGCGGCGGGTGCTTACTCCCCCCGTGTGCCCGGGGCGAGGGCCAGGTTGACGGGGAGCTTCTCCGCCTGGGAGTAGGGAGTCGCCTTGTTTTCCTGGATCCAGCGCTTCTCGGCCACGGACTCGAACGGCGGCGGGATCTCGCCCTGCAACGACCACAGGTCGGCCGGCGGTTCGGTGATGGTGAACTCCCAGTCGTAGCCGCGGTCCCTGACCCAGGGTGCGATGACCTGGTCGAGGTGCCTGACCCACCATTCCCGGATGACCGGACCGGGCAGGGTCCGTGCCATCTGGTCGATCTGGAGCCGGACGAACCGGTCATGGGACTCGCCGCCCACGTAGAAGGAGTCGGCCGCGACCTCCTCGAAGAGGACGACGACGTAGAACCGGGCGATCGGGACGGCCTCGTAGACCCGGGTGATCGCCTCGGCGAATTCCTTCTTGTCCTCGGGGGTGTAGGCGCCGACCGGGTGGTGGATCTTCCAGAGGGGCATTTCAGTTCCTCACATGTCCGTAGTGCGTGCGTCGAGGTGCTAGCGCACTTCTGTCTTGGCCGAGGTGCCTGGTGATCCGGATCACCAGGCGCAGTACCAACAGATCACAGATCGAGTCTCGATACAAGACTTAGTTGCAAAATGAGATTCGCTGTCAGGAGCTCGGGCGCGCGCCGGGCCACGACCCTAGTGCCGCCAGCCCCAGATCCGGCGCCGCCCACC
>JBEKKH010000820.1:0-3263 GCA_050010815.1 Streptosporangiaceae bacterium | reverse complement strand
GATCCGCATCTGGATGCGGGTGCACGACGCCACGGGGTCAGGTTCGCTGCCTGGCGGCAGGAACCAGACGAGCCGTCCCTTCCCGGCCACGTGCTCGTCGCATAGCCGCCTGCCCAGCTCGGCAGCCTGGCTCAGCGCGCCGCGCGGGTGCTGGCTGTAGATGTGGATCTTGACGGCGTGACGGCGGCTGTTCAGTGCCGGGACTAGTACGAGGCCGGGTTGCTGTGTGATGGCCCCGGCCAGCACCTGCTCGTCCTTGCGGCCGGCCCAGCGGCGGTCTTTGTCGTGCGGCAGGAACCGGCCGGTCCCCGCGATCCCGACGACGTCGGCGAACAGCCCGGGGGTGATGGCCTGCGGGTGGGCGGGGCCGAGGGTGGGCACGTAGGGGGCGGTGATCAGGGGTTGCAGCCAGTCCCACCGGAGTCCCATGACGGCACGCTACTCGTGCGGCACGCGGGAGAGCGGGTCCTAGGGCGGCTCGTCCCGGCCGTGGCGGGCGGCTTTGCCGGTCTCGGCGCGGGACGGGGGGCGGGCCGCGGTGCGGTCGGCCGGGGCGGTGGACCGCAGCCCGTAGCGTTCCTCGGCGGCCAGGCAGGCGTCCCGGACCCGGTACCGTTCGTTGTGCACGCGGGGCCGGGTCCGGTCCTGGCGGGCCAGCATCGCCACCAGGTGGATGTGGTCCGGGCCGTGCCGGATCGCGATCCACCGCACCGCGTCGTCTTCCTGCCCGCGCGGGCACAGCCCGGTGCGGTGCATCACATCGCGGGCGATCTGCGCCCATTCGGTGTCGGAGAGCATCCGGTCCTCGGGGGCGGCCCGCATCGAGCAGTGCCAGACCGGCTTGGCGTACCCCCACTTGCCGAGCGCGTCGTGCGGGAGCCGGAGCAGGCCGGCCAGGCGGCGGAAGTCCCGGCTGCCGCTGGCGCGCAGCGGGGGTTCCAGGTCAGCGGGGTCGCGGTAGCCGGCGATGATGTGCGGGTCGGTGTGTTCCTGGTGCCGTCCGGGTCCGTACAGGTAGCGGATCAGCCCGGCCACGTCCTGGCCGCGCGGGCACACCTTCCCGATCACCGCTTAACCGCCCCCGTCCGCCGGGCCGGGCCGGACGCCATCCGCGCGGTCCCGGCCACGGGAACGCCACCGGTCCCCATTCCGGCCATTCCGGGCCGCGCGGACCCCGTCGCCGGAATGCCATCCGCGCGGAGAGGGGTGCCATCCGGTCATCCCCGGACGGCGGGCCGATCCGGGGATCGGGGTCCGCGCGGACCGGGTGCGCGGATGGCCCGCAGGAATCGCTTCCGCAGGTCTTCCCCGGCCGCCTCCAGCCGGGCCGCGCGGCGGTCGCTCTCCTGGGCGTACGGCAGAAGGTCCCCGGACCATTGCCCGGTCGCGTTCAGCTTGGCCACGGCCTGGTTGAGGTTCACGCCGATCTTGCGGACCAGCACGGCGGCGCGGTCCAGGGCGTAGAAGGCGTCCCGCAGCGACGCGTCCGGTGTCACGACTATGCCCCGCGCGACTGACAGGGCGGCTTCGGCGGCGAACGCGCCGCGTGCCAGCCCGGCGTCGCGGGCGGCGTCCGACAGCTCGGCGTACTCGGCGTCGGTGAGCGCGAACCGTACCGTCCTGCCGCGCTTGCCCTGGTTCCGGGTGCGCCGTCGCGGCCGGGCGGCAGCCGGCTGGCCGTCGCCGTGAACCTCGTCGTCGTGCAGAACGTCCGCCATGAGGGTTCCCCTTTTCGCTGCCAGCCCGGCGCGAATGCGCCGTGAATTTCCGCACTGACCCCGGCCGGGCTCTTTCAGTATGCCTTGTGGCCCGCGCTCGGGCCAAACGGATGTGAACGCTATGCGCATCTTGCTTCGCGGCACTGACGGCCACTTTCATCTGATGTAGAAGGTGCTGGCTAATGGCCGCCCATTCCTTCTCCTCGCCGCTGACCTGACGGTCACCCAAGGGCGCTGGAAGCGGAACTGGAGTCCTTGCTGGCGACAAGAGCTGCGCATCGCTTCCGGTGCTGTCAGCCATGCTGAACCGCAGGCCAGCGGCCGGACCTGTGTGCTCGGTGAGGCGAGCGTGGCACACTGGGACCAGGCCGGCAGGACCAGCCCGTTATCGTCAGGCTGGCGTCTGGGTGAATGCTTGAACACGCACAGCGGTGACGTATCCCGGGTTTTACGTGGCCGGGGAAAAAATTTTGCCGCTCTTTTTAAGTGCTAACCGGTTATAGCCGGTGTTGCTGAGTGCGGCTGAGTGATGCTCAGTGGTGCTCAGTCCGGTTTAAAGAGGTCTGCGTTGGCGCACATTGATTTGCCAGCGCCACCGAATATGCGGCACCTTTAAATCATGCATGACGGGCTCCGGGCAATTCATGGCACCGGCCCTGGCGAGAACGAGCTGACGGCGGACGCCGCCTGCGGCCAGCCGGCAGCCGGGCGCGACGGCGACGGCAAGTACGACCTGTCCGCCGACGACCGGGAGTGGGTCGAGCGCACCGCGGCCAGCCTCGGCCCGCTTACCGACAAGCAGCGCGACATCCTCGGCCTGCTCCTGCGCAAGCGCCGCTGCTGACAGGGCTCTACTGGTGAGAGCGCATATTTAACTGTCGCGAGTTCTCCCGTCGGTCCGTGTCCGGTTCATCCGGTAGGGGCGGTGCGGCCGGCGGATCGCCAAGTAGACCTGGATAGTCAGGTTACCGGCCGTCCAGTTTTACATGGCGGATTCCGTGTGCTCCGCCCTTCTGGCGCGCAGCGCAGAGCGCGTCCGCGGCAGCTTTGGTGGGCACCGGGACAAGCCCCCGGGCAACCGCCGACTGTCTCTGGTGGACCAGGGGCGGCCCGGTGTAGCGGCGGCGGCAGGCGGCCAGGTCGCTGCGGTAGCCGCGGATGGTGTGCGGGGACTTCCCGGCGCGCTCCAGGTCGCCGGGGAAGTCGCTGGCGCGGTGGCCGGGCCGGAGGCCGGCCACCGGTCTTCCCGGGTGTTCCCTTCCCGGTTTCCGGTGATAACGGAGAACCGGGCGGGACGGGACGGGTCTTCAGCACGCTGGTGAAGCGTGTCCTGCGGGCGTGATTCCTGTGCCGGCCGTAATTTCTCACGGGATTGCGGCGGGCGGCGGCTGCTGGCACAATCGCGCCTCGGGCTGTCGCGTAGTCATCGGCTGACCGGGTGGTTCGCTGGGCGGCGGGCCGCCGTCACGGCGGGGTCATGGTCGCCGATGATGACTGGTAGCTGGCGTTCCCGGGGTAGCTGGCCAGGATCGTGTCGTGGTCATT
>JBEKKH010000819.1:0-3276 GCA_050010815.1 Streptosporangiaceae bacterium | reverse complement strand
AGGGGAACACTTGAGCGTGTTTCTGGGAAACTTTACAGTTCTATTTTGGGAAACCTATCAGCTCTTTACTGGGAAACAGTACAGCCATGATCTGGGCAGCATGACGTGCATCGGCTGGACTCCAGACGGGCAGGCTCACCGCGGCACACGCGAGCTACCTGGATGTGCGTGTGACAACAGCCCCCGTGTAAACGATAATGACGCACATTGTCCGCCCGGCTCCTCGAAGGAGCCGGCATGCACGAGGACGAGGACAACGACGGCAGGTACCCGACCCGGTCGAGGTCCGCTACCCCTGCAACAAGCAGGAAGAGCAGGCCGACCGCGAGCAGTGGCCGTGGCTACCAGGAATCATCGTAGAACAGTGTGGTCCGGACGAACGGTATGTGTGCGTCGAGGTGCGCGAGCTGGCCGTGTCTGGTCGTAGACAGGCTCGCTGGTCACTTCCAGCAGGCCGATGGCCGGATCTCGGTGGAAGCTGGTCTGGAGTTCCCAGACGAGCGCTTCCCGCAGTGATTTAGCCTTGGCTGCTAGACGAGAGACGCTCCCTGTGCGCCTGTAGGAGCTCTGGACGGTTGCGCATTAGGGGATGCGCGGCGCGGTACTGATCCCAGATCTCGGGGCGAAGGCGGCTGCGGGCGGGGACGTCGAGACCGTTTTCCTTCGCCCATGCCCTGACTTCCGCCGCCGGGACGGCAGTGGGTTTGGATGGGCGCGCTGGCGCTGGGTCGGCCATCTCGGTGCCGGGGAACGGCCTGGGGCAGGATCCTCATCTACCGAGCGCTTGACGGCGCCGAGCAGTTCCGGTACTTCCTGCCACTCGTCCAGGATGACCGGCGGGCGCAGTCCCTCGAGCATCGCGTCGGGCGAGGCCGCCACCGACTGGCGGACCTCGGGTCGGTCCAAGCGCAAGATCGTGCCACCGGGCCGGATTGCCGTGGTGGTTTTCCTGCTGCCCGCGGCCCCGCCAATGAAATCGCCGGAAAGGAACCGAGCAGCTCATCGAGCAGTCCATCAGCGATCCTAGGCACGTACAGGTCGCTCACATTGTCGAGGAGACCCGTTTCCCGCATGGGAGAGTACTTGTTTCCTGCCGACCTGCATGCCGGTTTCCCGCAGCCTGTCGGTCTGAACACGATCCTGGACCACGGCAACACCTCGGCCTGGGGAATTGAGCAGACAGGGGGTGATCCACACCGGGCGGTGGTCGTGGAGCGAGGGGTACCACTGGTTCCGCTAGTGGCGTGGACGACCCGGCGATGACGCCATTCGCGGCCGCGTCTAATCCCTAGGTTGCCGGTCGTGCGTTTAGGGGGTGTGGGAACGCAACAGCTGGACTTCGTGGAGTTCTACCGGCGGTCTAAGGACCAGTGCCTGCGCACCGTCCTGGCCAGCGTCGGGAATCAGGACACGGCGGAGGACCTGGTGGCCGAGGCTTTCGCGCGTGCCTGTGCGTCCTGGCGCACGGTCAGTCAGCATCCGGCTCCCGCCTTGTGGGTGGTGCGTACCGCGCTGAACACGAACATCTCCCGGTGGCGGCGGCGCCGCCGGGAGGTACCGGTACCAGAACCCGGCAGGATCGCCGACCGGCCAGCGGACGGCGGGGCCTCCGGCAGCACTGTTGATCCGCAGATCATGGCAGCGCTGATGCGGCTGCCTGCCCGGCAGCGGCAGGTGGTCGCCTTGCGGCTGGTGCTGGACCTGGACACCGCGCGCACTGCGGAGGTGCTCGGCATCGCGCCGAACACGGTCATGGCTCATATGGCCAAGGCCCTGGCCGCGCTGCGCAGCGACCTCATGCCCGAACGACAGCGGGAGAGCCCGTCATGAACGATCAGGAACTGATCACCGCCCTGCAGGAGTCCGTTGCCGGCGCGCACATGCCGGTCCCGGTCGACCAGATCGTGAGCCGTAGCCGCGCGATCCGCGCCCGGCGCCGGATGACTGGCGCGGCCGGGGCGGTGGCCGCGGCGGCCGGAGCGGCGCTGGCCGTGGCAGCGTTGCTGCCGTCTGGTCACCAGCCCAGCCTGCCGTCCCGCGCTCAGCTGCCGTCCCGCGCTCAGCTGGCGGCCTGGACGGTAGCCAGGCAGGCCGACGGCGACATCACGGTCACCATCCGCGAATGGCGCGACCCGGCCGGACTGCAGGCCGCGCTGCGTGCCGATGGCCTGCGGGTCGTGGTCACCCCGCCTGCCAATGCGGCATGCCAGCCATACACCGCGAGCACGGGGGGGGCTGAATGCGATCGTCCAGGTCCAGACGCCCCAGACGCCTCAGACTCCCGCGCAGGTGCGCGAGGAGAATACGGTCCTGGTGATCGATCCGTCGGCCATCCCGAGTGGCGCCGGCCTGTCTATCTCGGACGCGCCGCCGTCTAGCCCCGTGCCGTCGTCACAGATGAATCAGGCTCCGCCAGGGCAGCCAGGCATGCCGGCACCGGTCAGCCTGGTGGACGCCAGCCAGCAGTGCACCGGTAGCTGAGGAACACAAGATGAATGACGATACCGGCGGACGCCGGAGACTGCGGCGGATGTGGTCGCTGCGTACGGGGCTCTTGGCCATCGTGGCCGGCGCCGCTCTGCTGTCGGCAGCGTGCAGCGGTGGCTCAGCGAACTCCTCGCCGGTCGCCAGCTTGGGGAGCAGCAGCGGCACTGGCAGCGGGAGCTCGACGAGCAGCGGCGATGGCAGCGGGAACTCCACGACTACCGGGTCGACGAGCAACCCGACCCAGTTGCTGGACGAGTGGGCCGCCTGCATGCGCAGCCATGGCGATCCCAGCCAGGCCGCCCCGACCGTCGACGCTGACAAGGTGATCCATATCGTCATGTTGCCCTCCGTCCCCGGCGGGGTGTCCGGGTCGAACGGCCAGAGCAGCTCGGGGCCCGGCACGTATTGCGGGGCGTACCTGATGGCTGCCTCCACCGCGTTGCGGGGCGGCCAGCCACCCCCGACAGCACCGTCCCAGGCCGCGCTGGTGAAGTACGCCGATTGCATGCGGGCCAACGGGATCCCGGACTTCCCCGACCCCGCACCGGGCGGACTTCAGCTCCATGCGACCCCCGGGGAAGGCGACCTGGACCCGAACAACCCGGTCTTCCAGAACGCCTCGACGGTGTGCGAGAAGAAGACCGGCGTATACCCCGCCGGCGGCGGCGGCCCGCTTCCGCCTGGAAGCATTTTGTCGGGTCCCCCCGGCGGTGGGTCGGCGCCTCTCGTGCCCGTGTCGGGCGGCAACGGCGGGCCTGGTGCTAATGGCTAAGTTCTTCACCAGGCGGG
>JBEKKH010000818.1:0-3281 GCA_050010815.1 Streptosporangiaceae bacterium | reverse complement strand
CGCCGCGATCAGGCTCACCCCGGCCGTCAGTACCTTGCGGAACTCGTCGGAACCTGTCCCGATGAAGCGGACGTCATACCCTCCGGCGAGCCAGAGAGCCATGATCCAGAGCAACGGCAGCGTCAGGCTCAGGGCGACGTAAAGCCCTGTGACGTCGCTGCCGAAGCGGATCTGAGCCGCCATGAACACCCCGACTGCGGCGCAGCCCAGATCGGCGACAGCCGCTTTGCGCAGGTAGTTCTTGGTCCAGGCGGATGTACGCCTGGCCGTCGTCCGGTCCAAACGGCCACGTGTAGCGGCAACACCAAACATGCGCACCGACCCCCCCGTGGGCAGCACCGAGCTCCGCTTGGCGCTTCCCACGCTCCCACTCAGTCGCGTTGGCCTGAGTTCTCCGATATAGAGACGTCTAGTCAAACGTCCAGGTTTACGCGTATAGGTTGTTACTTATCGTTACAACGGCTACTGAATCGTACGGTTACCTTACATTGCAAGGACCAGGAAACCGCCGGAGAACCAAACAAACACCCAGGTAGCAACCTAAATACACCCGAAATGCTACTCAAGCGATCAGATGCGCGACGCCAGCAGTGTCACGTTCGGCAACAGAAGTGTCCGACCGATGCAACCCTGGACTCGCAGTTGCCGGGCACCGCCCGCTACCAGGTAGAGAGTTCGTTCGCTTACGTTCCGTCACCAACGCGGACCCGCGGTTAACGCTCCGACAGACCCTCGCGCTTGCAGCCACCAGCTGAGACCAAATGCGCGGAACCATCCGTGTTGTCCCGCGTAGTCAAGCTAGATTTTCCGCGAATCAACGTAAATCCCCGAATCCGGGGGCTTAACACTCATGGTCGTGACATAACGCGACAAAACCCGGCCCAGGCGCCGACGATTCGAACAATTGGGACGACTAATAGCAGCGTAAGCGTATTTCGGGAAAAAAAAATCGACCACCGCGCGTTACCAGCGTGACGCGTCAGACAGGTGAGGCACCGCGTTCCCACTGGTGCACCAGGTCCAGATAGCGGCGCGCGGCGGCGCGCAGTTCCAGTTCCGGGTCCAGGCCCGCCGCACGGGCCCGGGCGACCAGCCGGAAGAGCTCACGGCCGATGTCCTGACCCGAAGTGCCCGGTCCACCGGGATCAGCCCCGGCAGCCAGCCGGGTCAGTTCCTCGGGCACTCCGGCCCGAGCCGCCCGGCGCTGGAGCTGCGCGGCCAGCGCCAGGGCGGGCTGCCCGAACGGTATGCCGTCCAGCGCGGAAGGAGCCGCTGGCCGGGACACGTTAAGCCCGCGCCGTTCGGCCACAGCTCTTTTCTGTTCCTTCTCTTCCCGCTTGATGTCGTCCCAGTTGCGCGTGACCTCGTCGGCGGACGAGACCGTCACGTCGCCGAACACGTGCGGATGACGCCGTATCAGCTTGGCCACGATCCCGTCCGCGACATCATCAATCGTGAACGAGGTGCCATCGTCGCGTTCGGCCGCGATGCGCGCGTGGAACACGACCTGCAGCAGCACGTCCCCGAGTTCCTCGCAGAACGCTTGCTCATCACCGGACTCGAGGGCCTCGAGGGCCTCGTACGGTTCTTCGAGCAGGTGCGGCGCGAGCGACGCGTGAGTCTGACCGGCGTCCCAGGGGCAATTGAGGCGCAGCCGGTCCATGATAGCCACCAGGTCGATCAGCCGCGCGCCGGGAAGGTCGCCCGAGCCGTGCAGGATCTGAGCATCCGGCGGCACCGTCGGTTCAGTGCCCGGCTCAGGCAGCCAGACCGCCACCTTGCCCACGGCGAGCGAGGTGACGTCGGACTCGTCCGCCACCTGGTACCTGATGTCCGCCTCGTCCAGGGCCGCCAGCTGCGGATGGCCCGCGGGAGCGAGCACGGCGTCCGCGGACCGCAGCGCCTGCCACGCCTCCCAGCTGAGCAGCCCAGGGGCGACCCGCGGGCTGGTGACCAGGACGGTCAGCAAGCCGGGGTCAGACCAGCGGTGGACGCTGCCTTGGCCGCCCCCTCGGCCCGGGTCACCGTGCTTGGCGCCGACACGATCTGGTACTGGGTGTAGTTCAGCTGGCCGTACTGGGGGTTGATCCTGATCTGCAGGTTCTTGGCCGCCACGCACTGGGCCCGTTCGAGCTTGGCGGTCGTGGCCGTCTGCGCCGCCGCCGCGGTGGGTATCTTGCCGCCGTTTACCTGCTCGATGTACTGGGTCTCGATGGCCTGGTACCGGCCGACCTCGGTGCTCAGGTTCGGCGGGATCCCGTTGGCGGTCAGGATGAGGTCGAGGGTCACGTTCGTCACCCCCTGTTGCTGAGCGGAGGCCTTCGCCGAGGCGTAGATCTCCGCGAGCGCGTTCTGTGCCTGGGAGCTCGAGACCGTGATGCCGGCCTGCTTGGCCAGCTCGTCGTTGATCTTGAACCGGACCAGCCAGCCGAGGGTCTCCTGCGTCTCCTGAGCCGCGGTCAGCGTGACCTGGCCCGGATAGTGCTTGGCGGCCTGGCTGAGGTTGGTCACCTCGGTATCGAGGCTCGCCACGGTGATCCGCTGGCTGCCGACCACGGCCGCGGCACCCATCTTGACCGGCGAGCACGCGGTCACCAGGAGACCGGCGCCGAGGACGGCCGCGGACACCTTGACAAGCCGGGCAAGCACCGGACTCTTCCCTCTCATAACACTCCTACCGCCAGGTCAGCCAGCACCGACCGGATGACTTCGCCGCACCAGGCCAGCAGTTCGGTGTCCCGCAACGGCTGACCGCCAATCGTGGCGGTTCTCGGCACTGGTATGAGCATCGTACGCACCGCCGGCTTCAGCACCGTCTTCGGGTACAGCCGCTGCACCCGGACCTGGCGCGAATCGGGCAGCTCGACCGGAGCGAACCTGATGTGATTGCCGGCGGCGGTGATGTCGGTGAGGCCGGCCCGCCGGGCGGCGGTCCGCAGCCGGGCCACTTCGAGCAGGTTTAGGACCGGCTCGGGCGGCTCACCGTAACGGTCGGACAGCTCATCGGCGATGGCGGTCACGTCGGGTTCTGAGTCGATGGCCGCGATCTGGGTGTACGCCGCCAGCCTGAGCCGCTCGCCGGGGATGTAGTCGTGCGGGATGTGCGCGTTGACCGGGAGCTCCACCCGGACCTCCGGCTTCTCGGCCGGCCCGTCACCTTTCAGCTCGTTGACCGCCTCGCCGATCATCCGCACGTAAAGGTCGAACCCCACCCCGGCGATGTGCCCGGACTGCTCACCGCCGAGCAGGTTGCCCGCGCCGCGGATCTCCAGGTCCTTCAT
>JBEKKH010000817.1:0-3293 GCA_050010815.1 Streptosporangiaceae bacterium | reverse complement strand
TCTCGTCCGATGCTTCCTGGATCTCGACCTGTACCGAGCTGGTGGTAGGTATCCTCTTCTTCCGGGTCACCTCCGACAGAAGACGAGCGCCTTCGTCGCTGCCCAGGCCGGTCAGGGGATCGCCGGTCAGCGTGGTGACGAACGGATTGATCTTCTGGACCACAAAGGTGCCCTGGCCTGGTCTGGTCTGGACCAGGCCGAGGTTCGTCAGCCATTTGATCGCGTCGCGGATGGTGTTACGCGAAGCTCCGTAGTGGTCGCGCAGCTCGATCTCGGTCCGCAGTTGCTCGCCGGGTCGAAGGCCACCTGACTCGATCTGCTAGCGGAGATCTTCGGCGATCTGCCGGTACATCGGGTTCTCCATCGACCCTCCTCTCGCCGGTTGAGCTAAACCTACCGATCTGGACTGCTGGGACCGTCTGCCCGAGCCGAGCATGTGGTCTCGACTTCTTTATATCCAGATTCTGTACGATGAACCCTGCGAGGTTCCAAAGGTTGGGATGGCAGGGCGCATAGGGGCGATACGACCCCTTCATCTGCTTGGACGCACTAGTATCTGCCAGATGGCTCCGGCGAGTCTGACGGTAAGCCTGGGGCCGACAGATCGGACATCGAGCCTAAATCCTGGCGATACGGGGACACCAGAGGCTCACGAGCGCTAGGCGAGATCGCCGGTGACCCGTGTCCTGGCTGGGCTGATGGCCGAGCTTCGTGCTGGCCAGCGCGGGGAACGGCGCGGGCCTGCGGCCCTGCGCTAGCCGTCGTAAGGCTGCCGCCCCGTGTCATCGAGCCATGTACCAAAGGTTGGGATGGCTAGAATGATAAGAGCTAGGCCCCTGCTTGGTAAGAGAAGAATATGTCACACGGTCGGCCTCAGCCCGCCAGGCCGCATGACATGATCCGCTTCTCGGCTCGCCCCGCGGTCGGCTCGTCGGCGCCATGGCCTGCGGACTCCCAGGCAGCAGGACCACCGAAGGTCCTAGCCGATAATGCCTTCCTGGCGCTGTCGGCGCAGGACGCGCGTTTCGGCACGTCAGCCGCCAGACTGGACCGCTACGTCAGCTGCTGAACCCGGGACGCGCCGCGGCTCCGAATTCGCCGATCTCCTGGCCGGCATCAACCTGGTCACTGTACTCTCTCGAGAGGGACGCTGGCATTCCGCTGCTTGTTGCCCAGCAAATAATGACCTAAGATAACAGTATGTGTTCTGCTATGAAGCAGGTCTTCTGTGCAACTGCGCTGTGCCCCGCTCTCTCCTTGGGAGCGACGAAGGGTGCCGGGCCAGCCGGGAAGTAGGGGGCACGCAGGGCTGCTTCTGGTCAGGGCTCGTATCGAGGAGGTTCTTGTCAATATGGCTGCCAACCCTGGCGGTAAGACCATGAGGGCGGGGGACGCCGAGGGGGAGTACACGCCAGCACCAACAGCATCACCTGAGCGGATCACGGTCGCCCTGATCCCAAAGGCCGCCGCGGACCTGCAGAAGCTAACGGATCGCACCGGCTTGTCCAAGACGGACATCACCAATCGTGCGATCACCGCGTATGAGTTTATCGAGGCACAGATCCGCGCGGGCAAGGAAGTCCTGATCGTCGATCCGGAGACCGGTCAGCAGAAGTCCGTCCTGTTCCTGTAGCGCGCGGATCGGCCGACGCGGCCGATCCGGACTCATGTGCCCCGCCTGGTGGCTCATGTACCCGCCTGGCCTCGTCCGCCTTTACCGTGGACCGGGGCAGGCATCCGCCTGCCGTCAGCACGCCCAGCCTTTTCCGTTCGGCTCGGCGCCTGGCCGCGGCGTGCGTCGGAGCCCGTCTTGGCGACCGAGGGGTACGGCGCTTCCTGGCCCGCATCATCGTTCCGCAGAGCGGCGCGGTGGCCGCAGGCCGCGATGAGCGCCGAGCCGAGAAGCCCGAGTACTAGTTCGGCTAGGGCCAGCACGATCGGGCCGCTCCCGACGCCGGGCACGCGGATTCCGTTGGCGAGCTGAAGCGTGAGGACTACGCCGACGATGCTGGCCGTTATGCACCAGGCGATACCGCCGACCGTGATGAAATGCTTCGCGTCGCGCTGGGGGACACGTCCTCCCGCGCTCGCGGGCCCGACCGTGACCTTCAGCTCGGCGGCCTGCGTGGGCTGCTCGGCGCCCGACGCGGCCGTCCCGTCGGGCTTGGCCCAGCCTGCTCCCCATGGGAACGGGCCCTGTCCTGCCATGAAGCTGCCTTTCTGCTTCGCGTAACGGACCGGTGTCCGTCCGTGGCGTCGGTCGGCCGCAGGAACCGCCGCTGGTGATGCCGATGTCCTGAGGTGGCCGTCGACCTGTAGAAGCCGGTTGCGGCGGGTTCCGGCCTTTTCGTAGTCTTGCCATCACCCGTTGTCAGCGGGTAGCTCAAGTCTACGATCGAGCAGTGAAAACTAGCAAGAAAACTGTTGATTCAGTGCATAGAACGAGAAATCGCGGGCCGCGGAGTCGATCGCGCCGCCATCCTGTGATCGCCACCGAGCCGGTGACGTCGGTCGTTGGCTCCGGGTTCTCGGTCACTGGATCCATCGGCGTGCCGGCTTCAGTCGGATGGTCTTCGCCTGAGCGCCATCAGGCTACATAAAATTACTGTTGATCAACTGTATATCATGGTGTAACTTTATGCTTTAGTAGAGGAGAAGATGAGACGAAGAGCTGCTGAATAGCAGCGTAGGGTTACCGTGCAGACGGGCCAGGAAACTTACCGGGCTGGTAGGAGCGAGGTGATGGCCCCCGTCCCCCGTCCCCCGGGCCGGGGCCGGGCGTCCCGCAGCCCCCGGCAGCTGCCCGTCACAAGCAGGCCTTGCCAGGCAGGAAGCGAGAAACGATGGAAGCGGTGTTTACCCGCCCGCGAGACGCATCCAGCGCGACCGCTGTCTGGGCCGGGGCGGCCCCGGCCTCCCGGGATGGCGGACGTCATGATCCGGGGAAGCAGCGAAGTGGTGACCCGACGAGCCGCCTGCGCGTGCGACCGGGCTTCGGTCCCGACCAGACCCGCTGTGAGTGAGCTTGACTGCCTCCGCCGCTCTCGATGACGAAGTCCGCCTAGCCAACATCACCGGGCTGGCTGGCTCGCCGGACGAGCTCCACGTCCTCGATAAGCTTTCCGCGGGTACCGACCTTGGCGCGGTCGGCTCGTCCACCGCGGAGATCGTCGGCCGCCTGGTAGGGGCCGTGGTGACGGCCATCCTTCGCGAGCGCCTCCCGGCAGGCGGCCCGCTTCCGCTTGAGCTAGGTGACCTGGCTGCCCAGCTCGACACCGCAATCATCCGGGCCT
>JBEKKH010000816.1:0-3304 GCA_050010815.1 Streptosporangiaceae bacterium | reverse complement strand
CGACCAGGCCGGCCTATCCCGCGCACAAGTCACCTCCTTGACCCACGGCGATTCTTCCGACCCCTGCTGGACCCAAGAGCGTGGCCGGCTTCTCATCCAGTCGGTCGACGCGCTCCACCGCACCGCACGCATACCCGATGCCCTCTGGCAGCAGCTAACGCCGGTGTTCAGCGACGCCCAGGCCCTCGACATCCTGCTGCTTTGCGGCTGGTATCACACCATCAGCTTCGCCGCGAACGGCGCTGAGGTCGCGCTCGAAGACGGCGCTCCACGGTTCGATGACCTTCGCTGAACAGTCAACCCGGGATGCGCCTTCGGAGAAGCAGCGGCCGTACCGATCAGACCTTCTGGCGCCGCTCGCGCTCGGGGAGCTCCTGAGCGTAGGCCAGGGCGAGCGTCGCCCCCGGCAGGCGCCGGTCACCAGCCACTGCGGATGCCGGGCTGTCCCGGGCTGGAGGTCCCGTACAGGGCGGGACGTTGGTCCCTGGCGCGGGCGCCTGCGGCGGGATGAGATGACACTGACAGAGAATCCCGAACGAAGCGGAGTCACCGGCCACGCCTGCAGACCGCGTAATCGAGTTCCGCGAGAGGCGGAGGTGGGTCCTCTCGTGGCGCCCGGCCGAGTTACCCGCGCCTCCGCCGGGCACCAGGCAGACACGCGCGGGGCACGTGCAGGCCACGGCATCGCGGAGCACTTGGCGCACGATGCCGGGCATGGTAAGGAGCCGTCACCCGAGGTCGGTGGGGCGGTTCCGCAGGACAGCGTGAGGCCGGTGGTGTAATGCGCAGGTATCTTGTCGTGGCGAACCAGACCTTGGGAGCGGCGGAGTTGCGGGGGGAGCTGGAAAAGCGGATCAGCGCGGGGCCGTGTTCGTTTTTCGTGATCGTCCCGGACACCAAGGCAGCGCAGTACGACCCCGTGGCGGCCGGCGGCGTGCTTGCCCAGCCAGGCATGTGGTGGTGGGCGACCTATTACGGCCGCCCTGCCACCGACGAGGAGGCGACCTCGCACGCCCGGGAGCGCCTCAGCCTGATGCTGGACGGGCTTGCCGCACTGGGACTGCCTGCCGAGGGCGAACTGGGCAGCCCCGAACCGCTGGCGGCCATCGGGAAGGCGTGCGCTGATCGCCAGTTCGACGAGATCATCATGACCACTCTGCCCCAGCGCGTCTCGCGCTGGCTGAAGGCCGACTTGCCACATCAGGCGCAGCGCCGGTTCGGATTGCCGATCACGACCATCATCACCGGTTACTGATCGCCTGGCCCGCCAGCTGCGCCGCGGCCCGAACTGCGCCCAGCCGACCCGAACTCGTGGCGGTCCACGGATATGACCCCAGGTACGCCATGCACGCCCTGCGGCTCGGCCTGCAGGGCATCGAACTGCTGCACCGCAGCTCCAATCCACCATCCCTATGCAAAGCTGGCCGCGGGAGATCAAACCCGTCACGGAGTACAACCTGTAGTCTTCGCGCCCTCGGCCGGTATGGCGGAGATCGGTGGTTCACTGCTGCTATGCCAGGGATCGAGTTCCTCGCAGCGCGACTGGAAGAGGCGGGCTTGCCGGTCGCGAAACTTGAGGCAGCGACGAGCGGCCCCTTCGGCGTCGCCGGTGTGGCAGCGTTGCGCGGCGGCGGCCGGGTGTTCGCAAAGACCCAGGCGGACGCGGACTCGGACTTGTTCGAAGTCGAAGCCGCCGGGCTATCGGCGTTGCGTGACCTCGGCGGTGTGCGCGTCCCGCACGTCGTCCACGTCTCGCCGCGCCTGCTCGTGCTCGAGGCACTGCGGCCCCGCGGCGAGGGAGAGCAGTTCTGGGGCCAGCTTGGCCGCATGGTCGCCGCGCTGCACGCGTCCACCGTCTCCGGCCGGTTCGGCTGGCACCGCGAGGGCTGGCACGGCCCGGGCCGGATGCGGCAAGATAACTCCTGGGAGACGGACGAGTACGCCTTCTACGCCCAGCACCGGATCCTGCGATGGCTGCCGGAGCCGCGGGTGGAAGCGGAGTTCGGCCGTGACGAGCGGCGCGCGGTCGAGCGGCTGTGCGCCGCGCTCCCGGAACTGATCCCGCCGCACCCGGCGTCGCTGACCCACGGCGACCTGTGGATCGGGAACATCCTCGCGGACGGCTCCGGTGAGCCCGCGCTGATCGACCCGGCCGTGTCCTGGATGTGGCCCGAGATCGATCTGGCCATGCTCTGGGTCCAGCGCCGACCGCCCGATGCGGACCGGTTCTTCGCCGTGTATGAAGAACTCGCCCGCCCGTTCGGCGGCTGGCAGGATCAGGCGCAGCTACTACGGATCTGGGACCTGTTCAGCACGGTCGCGCACGGCGCCGACACCTGGGGCGCCGCGGACATCGTACGCAAACTTATCGCACCCTTCCGTCGCAGCACCGCGAGCCGCGGCACGGTCTGACGTAGGGCTGGCGGCGTCAGCGCCAGGGTCACCGCGCGGCTGTCGTCCGGATGCGGAGACCTGGTCAGCAGACCGCGCCGCTCCAGTCCCCGCACGATCTGCGACGTGGTGTTGGCATCGATGCGGGCAACGTCCATGTCCGGGGTGGCGACCGCGCGCAGGAGTGGCCGGCCGTTAGGGGGTTGTCCGGTGATCGTTTTCGCGCGTAGCGTTACCAATGCTCTGATTTGTCAAGAAATGTTTGATCCGGCTTGACGACGCGACGTGGCGTGGGAGGTAGCTCGGTGATGGCGAAGATGGCAAAGACGCCAAGGAAAGTTCGGTCTTGGCGGGCGGCCGCGGCGGTGCTGGCAGTGACGTTGGCGGCGTCCGGGGCAGCGGCGGCGTCGGCGTCGGCGTCGGCCGACGCGAGCTCGGCAGCGCCGTACCCGTGCCCGGCTGGCGGCGGCCCGAACTTCACATCGGGAGTAGACGCATCGGCGATCGGCTGGCTCGGTAACGGCCAGGGGGCGACGGCCTGTCTCGGGGGCAGCTTCTACGTCCCCAACGGCATCGACACCACGTACGGGTTCGGCGTCTACAACGATTCGCCGACGACCTGGACGAACGCGGACGGGTACCTGCCCGCACTCGTGACCAGCTTCACGTCAGCCGGGGCGAAGGTCTCCATCACGAACTTCGGCGACCGGGTGCTGGTTGGCGGCAACCCGTACGTCTTGATCTACAGCCGCGTGGCTGTGCACAACCCGACCGGCCAGGCGCTGACAGTTGACCCGCAGCCGTCGCCGGGCCTGGTGCCGCTGAACAGCGCGCCTGACCAGGTAAGCCCCGGTGCGACGGTCGACCACGACTACGTGGTGGCGGAAGACAGGTTCGGCGGGACCTACGCCTG
>JBEKKH010000815.1:0-3308 GCA_050010815.1 Streptosporangiaceae bacterium | reverse complement strand
CAGCCGAAGCTGACCCGGTCGAGCCAGAAGTCCAGCAGCTGGCCATCGCCGAGGATCTCGATGCCTGCCCGGCGGGCGGGACAACGCTTGTAGATGATCAACAGCAGATCGGTCAGCGGTGCGCGCACGGCGACCGCGGCCTTCTCATGGGCACGACGCCAGCCGATCGCGCCGCCGGTGAGGTCGACCACCCATTCCGCAGACGCCTCCGGCGCGGTATCGGTGGCGTGGAAGTGAAGGGTACGGCCGGGCCCGAGCAACTCGAGCATCGACGGGTCGACCTCAAAGTGCATCGGCAGCGAGCCGAGTTCCATCCACTCGTCGATCGCGTCGAGCGCGACGTCGGTATCCGCGGTGAAGTCCGCACCGAGCGCCAGAGTCGCATCGGCCCGGTGGATAAGGGTCTCGTGGGTAAAGCGGCGTGCATAAAAGTTCGTGCTCCCGCCGGGGACCGGGGTCCATACCGACGTATCCGGGCCAGCCTCACGCAGCGTCTCCGCGAGCTGCCCGGCGCCCTTGGCCAACCAGGAGCCGAGCGCGGCGGGATCGTCACCAGCGTCGTCGGGAGGAAAGCCACCGAACCCGCTCTTAACCGGCCCAGTGGCGCGAGCCGCGACGATCGCCGTGGCCCAGCGGTGGGCACCGCCGAGGTGCCGGACCAGCTGCGCGACATCCCAGCCCGGACAGGAGGGGACAGGCAGCGCCAGGTCCGCGCTTGCGATGACGGAGCTGAGCAGACCACTCTGCCGGACGATCTCGCGTTGATAGCGGTTATAGCTCAGCAGGCTCATGGCGTAACCGCAGAGCGCCGCCGACCGGGCGGATACTGACTCACGGCCCGGGTGTCTCCTCCACCTCAAGGTCCTCGAGGTCGTCGTCGTCCTCGAGGTCGTCGACAGCGGCGAGGTCCTCGAATTCGACCCCATCCATCTCGTCGAGGCGGTCAGCCGCGTCGGTCTCGCCGCGGGTATCGGCCGTGGCGGCCCGGGCGAAGGCGTCGCGGGCTTCGTCGGCACGCCCGGCCGCCAGCAACGCATCCGCGTAGGCGTAGAAGAGCCGCGCCGACCATGGGCGCAGGCGTCCGCTAGTCAGCTCGGGTACCTGCAGCACCAGGACCGCGGCATCACCCAGTCCCTGGTCCCTGCGGATACCAGACTCGACAATGCGCAGCTCGACCTGCATGGCGCGGTTGAGTCCCTCGACGTTTGCCTCCCGCACCAGCGCCAGGGCGCGGTCGAGGCGACCCAGGGCACGCTCGCAATCGGCCATGATCGGCAGGTACTCATCGCGGCCGGTCATGCGCCGTGCGGCGCGCAGCTCGGCCAGCGCCTCTGCCCATCGGCTGGTCCGGTACGCGGCAATGCCACAGGCCTCCCTGACCACGCCCACCCGCGCCGCCAGGCGCTTGGCGGCCTGCGCCAAGGCGTACCCGCGCTCTGAATCAGAGTCCAATTCGGCGGCTACCAGGTAACGGGCCACGCTGTCGGCGAGGTCGTTTGGGAGGCTGTTCAGCTGAGCCCGTGCCTCAGGATCAAGTTGGTCGGCACTGATGGAATCAGGGACGCGCGGGGCATTCTCCCGGGGCTGATAGCCACCGGCCGGACCGCGGGCCGCAGGAACCCCGGCACCTCTTCCTTCCCATGGCCGTCGGCCGTCTGACCGCTCCGCCGGCCGACCGCCGTCACGGTCACGGGCCGACCAGGGTGCGCGGTCCCGGCCCGCCTCACTCGCCTTGCGTGGCGAAGATCGCTCCCAAGAGCGGCCGCCTGCTGGCCGCGAAGGTCCGCCGTCCTGACTGCGGCCGCGGACCGGCCGGCCAGCAGAATCGGGTCGCTGGCTACGAGCCGAACCCTGACCGCTGGCACCCGGACGGCCGCCGCCCGCAGACCGCTCACGTGGCGGACCGCTCGCGCGCGGCGCCTGGTCACCGTCCGGGCGGCGGCCTCGGTACCCGCCGGGAGAACCGTCCTGACCCTCGGGGCGGCGGCCTCGGTACCCGCCGGGAGAACCGCCCTGACCCTCGGGACGGCGGCCTCGGTACCCGCCGGGAGAACCGCCCTGACCCTCGGGACGACGCGCTCCATAGCTGGGGGCGGCCTTGTCATCGCTTCGTTCGCTGCGGTCGGGGCCCTGGCGCCATCGTTCTCCGCGCTCCGAAGAAGTCCCGCGCGCTGACCCGCGCGGTCCGCTCGCAGACGTCCTGGCCGGGCCTCGGAAACTGGCGCCCGTGGATGGCCTGGCGGTCCGGCGCGGCCCGTCGCCGGCTGTGGTCCCGGCCCCGTCACGCGCGCCCGCGCCTGTAGCGGGCCCACTAGTCCGGCGCGTACCGTCATTGGTCTTGCGGAAGGGAGCACCCGCGGAACCTCGGCGTGGCCCAGAGGACGGCCTGCTGCTCCACTCTTCACCAGAAGCTCGTGGAGCACTGCGGCCCTCGGCCGAGCGGGTCCCGCGAGGAGCCGAACTGCTCCGCTCCGAGCTCACCGGACGTGCCGTCCGGCGCGGCCCCTGGTCGTCACGGACCGGGGCACCCCGTCGGACCTGATCACCAGACGACGCGCTACGACTACCTCCAGCGCCGCGGGGACCTTCGGTCCTGGGCGTGCCTCCCGCTCTAGCAGACCCTCCGGCCCTGGGAGCGCCGCCCCGGGCCGTCCTGGCATCCTGACCGCCAGCCGCCGGCCGACCCCGATAGCTCGCCGATGCGCCTGTCCCGCCGGTCCGAGCCGCTCTGGGGCCCGATGTCCTTGCACCACCTGTGGTCTTCGGCTTTGCGCCGCCGACGCGGCCACCGCTCGTTGACCGACCCCTCGGCGACCCCGGTCCCTCAGCCACGCTAACCAACCTCCAGCTATCACTGTACCCAGACAAACGAAGAGGGCCGCTCAACCATGTAGGGAGCGACCCTCTTCAAAAATGTCCGGCGGCGTCCTACTCTCCCACGCAGTCCCCCGCGCAGTACCATCGGCGCTGTGAGGCTTAACTTCCGGGTTCGGAATGGGACCGGGTGTTTCCCTCACGCTATAACCACCGAAACTCTATGGAGATGTCACCTACCGCATCTCGGGAACCGCATAGTGGACGCAAAGCAAAAATATGGAGTAGAAGCCAAGCCGCTCGGCCTATTAGTACCGGTCAGCTGCACACGTTGCCGTGCTTCCACCTCCGGCCTATCAACCCAGTCGTCTACTGGGGGCCTTACCTGGTTAACCCAGAGAGAGACCTCATCTTGAGGCGAGCTTCCCGCTTAGATGCTTTCAGCGGTTATCCCTTCCGAACGTAGCCAACCAGCCGTGCTCTTGGCAGAACAA
>JBEKKH010000814.1:0-3324 GCA_050010815.1 Streptosporangiaceae bacterium | reverse complement strand
CGATCTCGCCGCCGCCCGGCACGTACAGGGCGTCGTGCAGTGTCTCCTTGATCAGGTCCTTCGTCACCAGCGAATAGCCGAGCTCCGCCGCCAGCGGCGCGGCCAGGCTGCTCTTCCCCGCCCCCAGCCTCCCCGAGACGTACGCAATCCTGCTCACCCGCGCCCCTCCTGGCACAAGCGAGCGTGGAGCGCGCCGGACGGTCCGCTTAGCCCCGAGTGCCGGTCGCCCTGTCGGCGCCGGTTCCGCAGCTTCTCACGCCGCTACGCCCGTAGCGCCAGCGATGCTGCCGCCGCCGTCGACGCGCAGCGTCTGTCCGGTGATGTAGCCCGCCTCTTCCGAGAGCAGGAAGGCGATAGCGGCAGCGATCTCGCCTGGACGGGCGAACCTGCCCAGCCGGGAGCTGGCGAGGAACCGCTCGGCACTCGGCGACCCTTCCGGGTTGTGCTGCCGGAAAAGCCCGGTTTCTGTCGGCCCGGGGGCGACTGAGTTGACCGTGATACCCGAGCCGCCGAGTTCGCTGGCCCACGCCCGGGAACAGAACTCAAGGGCAGCCTTGCTGGCTCCATAGGCCGTGCGGTCGATCAGCCCCACGGTCACCAGGCTGGTCACGTTGACGATCCGGCCCCAGCCGCGAGCCTTCATCGACTGCAGTACCGCTTGCGTGACCTGCACTGCCGCCCGGACGTTCAGATCGTAGAGCTCGGCCAGGTCGTCGAGGTCGATCTCGCCCAGCATGCCGGGACGGCCGAGTCCCACGTTGTTTACGACAGCGTCCACGGGGCCGTCCGACAGCACCTTGCTAAGCGCGGCATCCGTCGCCCGGCGGCTCGCCAGGTCCACCTCCTGGAACTCTCCCGGAAACTCGGCCGGACTGGAGCGGGCAAAGCCGACCGGCACGTGGCCGAGGCGTGCGAGCCGTTCGGCCAGGGCGTACCCGATACCCCGCGACGCCCCGGTTATCAGTACCCTTCTCGCCGTCATCTGTCATCCTTCCCGCCCGGCGCGTGGCCAGGCACCCAGCCGAAGTACGTGGTGGTGGTACGCGGCGAAATATGTTTTGTAATGATCGATTGAGTCTGGGCCTTCGGCCTTGGCGGAGAGTTCGGCGCTGGCCATGTTGCGGTCAACGGCCTCCCGCCGGAGCGCTGGAGACACCGACGTAGGTGGCGAGCCATTGGCTGAGCGGATGGATGGTGTCTAGGAATACGAGGATCCGTTCCTTGGCCTCGGCGGTGGCCAGCCAGGGAGCCGAGGGCCACTCCTTCCAGGCGGAGAGTCCCTTGTACCGCAGCAAGGTGGCGCGCGGGTGGTCAGCGGGATACCCCCTGGGCACGGCCTTGAGGGCTTCGTGCCCGTGTATCTCGACGGAGTGATCCTTTATGTCCGCGATGACACGTTCGAGGCCGGGGCCGGCATCGTCGTCGGCTACGGATTGCCGGTACCGGAGCAGCTGGTCGGAGGCCATGCGGTGGATTCCGCCGCCAGCAGCCAGTCCCGCTGCTGATAGCTGGACGTAGGCAGGGCCGATGACTGCCCCGATGTGGGTTTTGTACGGCGACTTGTCGGTGCTGAATCGGATATCCCGATAGGGCCGGAAGGTCTTCCTGTGGCCGAGGTCTGTGGGCAACTCTGCGAGTAGCGCCTCCATCGGCGCGCGCACGGCTGTCTCGTAGAGGTTTTCGTGTGCCGTCCAGTACGCCCGGGAGTTGTCTGTTTCAAGGCCCTTGTAAAACTCCAGTGCTTCGGCGGGCCAGCCGTTGAAGTTCATAGCTGTGGATGCTCCGGGTTCGTGTCCAGCTAGGCATCGTCGAGCGGGACAAATCGCCAGCCAGCGCCGTCGGCCACGATGTGGCCGGCGGCGGGGGTGGTGAAGTGGGTGCCGAGGATCAGTGCGCCCCGGTCTGCGTGGCGGGCGATGAAGTCGCGACGAGTCGCACGCGCCAGCGCGCGGTCAGAGTCGAAGTTGCTGACGATGTCCGGGTCGGCTATCTGGATGGGGTTGAGGATGATGTCCCCGGTGATGACAGCGCGCTGTCCCGCGGAGCGGATGGCGACACTGACGTGGCCTGGGGTGTGGCCGGGTGTGGACCGCAGGGAGACCTCGGGAGTCAGCTGATGAGTTGTCTCAACAAGCTGGTGCAGGCCTGCCTCGACGATGGGTGTCACCGAGTCGGCGATGGCCGCGTCCAGGCTGACGGCCTCCGCGATTTCGGCTGGCATGTCACCCAGGCCGTGGTCGTGGCGGCTCCAGTGTTCCCATTCGGCGCGAGCGAACAGGTAGCGGGCGTTGGGGAAAGTAGGAACCCATCGGGTGCCGTCCCAGCGGGTGTTCCAGCCGACGTGGTCCATGTGGAGATGTGTGCACAGGACCGTGTCCATCGATTCGGCGGGGAAGCCTGCATCTGCCATGCGGTCGAGAAACGGGAGGCTCAGCTTGTTCCAGGCGCCGAAGCCCCGGGTTTTGTCATTGCCAACGCACGTGTCGACGACGATCCGCCGGCCCTGCGACTCGATCACGTAGGTGTGAAGTGAGTAGCGGAGGGTGCCGTCCGGGTCAGCGTACGCTGGATGCAGCCAGGGTACGGACTTAACCCGTTCCTCGGTCAGCCCGGCAAACATGAAGCCGGGAGGAAAGCCTCCGCTCTCGAATTCCACGATCCTGGTGATGGTGGCGTCGCCGACCTTCCAGTGGCTTGCGCTCATGCTTTGTTCCTTTCCGTTTATCCCTCGAGGCAGCACGTCCACCGTCCATTCGGCGGGAGCCGCTGAATGTCGGCGGTTTCCGGCGTGATGAGTAGGACGCGGCCCGCCGGACCTCGGCCGTGTCACCATCACCTTCGGCGACCGCTTCCCAGCCAGTCGGGCGGTATTACGCGAATGTCTTTAGGTGATAAAGCGGTGGATGGCCTCGTTGGCGTGGTCCTGAAATGACGGGTTGGCCAGGTCGGGGAAGATGTCCGCTTGGTCGACCAGGGGACCGGTGGTCGTGTTGGCTGCGCTGGCGTAGAACACGCCGCTCGACAGGGTTGGGTCGGTGACGCCGTCGACCAGTCGCCTTGCGCCCACGTCAAGTTTGTGGGCCATCCCTAGGGCGGGCGCGACGTATTTGGCCGCTATACGCAGCGGTAGCTTGAGGTCGTTGGGGGCTTCGGTGCCGGAGGTGCTGCCGGGGCTCACGGTGATGAGCCGGCGGTCGGGGTGCCGGCGTGCCAGGTAGGCCATCCAGAGGGCCCCGATGTACTTGACCTGCCCGAAGGCTAGGTTGGGGTCAGTTTTTCGGCCGGCGAAGTAGCTGCCGTCGATGACAGTGGCGAGCTCGTCGG
>JBEKKH010000813.1:0-3325 GCA_050010815.1 Streptosporangiaceae bacterium | reverse complement strand
TGACGGCAACGCCTTCGGCACCACCCTGGACGCCGACGACATACGCGCCCTGCTCTCCTGACGGCTAGGCCGGCGGCCACTGGAAGGGCGGAAAGCTTCCAGGGCACGCCGGCGACCTCAAGCACCTTGGTCGCAAGCGGACGGGCCGATTCCAGGCCTAGTTCGTTCTCCTTGGCCCCCACGGTCAGGGCGGTGCCGCCGCAGCCGGTGAGGGCCAGGACCGCGGTCGCGAGCGCCGGACCGCCTGGGTGAGCGCGGAAGGTCAGGGTGAAGGTCTGGCCGTTGTCGTCCGGGCAACTGTAGGTGCCCGGCGGCCACGATCGCCGCGCACCGCTAGTCATGCTCCTTCGACGTCACCGGTGACTATCTGGTTCCGCCCCTGGTGGGGGGGTGCGGTCCAGCTGCGCGAGGTCGACGAGCGCGGCGACGAGGGCCGCGGTGCCGCCCTGGCTCAGCCGGCGGCGTTCGGCCACGAGCGGCCGCGGGATAGCGTTAACCTCATGGCGATCATGACGCGGCCACTCGGCCGGACGCAGACGAACGTGACCATCCTCGGGTATGGCGCCATGGAGCTGCGAGGCCTGCCGAGGGGACCGGAGCTAGCGGACGAGAACGCCGGGCGCCTGCTCAATGCGGTCCTGGACGGCGGCATCAACCTGATCGACACCTCACCTGACTACGGCCGCAGCGAAGAGCTCATCGGCCGCTACGCGGGGCACAGGCGCGACGAGTTCTTCCTCGCCTCCAAGTGCGGCTGCCTCCTCGAGGTGCCCGCGGACGCGCCGCCGCCGTACCCGCACGACTACAGTCCAGGCAACGTCCGCACGGTGGTCGAGCGGTCGCTGCGGCGGCTCGGCACGGATCACCTGGATCTCGTCCAGGTGCACATGTCCCCCAGCCGGGCCACGCTGGAGGAGAACCACACCGTCGAGACGCTCTCCGAGCTGCGGGACGAGGGCAAGGTCCGGTTCCTC
Organism: Streptosporangiaceae bacterium; assembly: GCA_050010815.1. GTDB lineage: Bacteria > Actinomycetota > Actinomycetes > Streptosporangiales > Streptosporangiaceae > Palsa-504. The sequence goes on along the minus strand of JBEKKH010000813.1, from coordinate 2,351 downwards.
GGCATGTCAGGAATCCTTCCCGACCTGCCCGACCATCTCGCGATGAACGTCTTCGACGCCTTCCAGATCCCCTATTCGGCCATCCAGCGCGACCACGAGGACCTGATCGCCGAGGCGGCGGAGCAGGGCGCGGGCACGCTGATCCGGGGCGGCGCGGCCCGTGGCGCGGCGTCGGAGGACAAGAACTGGCGGATCGGCCCGCTCACCCAGGAGCCCGGCCTGGGCCAGCGGAACTGGCAGAGCTCGGGCATCGAGGACCTGCTCGCCGAGGCGGGCATGTCCACCATGGAGTTCGTCCTCCGCTTCACCCTCAGCCACCCGGGCCTGTCGACCACCATCGTCGGCACCGCCAACCCGGCGCACCTGGCCGGCAACATCGCGATCGCCGAGAAGGGGCCCCTGCCCGCCGACCTCTACGAAGAGGCGAAGAAGCGCCTCCCGCGGTGACAAGCCGCCCGGTTTGTACAGTATCCCCATCGGGAAAATCGGATATGCCTCGCTGAGGAGGACCCTGTCGTGGAAACCTGGGACGCCATCCGCGCCCGCCGCAACGTCCGTGCCTACCGCCCTGACCCCGTGACGGCCGGCGACCTCGACCAGATCGCCGAGGCAGGCCGGCGGGCGCCCTCGGCCGGCAACAGGCAGCACTGGGATTTCATCGTCGTCACCGAGCCGGATCAGCTCCGGGCGCTGTCCACCGTGTGGCAGGGCGCCGGCCACATCGCCGGCGCGGCCGCGGCCATCGCCCTGGTCCTGCCGCGGGCCGAAGACGACCGCACCCGCCTCATCGACTACTACGACCTCGGGCAGGCCACCTACGCCATGGCCGTCGCCGCCGCCGACCTCGGCATCGGTACCGGCCATTCCGCGGTCGGCGACCAGGACGCGGCCCGTGAGATCCTGGGCGTGCCCGGCGATCACGACGTCACCTTCCTGCTCGGCGTGGGCTACCCGGCGGACCGGCCGCTGCGGCCCATCGCCAAGCCCGACCGCCGCCCGGCCAGCGAGGTCGTTCATCACGGCCACTGGTAACCGCCAAGCCCGATGCCGGTCAGCAACCCCGACGCACCGGTCAGCCACACCGAACCCCTAGCCGGTGATGGCTAATAAAGGAAAGCTTGTGACCGCCTTAAGTATCGTCTCGTACTGGGTCGGGTAGCCCCCGGCATGCTCCCGGACCACCAGCGCTGGAAGGTCACGCTTCCCCTTCGGCTGCGGTACGGTTACCGCGAGGTATCCGTCGGCAGGAGGCAAGCGTGGACCACAAGCTCGACCGCGGCCAAAGCATTTCCGTGACACTTGGGGTCCCGTTGAGTTCGTCATTCGCCGGTTTTCTCATGTCATATGCCCCGGAGTTGCTACCGAACAGCCTTACGCAAAAAGATCACGGCACCCATGGCGGGGCAAGACCTGAATTGGAGCACGGCACCACCATTGTCGCGGCCACGTTCGCCGAGGGAGTGGTGCTGGCAGGAGATCGGCGCGCGACGATGGGCAACATGATCACCAAGCGCGATGTCAGAAAAGTTTTCCGCACGGATGAATTCTCGGCTGCCGGGGTCGCCGGGACATGGAGCCCTGCCGTGGAAATCATGCGGCTGTTTCAGGTGGAACTTGAGCATTATGAAAAAATGGAGGGACGGGAGCTGTCCCTCAACGGCAAGGCTAACCGGCTGGGCGCGATGATCAAGGGAAATCTGGCTGCTGCGATGCAAGGGCTAGTGGTGGTGCCCTTGCTCGTTGGATATGACGTAGGTACAGGGACCGCGCATATATTCAGCTACGATGCTGTCGGTGGCCCTTTCGAAGAACATTCGTTCTACGCCATCGGCTCGGGGTCAATATTCGCGAAGAGTTCCCTAAAAAAGCTCTACACCAAGGGCATGCCGGTTCATGATGCGGTGCTAGCCTGCGTCCAGGCGCTCTATGATGCGGCGGACGACGACTCGGCTACCGGTGGTCCTGATCTCGCCAGGCAGATCTTTCCAGTCGTTGCTACCGTAACCGCGAACGGCTTCGCCTGGGTATCCGACGAAGAGTGTGAAGAGTACGCGCGGATGGTAGTCGAGCAGCGCCTGAACTCCCCGGACGGGCCAAAGGCTTCCTTGACGTTACGGCAGTAATCTAGCGCCGTCACAGGTAACGTTCGCCCGGCTTCCAGTCCCAGCGGGAAACCCCTATCTGACCACGGCGGCGGACCATTGTGGTTGCTGGGGCAACCACAATGGGCCATCGGTGTGGCTCGGGTCCGCCCGGGAGCCCGGATCCACCACGGTCCTTGCGGGGCAGGCTGCACCACCGGCACGGGCGCCGCATAGCCACCACGGGTGTCACCGGGATCCGTCCCGGGC
>JBEKKH010000812.1:0-3347 GCA_050010815.1 Streptosporangiaceae bacterium | reverse complement strand
GAAGACGCAGAGCCATGCGCGGCTGGCGCTCCCGCCAGCGCCGCCTGCAGCGAAATGGCAATAAAGGCTGCCACGACCGCGATTACTGCGAACCGCGCAGACCTGGAATGGACTCGATACCACGCCATGGACCGAGTTTTGTGGGCGGAGCGCAACGCACGCGGCAGCCCAAAACCGCCTCGAAGCTTAGACATGAAACCCCCCTAGGGTTTGGCAAGCATGACCCATCAGCTACGTAATTTGAGATACCTCATCTCGTTCGAGCCGATGCTGCTACTTCTGCCGACCGTAGCGCACATTTTCCACCGCGGAAAGCTACATTTTTGTTACTCAAATTAACCTGAATTCATGTAGCCGTCCGGTTACCAGGTGTGTCTTTCCAATGGTGATGTTACGTGCGCGCCGCAGTCTGCTGCAGGTGCAGGTGATTCAGACGCGCCTGCGCTGGTTTACCGGGTCGGCAAAAGCCCTCTGCTGCCGAAATGACACTGTTAAGATGGTTTCGGCGTATATGCCTTATATATATGGATGGAGGGAAGTGACCTGAGGACAGTGCGGTACTCGCGGAAAACCTTCCTCCCAATTGTAACAGCGGTTTCCTACCCAGATTTCTACACAAAGTAGAAGCACCGCGGATTCGAGCTGTTATAGCAACTGGTCGCACGGGTAGAACACGGCCCGCATGAACAAGGCCGCGGCGGCGCCGCGAAGAGGTGCCCTCGCGACTTCGACCACCTTGCGGTCAACCGAGATCACCCGGGCGGCCGGATTGACCTGGGCGATGGTCAGGGCGGCCGAGCCGGTTACCAAGGTCGCGGTAGATGCCGAGTGCTTCCTCCTGCGCCCGCGCCGCCCCTGGGTAGTCCCCGTTCACCCGCCGCGCCTCACCCAGATCGTTGAGTACATTGGCCAGGCTGAGCTGGCGTACCGCCTGGACTGCGGCTGTCTGCAGGGCGACGCCATCGGCCCATGGCCCGTCGAGCTGCAGCAGTCCGCCGATGCCCGTGGTCAGGGCGGTGACCCGGGCATGCTGGCCGACGGCAGCCGCGCGGTCGAGGCAGGCGAGCAGGCTTGCGCGTTCGGTCATGGCCCAGGCCAGCGCCTGGTCGTAGTCAGCCAAGTCAGGAACCGTGGCCTCTGCAGGCGGTGGGCTGTTGCCGGCAACGGTACTTATGGCGGTCCGGCGGCGGATGCGGGTGTTCGCGATGGCGCCGGCCTGCTGGCCGGCCAGGGTGCGGGCGCAGTCGCGGATCAGGTCTTGCAGCCGGTACCGGCCCTGCACCGGTTCGGTCAGCAGATACCGGTCATACAAGCCCTCCAGCCCGCGCCGGGCCACCGGCACGCTGCTCCCGTCGAGGGCAGCGGCGGTATACGCGTCAATGTCTGCGCCGGGATGCAGCCCCAGCCGCCGGAATAGCCGCTGCTGCCCGCCACCCAGGTTCGCGTAGGAGAGGTCGAATGCGGCCGCCACCGTCAGGTTCTCGGCTTCCATCATGTCCAGCCGGTCCCGGGCCGCGGCCAGCTCGGTCCGCAGCGGACGGGGTCCGCGCCGCTATCACAGGTCGACTCCAGCAGCCCGAACGGTCACCAGCCGCACCGCCGCGGTCACGGACACCAGGCGCGCCTCGGCCTGGCCCCATGAGACAGTTATCCCTGAAGGACGCTAGTTGAGGAGGGTCGTTTCGACGCGCTGGGTCTCTGGGGCGCCGATGCGCTGGTAGATCGCGAAGGCCCGCATCGGACGCGCCAGGGCCGGTCGAGTGCCCGCTTGACCGACCCGTGGCGCGGCTCCAGGGCTAGCGGATGATCTTCCCAGGTCCACATATCAATGGTGCTGGCATGACCCCAGGCCATATTTTCCGGAATACCGCCGGAGGGGTTGTGCTGATAGAACAGATGCACGCGGCCGTTCCATTGGATGAGGCCATTGGGGCAGCACCGGACCCCAGGCGGCCCTCCTCACTCCCGCAGGCAGCTCAGCCCCATAGTTAAGGTGGTTCTCGCCAGGTCGGAGAAGGTGATCGCACATGCTCAGTTCAGATCGCCTCGATGAGGAGCACCGCAGCCGTCAATGTACGCTGTACGGGAATGGCTAGCCCGATTTCTGCCAGGGCTGCTCCCGAGACCTCGATGCCGACGATACGGTGATCCACCTGGCCGTGGCGGCGGGGGAACCGTTCGCCTGGCGTCACGTCGGTGACCCGGTAGCGCCGAGCCGCCTCGAGCCCGGAGACCCGCATCGCGGCGGGCTGGTCGTTCCGGGGTTCATCCAGCTGCACGTAGCTCATCAGCGCCGTTGACCGGTCCGCGGCGACAACTCCATGCATCCAGGCGGTGTCATCAGGTGTCTCGATCCGGACGACACGGCCTGAGTGGATAACAGGGCGGTGGCGCTTGTACAGCTGGATCCACTGGGCGAGCTCGGTCAGCTCGTCCGGGCTGGCCGTGGTGATGTCCCATTCGATGCCGAAATGCCCGAATAGCGCGGTTGCGCACCTCAGGGACAGCGGCATGTACCGGCCGGTCTGGTGTGAGAACGGCGCGGCCACGTGCGCGCCCAGGTATTCGGGCGGCACTAGCTGTCCGGTCCAGCGCTGGATGGACTGCCGGGCCAGTGCGTCGGTCATGTCGGACACCCAGATCCGCTGCGTGCGTTCCAGGATGGCCAGGTCGACCCGTCCGCCCCCGGCCGCGCATGATTCCCACTCCACCGCCGGGTAGCGCCGCCGCAGCTCGTCCAGCAGGGCGTATACCGCGATCGTCTGCTCGTGCGCCGCGGGGGCACCCGAGCGGAGGTGGCTGCCCGCATCGACGATGTCCCGGTTGCAGTCCCACTTGACGTAGCCGATCGGGTACTCCGACAGCAGTTTGCTAATCTTGTCCAGCAGGTAGGCGGATACCTCCGGGCGGGTCAGGTCCAGGACGAGCTGGTGCCGCTGCAGCGGTGGCACCCGGTGCCCGGCCGAGAGGATCCAGTCCGGGTGCGCGCGGTACAGCTCGGAGTCCGGGCTTATCATTTCCGGTTCGATCCACAGGCCGAACTGCATGTCCCGGGCCCCTACGTAGTCGGCAAGCTCGTGCAGCCCGCCGGGCCACACTTCCTCGTCGACCCACCAGTCGCCCAGAGCGGCCTGGTCGTTGCGGCGGCCGTGGAACCAGCCGTCATCCAGGACGTAACGTTCGACTCCGATACTGGCGGCAATATCGGCTAGCGCTGTCAGCGTGCCGAAGTCGTGGTTGAAGTAGACGGCTTCCCACACGTTGAGGTTGACCGGGCGGGTCGAGTGCGGGTGGGAAGGCAGCGAGCGCAGATAGCCGTGAAACTGCGCGGACACCTCGTCCAGGCC
>JBEKKH010000811.1:0-3353 GCA_050010815.1 Streptosporangiaceae bacterium | reverse complement strand
GCGGCGCATCGGAATTCCTTCTTTCTAGCTGCGGACCTTCCGGCCCGCCCGTTTTAAGCTGATACCTGGAGTCTTCCGGCCATACCCCTACCTACGTCACGGCCACATGTCACCGGCTTGGCAGGACCTCAGTCCCGGCGTGAGGTGCCCTAGGGCTGGCGCGGCCGCGCAGGTCGACGACGGTGAACAGGCCCGCGGCGAGGACCAGGACCGCGGACAGGAGCAGCGCGGCGTGCAGCCCTTTGGTCAGCGCCTCCGCCTCGATCATCGCTAGCCGATTCCGTTGACGGCAGGCCGCGATGCAGGCGCCCGGCTGGCGGGGATGGCGCTGGCCGGGATGGCGCTGGCGAGCGGTAGCGCCCGGTCCGCGGCGGCCTTCTCGCTGGCGGCGTGCTCGCTGGCGATGAACGAGCCGAGCTCGGTAATGGTGCTCATCAGCGGAGCGGGGAACACCACGGTGGTGTTCTTGTCCACGCCGATCTCGACCAGGCTCTGCAGGTTACGCAGCTGCAGTGCGAGCGGGTGCGCCATCATCGTGTCGGAGGCGTCCCCCAGCGCGGCGGCGGCCATGGCACGCTTCATGGTGTCGGGGAGCTGGATGTCCTTCAGCTCCACCAGGGTGACCTCGACGCCCTAGTCGACGGTGGTGACGTCGAGGATCTTGCGGATGTCCAGGTTGATCTGGTCGGTCTCGGACAGGGTCTGGTCCAGGGTGTGCTGACCTCACGCAGGGTGGTCAGGGCGATCTGGTCGATGACCGCGCGGACGTTCTCGATCGCGACGACCGACTTCACCGCGTCCACGACCCGGAAGTAGGCCAGCGCGGACACGTCCACGCTGACGTTGTCCCGGGTGATGATGCCCTGGGACTGGATCGGCATGGTTACGATGCGCAGCGAGACACAGTGCAGCACGTCGATGAACGGGATGATGAGCCGGAGCCCGGGGTTCCGGGTTCCCTTCGGGGTCGCGCGCCCGCGCGGTCCCGGTCAGAGGCAAACGTCCCGCCTCGTCAGGACACCAGGACCCCGTGCGTTTCCTCCGGCTCCTCGATGTGCCACTCGCGGTGGGTCTGCCTGAGCGAAGGGTTGGGCGCGAGTTGCTTGGCGGCGAAGTAGACCCTTTCCTTCGGCGTCTTCACCTTGTAGACCAGGCCCAGTCGGGCCAGGAGCTGGATGAGACGCCAGGTGGCGTCCGGATGCCAACCGCGTTCGGGTTTGGCTCCGGCCGCCACGGCGTCGGCATCCAGCACGACCCGGCGGCCGTGCCGGGGACAGGTGGGGTCGGCATGGTGCCAGCTGTGGTTACCCTCGCCGCCGGCCACCACCGCGACGAAGGAATTGTTGCGGCTGTCGTCTGCGCGGAACTCGCACCCGCGGCTGTCCTGGGCCCGGCTGCCCCATTTGTGGCAGACGGAGTTGACGAAACCGGTGGAGGTCATGAGGGCGTTAGAGCCGAACGTCCCCATCGGAGTCAACGACTGACCGGCCGGTAAATGTTAGCGCCGGAGGTCCCCTTCGGCCTTGGGATCGCGGTCGGCGAAGGCGGCTTCGCGGATCCGGCTGATGGTGTGGTCGATGACATCGAGAGCTCCGTCGATACGCGGCCGGCCCAGGCCGGGGGGCAGGTCGCCGACGTCCTTCAGGCTGAGACCGACGTGGTAGAGGGCGGTGACGACCAGGTCCAGGAGTTCCTGGCTGCGGTGGCCCTGCTGGCTGGCGGCGGTGAGGTCCCTGACCACGGCCAGGGCGAAACGGCCGTGAGCGGTCGGCAGGGGGCGGAGGCTGATCTCGGCCGGGAAGGCGGACCCGTCCCTGCGGAGCCCGGTCAGCGGCGCGCCGGCACCCATCGGCCGGGCCCTGGGGGCGTGGGCGTAGGCGGCCAGGTGACCGCGGTGCGAGGCCTGCAGGTGGGCCGGGATCAGGCGCTCGACCGGCTGGCCGGTCAGCTCGCCGGGAAGGTAGCCGAACATCTCCTCCAGCGGCCGGTTGGCGAGCACCAGCGTGCCGCCATCGTCGGTCAGCGCGACGCCGTCGCCGATCGCGTCGATCATTTTCCACAGCACGCCCTGGGTGATCACCGCCGCGGACCCGGCCTCCGGCCCGCCCGGCCCCGGGGCGGCCTTCAGGCTCCAGCCGGGACGACCCGGCCTGACCGGGCTAGCCCGGGGCCGGGACCTGGCGAGCGACAGGGTGACCGCCACCCCCATGCACCGGCCCTGGTTGTCCAGGCGAGAGGAGATCAGCACGTCGAACCAGCGTTCGGCGGCCGCGCTGTGACACGGCACCACCACGGTCATCGGGCCGGGCAGATCGCCGGCCAGCGCGGCGCGGATGGCGGCGGCGACTTCGCCCGCCGCCGGGTCGTCCTCGGCGGCGGCGCAGACTTGCAGGTACGACACGCCGGGACCGATCCGCGCCGGGTCACCCCCGTTGCTGGCCGCGAAGGCCCGCCAGGCCTGGTTGACCCAGGCGATCACGCCGTTGCGGTCCAGCAGGGCGATCTCCACCCCGACGTCTAGCCCGGTTTTGTCGCGTTCGTCCGGTTCGGCCAGCTTTACGCTCCGGTCGGGCCGCGGATACGCGGCCGGCAACCGCGCGGCGAGGGCGGCTTCCACCGAGGGGTAGACGGGCACCAGGCGCCCGACGCCGGTCATGCCCAGCATCTGCAGCACGGATCCGCTGGTGACGACCAGCCGGAGCTGGGTCCGGCTGGCCGCCGCGCGCCGGTAAGCCCGTGCCACCGCATCGGCGCCCGCGTGATCACAGGAGATCGTCGCGGTCATGTCCGCGATCAGCGCCTCGGCCCCGCGATTAAGGACTGCCAGCAGTTCTTCGCGGATCTGACCAGCGTTGGACACGTCGATGTACTCCGGCAGTGCCACCAGGGCCTGCTGCCCGATCCACTGCACCGGATACGTATCTTTGCGCACACTTCGGTCCGATCCCGCTGGGTCCGATCCTACTGGCGCGGCCGCCAGCTGATCCGGCACGGCCCTGCGCCGTTAACTAGGCCGCGCAGGATGTGGTCATACCTCTCAAAGTGACCATACGCCGCCGTCGGCGACTCTAGGTAGCACGGACGAGGTTAACTTGGTTACCTGAGCCTGCGCAGGTAGGGGTCTTCGGGCTGATACGGGGCCACCTTGATCCGGGCGTCCACGGCGAAGGCGCCGTCGGGGCGGGCGATGACCGGGCCGTTACACGCCGACCGGCCAGTCGCGGAAACCGTGCTCGGATACGTCGTGGGCGTGTTGGGTGGCCAGCAGGCGGGCGGCGTAGGCGGCGGCCTGGGTGCGGCGCTCCATGCCCAGCTTGGCGAACAACGCCGACACGTAATTCTTCACCGTCTTC
>JBEKKH010000810.1:0-3380 GCA_050010815.1 Streptosporangiaceae bacterium | reverse complement strand
CTCGCGTCGTGGCCCACATGCAGCAGTTCGCCCTCACGCCCATCACCGATGAGGAGTTGCACGCCATCTTGCACCGGCCGTCATTCGAACTGCTCGGCATACCGGCCGTGGCCGAAACCACCGTCACCCCCTCCGCCTGGCAAGGAGCAATCCCGTGAGCGTGCACCGCGAGACGATGCAGGCCGCCTTTCTCGACGCCGCACAGGTACTCCGGGGACCGTTGCCGGAGGTGGTCTCGATGGAGCCGATCCTCGAGGGCGCGCCGTTCGCCCACGAAAGGACGGTGTTCGACGGCGCCGACGGCTTCTTCGCGATCTGGGCTTGTGACGCCGGGGTGTTCCCCCGCGTCAAGGACAAGCGGGGGTCGTTCATGTACATCATCTCCGGGGACGCGACCATCGTCGACGAGGACGGGACCTCGCACGAGCTGACCGCGGACAGCGTGCTGCTGCTCCCGTTCGGCTGGGTCGGGACCTGGCATATCCGCGAGACGATCCGCAAGGTCTACCTGCACACGACTCCGGTCCCCCCGCTGCCGACCGCGGTGGTCGCGTCCGTGTTCCGGCCGGCCGACCGGGTACTGGCCGACCTGCTTCCGAGTGCGGCGGCCGCCCCCGGTTCACCCATCGACACCGATGCGGTGATCTTCGACGGTCCAGACGGCCGCTGCGACATCAGGTCGCGGGCGCCCGGCCAGTACCCGTGGGCTCCCGACCACCACGGATTCTTCGCCTTCGTCCTCGCCGGCGACGGCTCCCTCGTCGACGACGATGGCACCAGGCACGAGTTCTCGCCGGGTGGCGTCATCGCGCTCCCGGGCAGCTGGTCAGGCACCTGGGACATCCGCCGTCCCTTGCGCGCGTTCTGCGTGCGCAGCACCCCCGCGCCGCAGGCCTGACCCAGTACCCGGCCACCAAGACAGCGACCACGAAGACAGCGACCACGAAGAGAGCGCGCTCCCCATGAGCAACGACGATCCCTACGCCGCGGTCACCCCCGCCCCGGCGCTGGCGGTGCGCAGCGACGACCTCAAGCACGGCGAGGAGATGCCGCTGGCCTACCGTGATCCGCAGATCGGCGGGACCAATACCTCGCCTCACCTGGCCTGGAGCGAGTTCCCGGCCGAGACCCAGAGCTTCGCGATCACCTGTTACGACCCCGACGCGCCGACCGGTACGGGGTTCGTCCACTGGGCCGTCGCCAATATCCCGCCCGACGTCACCGCGCTCCCGGCCGGCGCCGGAGCGATCGACGGCGCGATGCCGGCCAGCGCGCTGACCATTCCGAACGACCTGCGGATGCGCCAGTACATCGGGCCCAACCCGCCGCCCGGATCCGGACGTCATCGCTACGTCTTCATCGTTGCTGCGGTGGACGTAGCCGCACTCGAGATCGATCCCGGCCTGACGCCGGTCGTGCTCGGCTTCAACCTGCACTTCCACACCGTGGCCCGCGGCAGCATGACCGTCTGGGTAGACGCCGAAGACTACTGACTGATCAGAGGAGCACTGCGATGACAACACCACAAGCGCCGACCCGGCACGCAGAGGTCGCGGGAGCCGGCTTCGCAGGGCTCACCGTCAGCACCGCACTGGCGCAGCGCGGCTGGACCGTGCGGCTGCATGAGCAGAACGACACCGTGCGCGATTTCGGAGCAGGCATCGTGATGTGGCGCAACGCCATGCTGGCGCTGGAGGTCATCGGGGTCGCCCAGTCCGTCCGTGAGCATGGCGTGCGGCCGGAATACTACGAGACCTTCCTGAACGGGGCGTCGGTCTCACTCGAAGTGCCCGGCTACCCCTACTGGGCGATCACCCGGCCGAAGCTGCACGCGCTGCTGGCCGACGCCGCCCGCGCGGCCGGGGTCGAGATCGTGACGAGCTCGCGCGCCGTCGGCGCCGACCCCGCGGGCGCGCTGCTGATGGCGGACGGCAGCCGGCTGGAGGCGGACCTGGTGATCGGCACCGACGGCGCCGGCTCGGCCGTGCGCAACTCACTCGGCGACCTCGCCCAGGAACGCAAGAAGTACTCCGACGGCGTGTGCCGGGTGCTGATCCCGCGCCCGCAGGAGTTCCGCGGCGAGCGGTGGGACCGGGTGCTCGACTACTGGACGCTCGAGCCGGACGCCATGCGGGTGCTGTATCACCCGATGGGACCGGACATGCTCTACATCGCGTTCATGGCCGAGACCAAAAACGAGCGCGCGTCTCGGATCCCGGTCGACGTTGAGGTCTGGTCGGAGCGCTTCCCCCATCTGATCCCGATCATCGAGTTGGCCGGGAAGGCCGAGGGCGGCCGCCACGACAACTACCAGACCAACCGCGTGACGCCCTGGTCGACCGGGCGGGCGGTGCTGGTGGGCGACGCGGCCCACGCCATGTGCCCGGCTCTAGGCCAGGGGGCCGGCGTCGGGATGGTCAACGCGGTCGACCTGGCCCATGCCCTTGACCAGTACGACACCATCGCCGAGGCGCTGGCCGTCTGGGAAGGACGGATGCGTCAGATGACCGACGACGTCCAATCGCGTAGCGCCTATATGGCCGAGACTCGCAACATGGCCAAGGGCAACAACTGGACACCCCGGCTGCTGGAGACCGCGAACTTCGTCTCCGCCGCGGTGCCGCCCGGGGTGGAGGGACTCTACCCGGTACCCGAGGCTAATCGGTCGTGGTGACCGAGCCTGCGAGCATCTTCCTCGGCAACGTGGAGGTGACACGCGTACCGGAATACGCGGGAAAGAGCCCGGCCACGCCGGGATTCCTGTTCCCCGACAGCAGCCCCGCCTACTGGGCGGACAACGCGGGCTGGCTCGACCCCGACTTCTACGACGCCACCAAAGGCGCCCTTCGCACGGTGCTGCACACCTGGCTCATCCGCAGCCAGGGGCTGATCATCCTGCTCGACACCGGTGCCGGCAACGGCAAGGAACGCCCCTACGCGCCGGTCTACGCCCACCACGACACGGCCTATCTGGACAACCTCCGGGCGGCCGGCGTGTCACCGGAGGACGTGGACATCGTGATCAACACTCACCTGCACGTCGATCACGTGGGCTGGAACACCCGCCTCGAAGGGCGGGATTGGGTGCCGACCTTTCCAGGAGCCCGCTACCTCATCTGCGAGCCGGATTTCCTCTTCTGGGACCCGATCCGCACGCCCCGGCCGCCCGGTGACGGCAACCAGAATGTCTTCGAGGACAGCGTGCAGCCGGTGCACCGGGCCGGCCTGGTCGAGCTGTGGGCGGGCCGGCATCGCATCAACTCCGAGCTGGAGCTGCAGGCCGAGCCGGGCCACACCCCGGGCTCGTCGGTGCTCAGGCTGGAGTCCGGCGGCGTCGGCGCCCTGTTCGTCGGCGACATCCTGCACTCGCCCGCGCAGAT
>JBEKKH010000809.1:0-3383 GCA_050010815.1 Streptosporangiaceae bacterium | reverse complement strand
ACCAGTGCCGGGTCTTGATCGACCAGCAGGACGGGCAGCTGTCGATCGAGGTCACCGACAGCGGGCGCGGCGGCAGCGTGGCCGGGACCGGCTACGGGATCACCGGCATGCGCGAGCGCGCCACGCTGCTCGGCGGCGACTTCTCGGCCGACCCGCGTCCCGGTGGCGGCTTCCGCGTCGCCGCCCGGCTGCCAGTGGCGTCGGCCCGATGACCACCCGGGTCATCCTGGCCGACGACCAGCCGCTGATCCGGGCGGGCCTGCGCATGCTGATCGCGCAGACACCCGATATCGACGTGGCCGGCGAGGCCGGAACCGGAGCCGAGGCGGTACAGCTCGCCAGGGACACCGGCCCCGACGTGGTCGTGATGGACATCCGCATGCCGGGCATGGACGGCATCGAGGCAACCCGGATGATCACCGCCGACGATACGCACGCTCGCGTGCTCGTGCTCACCACGTTCGACGACGATGACTACGTCTACGGCGCGCTACGGGCCGGCGCAAGCGGGTTCCTGGTCAAGGACATGGCGCTGGAGGACATCCTGGCCGCGATCCGCGTGGTCGCGGCCGGCGACGCCATGATCGCGCCGGGCATCACCCGCCGCCTGATCGGCGAGTTCGCCGGCCAGCCTCATGCCGGCCGCAAGCCCCGAGAGCTCACCGGCATCACCGACCGCGAACGTGAGGTGCTCAGGCTGGTGGGCCTGGGCATGTCCAACGCCGAGATCGCCGCCGCCCTGTACATCACCGCAGGCACCGCCAAGACGCACGTAGCCCGGCTGCTGGCCAAGCTGGGGGCCAGGGACCGGATACAGCTCGTCATCATCGCGTACGAGGCCGGCCTGGTATCGGTACCATGCTAAGTCCGCTGTCACGCCAAGCCCCGCCTGGAATTCCTGGGACTGGCGGCGGCCGCCCCGGCGGCGGGGCCGGAATCACCTCAGGAGAGCCGCACCCATCTGAGAATCTGAGAACGCACCGTTCGGCCACACTGAGCCCTGAGACGGCAGTCGCTCCCCTGGTACCTGGCACCCGCGAGAGATGGACCGGACCAGGATTCTGGCGGCGCCGCAGGCTGAGGCTGAGCTGGTCGTGCCTATCCGGGCGCAGGACCAAGGCGTAGTGTCGATGGTGGAGAACTGGGCGGAGGCACTGCTCCTGGGCAGGATCGCGACCGGATCGCCGCGGGCATGAACGACCTCGTGGTGCACTGGCTGTTCGCCGCAGGGCTCGCTTTGGAAACGGCACTGGGGCTGACGGGCGACCATCCGGGAGCCCGGAAGGTCCAGGAAGTCATCGGCGAGCGGGACCTGGCGATCCGGGATGTCCGGAACGTCGTGTTCGATCACCATCAGCCTGATCCGCTTTCCGGAGAGCAGCCGGGTTAGGGCATTTCGGTCGCTGCCTGGCGCCCCCCGGCGGCAGAAAGGTCGTGGCAGATGGCCTGCACCCTGCATGTGGCCTGGGACGAGCGGCTCACCGACTATCACTTCGGGCCCGACCATCCGCTGGCACCGGTGCGGTTGGAGCTGACGATGCGGCTTGCGCACGAGTTCGGGTTGTGGACCCAGCCCGGCGTGACCGTGGCCGCCCCACCCCCGGCCACCGACGCAGACCTGGTGCTCGTGCACGACGCGCCGTACATCACGGCCGTCGATGCGGTCAGCCGCTGGGCCGAGGACCTCGGTGCCCACGGCCTGGAGGCGACCCAGTTCCGCTACGCCCGAGCGTTCGGGCTGGGCACCGAGGACAACCCAATTTTCCCCGGCATGCACGAGGCATCGGCGCTGGTGGCCGGGGCGACCCTGGCCGCGGCCCGGGCCGTCCGGTCAGGCTCGGCCCAGCACGGGGCCAGCATCGCCGGCGGCATGCATCACGCCATGGCCGCGCATGCCAGCGGGTTCGGCGTCTACAACGACGTCGCGGTCGCGATCGCCTGGCTGCTGGGGCAGGGCGCCGAGCGGGTCGCCTACGTGGACATCGACGCGCACCACGGCGACGGGGTGCAGGCCGCGTTCTACGCCGATCCGCGGGTACTGACGATCAGCCTGCACCAGCACCCGGCGACTCTGTTCCCCTTCACTGGCCTGCCCGCCGAAACCGGCGGCCCCGGCGCCGAGGGGTCAGCGGTCAATGTCGCGCTGCCCGCCGGGACCGGGGATGCCGGCTGGCTGCGCGCCTTCCACGCGATCGTCCCGCCGCTGCTGCGCCAGTTCCAGCCGCAGGTGCTAGTCAGCCAGCACGGCTGCGACACGCACCGGCTGGATCCGCTGGCCCACCTGGAGCTGAGCATCGACGCGCAGCGCGCCGCTCATGCGGCGATCCACGCGCTGGCCCACGAGGTGGCTGGCGGACGCTGGCTGCTCACCGGCGGCGGCGGGTATGAGCTGGTCCACGTCGTGCCGCGGACCTGGACGCACCTGCTCGCCGAAGCCACGGGGCAGCCGATCGAACCAGGCGCGTCGACCCCCGCCCCGTGGCGGGACTACGTTACACAGCGCACCGGCCGGACCGCACCGGAGCAGATGACCGAGGGGGCACCCGCCGAATTCGAACCGTTCGAGTCCGGCTACAACCCAAGCCAGCACATCGACCGGGCGATCATAGCCACCCGCAACGCAGTCTTCCCGCTGCACGGGCTGACGCGGCTATGACCGCGATGCCCGTACGGCCGCGCACACTAAGCTGGCTGGGAAGACGGCCGAACGCCCAGCGGCGCCGCTAGCGGAACCGGATCCCGGCGGTGGCATACTCGGCGAGCAAGGGTACCGGTGTGAACGCCGGGTCGCCCGTCGCGGCGTGCATCGCCTCCAGGACGGTGACGACGTACGCCGGGTCGGCCTCGTCGAGCATCTGCAGCGGCCCGCGGGGGTAACCGCAGCCGAGCATCATCGCGGTATCGATGTCGGCTGGACTGGCATACCCATCCTGGAACATCCGGACCGCGTCGTTGAACTGCGCGTAGGCCAGTGCCTCGGTGAGAAATCCCGGCCGGTCCCGGGACGTGACCGCGTGCAGGCCGACCTTGGCCGCGAGCGCGGCCGCTTTGGCGGCCGTGCCCGGCGCGGTCACGTCCGGCAGCACCAGCTCTAGGAGCCTCGGCTTGCCATCATCTGCGCCGGTGAAGCGGATACCGACCACATCGGCCGGATGACCCGCGGCCAGGGCCGCGTCCAGGACCCGGTGTTTCGGGTCCGCCGCCACAATGACCAAGCCGGTCTTGGCCGATGGCTGCGGCACGACGCTGATCCCGACCGCAGTGATCTGGCTGGCCAGCTCGTCCAGCAGCCCGTCGGGGTCCCTGATCAGCGCGACCTCGGCGGGAACAGGCACCAGGTGCTGGTCCTCGGCGGCCGCCGCGGGGGTGCTGTGCCGGTAGTC
>JBEKKH010000808.1:0-3386 GCA_050010815.1 Streptosporangiaceae bacterium | reverse complement strand
GGAGAGTGGACTATTCACGAAGGAGGAGATCCACGTACTCACCGGACTGGGACGCACCACCATTGACCGGATTGAGAAGTCGAAGGGCGAGGGCGTCGACCCCTAACCCTCCAGCCGATCCCGGCGGCGCACAGTGCGGACGGCGCGTTTCGTGGCGGCCATGTCCTTTGCGAGGAGAATGGCGCCCAGATGAATACCGATGTGGGCGATATGTGCCTTACTGCTGTCCATGCGACCGTGGCCGCGGCCCCAACTCGCTTTCGAAGCGAGGGGTCAGCTGTGCGGCGGCGGGCGCTCGTTCCTACGCCGAGCTATCACCCGATATCCGATGCTGATCCGGGAACCACTTTCGGGAACCACCGTGCAAGCTTTCCCAGGCACCCTGGGGCATCTCCCGGCATGGTTTTCGCAGTTCCTCTGCTTGAACTGACCCCGGGGACTGCGACGCGATCCTTATCCCTATTCGCCTTACAAGCGAGGGGTCACAGGTTCGAAACCTGTTGCGCCCACCAGGTCAGAGGGTGTTTCGAGTAGCTCGGTCTCGGTTGGCTTCGGCCCGGACGGGAGCGGCTGCGCCGGAAGGTCTCGGGCAAGACCAAGCAAGAGGTCCGGGACAAGCTCCGGGCGTTGCACGCGGAGCTCGACGTCGGGCTGCAGTCGTCGGCGGGGTATACGGTCCGGGCGGCGGTGGAGGACTGGCTGGAGCATGGGCTATCGGGCCGGTCAGCGCGGATGGTCCAGTTGTACCGAGATGGTGTGAGGCCGCTGACGGGCCGGATCGGGGCCAGACCGCTGGGCAAGCTGTCGGCGGCGGATGTCCGGTCGGCGCTGGCGGTACTGAGTGATCAGCTGTCGACGAGGTTGCAGGCGAGGCCTCGTGCTCTTGCCCGCCTCGCTGACGAGCTCTTGAAAGACGTTCCCGCAGGTCGAGGCGGTTGCAGTATCGCCGGACAAGCTCCACGACCAGGCTTTTCAGCTGTATACCACTTTGACCTAGGGGTTTGGGTCAAGGGTGGCGTATTCGCAGTAGGCCGTGCTGGAGGACCGCCACTGCCCCGGTCAGGCTAGCGGGGTCGGTGAGGGTGACTAGGTCGCTGATTGCTTTGTTTGCCGCGGCAGCTGACTGATCGGTCAGACGGAGCACGATGATGCCGGCATGGCTGCCGGGCGGGTAAGTGCGGATATCGCCCAGCCCGCGGTCCAACGAGATCAGGATCCGTCCAGCCTCGGTGGCCGCGGCGACTACATCTTGATCTGGTGCGCCGGTGAGCTCTTCGTCGGCGACGGTATCAACGTCATGACCGGCGTCGGCCAAGATGACGGAGGACGAGGCAGGAAGGTTCTCGTCGAGCTTGAACTTCACCGCGTCTGGGGTAGCGGGAGCAGATCCTCGCGGGCCAGTGCCGCGCCGTAGGCGGCGGCCGCGCGTACCCCCGCGGCGGTGACGGTGGGGTATTCGGCGGTGATCTCCTCGGACGTCATGCCGGCAGCCAGGCAGTCCAGGACCACGCTGACCGGCACGCGGGAGCCGGCGATCACGGCCTGGCCGTGCATCACTCTCGGGTCGGTAGAAATCAGCTCCAGCTGCTCAGCGGTCACATCTCCAGTGTGCCCTGCCGGACACGGGAACGCGAAGCCATTGCTCTAGCCGTGTCGCGACAGCAGTAGCCGGACCGGCCCTGTTCTAGGCGGTTGGTCGACGAGAAGTACCTTGCCAGATGGCTTTGTCCGGTTTTGCCGGGCATCTCCAGCCACGAGCGCGCTGATGGAGGCAGTGTGCCGGTTCGGGATGTTGCACCGGCCATGGGCGTCGGGCCGTCAGAATTCCTAGGAAACGTTTGATAATTAGCGGGGCTAACGAAATACGGGGAGCCAACGCAGGCAGGCATCCAGCGACGTAGGGCGACGTCCAGCGACGATCTGTCCTGCTAACTGGCTCTTCAGGCTACGTCAGGCGACGTCCCGCGACGGCGAAATTGCGTATTACAAGCGAGGTCTTCACGTTTATGCCTGACCTGCGTAGACGGGGCGCGGTGGGAGGGTCGTCCACAGGTTAAGCGGGCGTCGGCCACGCGATGCGGAGGCTGCTGCTCCGTTCCTGGCGGCGGCCGCGGGAGCGTGATGCCGGGCGTGCGCTGGGCGGGCGTGGCTAGCGTTTCCAGCGGGGGTCGGCCTCGGCGATGGCGAGGCTGATTTCCTCGAGTTCGGTGATGAGTTCGCGGAGCCGTTTGTGGTTGTCGAACCAGGGCTGGTAGTCGGCGAGCTGGTCGTCGGACAGGATGCGGGTGGCGGTCCTGCCGTTCTTCTTGCGGGTCCACTGGTGGTAGGGGCCATGGAGCTGCGGGGGGTCGGCGTGGCAGCGGCAGTTCGGGTGGCCGCAGCGGGTCATCCGGTCGGCGAGGGTGCCGGGGAGGGCGAAGCCGGCGGCGGCGAGGGCGGCGATCTCGGCGGCGATGGCGGCGGCGCGGGCCTGCTGGCCGGGGGTGGACGGCACGGTCTCATTGTCGCAGGCAAATCGGCGTTCCATACGTTTCATACAGTAAAATTACTGTATGACTAATGCGGAGGTCGCCGCCTATATCGGGCGGTGGGAGCCGTCGTCGGCCTCCGCGGAGGCGGCGGCGTTCGCCCGGGACGTGGTCGCGAAGACGGCGCCGGAGGGCCGGGACCGGGCGAAGAGCCTGCTGCAGTCGGCCGGGAAGCTCGCTGATTACGCGATGCCGCTCGGCCTGGAGGCGGTGCCGGAGGTGCTGCTGCACCCGTCGGTGACTGAGCGGTTCACCCGGTGCGCGCCGGGCCTGTCGCCGGCCGCGCGGCGGACGCTGCGCACGAACCTGCGGTTCACCGGCCGCCGCGTCGTCCCGCAGCTGTATCCGGCGGACCTGCCGCTGCCCCGGGAACGGCCGGAGAAGCCCTGCAGCCCGGCGGAGATCAGCGGGTTCCTCGCGCTGGCCGATGCCCAGCCCACGGCGGAGCGGCGGATGCGCGCGGCCGGGCTCATCTGCCTGGGGGCGGGCGCCGGGCTGATCCGCGGTGACCTGCGCGATGTCCGCGGCACCGACATCACGTGCCGGTCCGGCGGCGTGATCGTGCAGGTCCGGGGCCCGCGCGCCCGCACGGTGCCGGTACTGGCCCGCTACCAGGACCGGCTGCTGGCCGCCGCGGAGTCCGCCGGGAGCGCCCCGGTCTGCGGCGGCACTGAAACGGGCCGCCGGAACATCACGACCCCGCTGGTCAGGTCGCTGGACGGCGGGGGCGGGCTGCCCCGGCTGGACACCTCCCGGCTGCGGGCGACGTGGCTGGCCGACTGCGGGGACCTGCTGGGGCTGGCGGCGTTCATGCGCGCGGCCGGGATCAGCTGCTCCCAGCGGCTCGGTGACCTGGTG
>JBEKKH010000807.1:0-3402 GCA_050010815.1 Streptosporangiaceae bacterium | reverse complement strand
CTCGAGCAGCTGATCGAGGGCCGCATCGAACCCGACGACGACGCCATCAAATCGGTCATCGACGTGAACCCTGATGCCTGGGACCGGAGCGGCAGTGACCTGAAACCGGCCCTGGCCACCGCCGACCGAGCACGGCGCAGTCAGCGGCCCGAGGACATCGCGGCTGCACTCCTGGAACTGCAGGCCGTCTGGGCCAGGCTGTCGGCCGGCAACCCGATGCGCGCCCGGGTGCTGGTCCCGATAGCCATGCAGCGGGCCCTGCTGGCCGCGCAAACCGGCAGTCAGCAAACCGCCGTCGACGCGGTCGGCACGGCGATCGCGGCGCTCGGCGCAGCCGTCACGCCCGAGGAGCGGGACGCGGCCGCCCAGTTGACCGTCAACGTGCTCATCCAGATGCTCAGCCGCGGGCAGTTCGGCGGCCCGTTCCTCGAGGCGGAAGAGGCCGCCCGCAGGGCGCTGGCCGCCCTTGGCAGCGACGAATGGGCGCCGCGGCTAAGCCTGCTGACCGCGACAGGCGCCGCGATGGCGATGCGCGCGCACGCACAGCACGATGAGACCCTGAGCGCCGCCGCGCGGCAGGTTATCGCCGAGGCCGGGCAGCTGCTGCCCGGGCCGGAGCCGACCACCTCGTGGTTCGCCGCGGCCCGGCTGCTGTTCGCCTGGACCGGCGTGCACGGGGTGTGCCTGCACGACGCGGAATCGTCGGCGACCGCGCTGCGGCTAGCCGACAGCCTGGAAGCCGTCCTGGCCAGCAGCCCGGCCGCGGCGAGTCCGTCTTCCGCGGCTGAGGGGTCCGACAGCCTCGCCGCCGCGGACGGGATCAGGCAGCTCCGGCAGCAGCTGATCGCGGCGCGGGCACAGGAGGCGGTTACCCCGCCGGCACCGCCGCTAGCGGCGGCCGAAGAGGCGCGGCTGGCCGCGCAGCGCGGACTGGAGCGGGCGGCGGTGATCCACCCCAGCGATCCGGCCGCGCCCCCCCGGCGGCCCTTCGCCCCGGCCGCGCAGAAAGACCCGGAAGCGCTGCGCGCCATCGCCGCCGACCTGCACCAGGCACTGGCCGGCGTCACCGATGACGCCCGGCTGCGGCAGCGGATCCACCAGACGCTCGGCATCTGCCACGCCGAGCTGTACTGGGCCGACCCGGCCGAGCGAACCGAGCAGACACTGCAGGAAGCGGTCTCGCACCTGAACCACGCGCTGACCGCCAGCGCCCACGCGACGCCGACCGTCGAGTGGGCCAACACGCTGCAGTACCTCGCGCGCTGCCAGCGGGAAGTTCCCGGACCACATGACGATGCCAGCGGTCCGGGCACGGCCGAGCGGACGATGCGCGCCGCCCTCCGGGAACTGGCTCGCTGCGTCATGACCGCCGAGACCACCGACGAAGCACTCGACGTGGCGGCCGCGGCCAACGAGATCGTGGCCCGGACGATCAGCTGGTGTCTTGTGGACCATCGCCACCGGGCCGCGATCGACATAGCCGAGGCCGGCCGCGGCCTCGTCCTCGCCTCGGTGGTGCTGTCGGGCCGCGTCGAGGAAGTGCTGCGCGGTTCGGGTAACCCCGCGGCGGCGGACGCCTGGCGCACCGGTGGCGAGGCGGGCCGCGCGACCGCTCTGAACGCGCTGTGGGACACGCCGTCGGGCGAGAAGCTGCTGACCACCCCGATCGGCCCGGAGATCTCCGTCGCCATGAGCGGGATGCGGTTCGACGCCATCGTTTACCTGGTGCCGCCGGCCACCCCGGACCCGGTCGGCCGGGACGCCGCGGCCGAGACCGATGGGTACGCGATATTCCTACGCCCGGTGCTCGGCGAGGTCGAGGTGATCCCGCTGCCCAGGCTGTCGGGCGCGGACGGCGACACGCCCCTCGGGGCGTACCTGGCCGCGCTCGACGGGGCGCTCAGCGTGTCAGACCTGCTCGAGCGAGGCGTCGACGGCTTCCGCGGCGGACCGCGCGGACAGGCCTGGGCGGACGCACTAGAAGAACTCGGGTCCTGGACTTACCAGCGCATCATAGGACCGCTGCTCGAGCATGTTCGCACCTGGTCGCTCAACCATCAGCCCCATCTGGTGCTGGTGCCGCTGGGCGAGCTCGGCGCCATCCCGTACGCCGCGGCCTGGACCGGCGACGGCTCGGCCAGCGCAGAGCGCGGCGGGCGCCGCTACGCGCTCGACGACCTGGTGCTGTCCTACACGGCTTCGGCCCGGCTCCTCGCCGAGGTAGCGCGCCGGCCGCCGCAGCCGCTGAACGAGCGCGTGGTCCTAGTCACCAGCCCCCGCGGTGAGCACCCGATGACCCGGCGGGCCACCCGACTGCTGGCGACTCGGCAGTACCCTGAGGCCGAGGTTTACGGGATCAAGTCCGAGCGCAACGGGCCCGCGACGGTTAGCGTCCTGCTCGCTGCGCTCCCGGGCCGGGACCGGCCCGGGGCCTCGCTGCTGCAGCTGTCGACGCACGGCACCGCCCAGCCGACGCCGGCGCTGCAGGCCAAGGACGGCTGGCTGCCGCTGAGCCGCATCCTCGAGCAGGCGCGGGACCGGGCCCCGGACGCATCCGGCGGCCTGATCATCACCAACGCCTGCCTGACCGACCGGACGCAGGGCCACTACGACGAGTCGCTGACGCTGGCCACCGGATTCCTCGCCGCCGGTGCCACCGCCGTCATCGGTACGCGCTGGCCGGTCGACGATGACACCGCGGCGGCGCTCTCGCTGCGGCTGCACCTTCACCTGCAGACCGGCTACCAGCCCGCCGAAGCACTCCGCCGCGCACAGCTGGACCTGCTCAGGCCGACGGCCGACGTACGCGAGTCGCTGGGCCCGCAGCTCGCCGCGCTCACCGACGACCGGTTGAGCCATCCCGCGACCTGGGCGGGCCATGTCCACCACGGAACCTGGCCGAGCCGCCCAGACGAGAAGAAGGAGGGGTAACGCGGTGACCAATCGGGTGAGACCAGGCTTCGGATCAAACGACCCGCTGCTGCGGGCGATAGCCGAGCACTGGGACGACATCGAGCGACGGGCCGACCCCCGCCAGCGCCAGCTGTTCGCCGGCCTCGTGGCGGGCACGGCCGAACTCGACCCGGACGAGGCGCGGGCCGCGCTCGCCGACGAGCTGCTCGACATCCTGCCGCCTGATCACCCGGTGAGCCTGATCCTGCGGTCCGGGACCATGTACAGTCCCGCACCGGAAACCCCCGCCAGCGTGACCATCGACGTCGACCGGCGTTCACGCCGCCGACACGCCGCCGACTCGCAGCTGGTGCTCGCGCAGGACGCCGAGGAAGATTTCGAGTTCGGGAAGGACTGCTTCGGCCTGGACCAGTGCCAGGCACGGCTGTACACCGCGATCGCCCGGCACACCGTCCTGGTCATGGCCGCCCTCGCCATCTGTGCCGTCAC
>JBEKKH010000806.1:0-3407 GCA_050010815.1 Streptosporangiaceae bacterium | reverse complement strand
CGGGGGCGGTCGCGGACGAAGAAGCCGGGCATGAGGATCTTCAGCAGGAACGTGGCGAGGGCGAGTTCTGGCTGGTCAGGGGGAAAAAGCCGCGACGGAGTCCGTCGCGGCGGCCAGGGCGTGCGGAAAGCTGATCCGTGCCGGGGGAATGCCAGCCGCGTTCACCGCGATCCCGACGATCGTGCAGATGGCCTGGTAGACGGCAAACAGCGCCCACATTTCCTGCATCACGCCCTCGGGGTCCTTCGACCGCAGCACGGGCTGGCCCTCGCCCATGTCCGTCTTGTGGTGGCCGATGACGGTCTCGCATCCCCACCGGTCCGGGTAGCAGCACGCCAGATCCAGCGCAGGATACTCCTCCACGTCGAGAAGATCCG
Organism: Streptosporangiaceae bacterium; assembly: GCA_050010815.1. Taxonomy (GTDB): domain Bacteria; phylum Actinomycetota; class Actinomycetes; order Streptosporangiales; family Streptosporangiaceae; genus Palsa-504. The sequence goes on along the minus strand of JBEKKH010000806.1, from coordinate 3,030 downwards.
TGACCAGCGCGAACACCTCCGAAGTCTCCTCCGTGCCGTCGTCCGCGGCGGTGTGCACGGTGTACTCGATGACCCGCACCGTCAGGACCGGGCCGTCGCACTTGCGGGGCGGCCTCAGCTCCGCCAGGTACGTGCCGTCAGGCAGGACTGTCACCGGCTTCAGCGCGAAGGACGCCGAGGCACGCCACAAGATGTGCGCGCCCGTGGCCAGGAACTCGCGGGCCAGGGACCACGACAGGAACTTCCGGTCCGCGAGCACCACCATGCCCGGGCCGAAGCAGTGCAGGAGATCCCGGGCCAGCGACTGCTCCGCCGTCCGGTACGGGCCCATCGCCGCCCCGAGCAGGCTCCCGGTCCCCGACTCGGCCGCCGCCACCCACCTGACCTGCGGGAGCGCGCCGTCCCTGGACTGGTTCGACGGCCGCCCGAAGAACGCGTCGTTCTCCTCGCTGTCCGGCACGTCGGTGGTGGACCCGTCGATCGAGATCACGCGCAGCCCGCAGCAGAAGACACCTGGGGCATCGTCGGCTCCCGTCGGCCCTGCGACCTGCTCGAACAGCGCCCGCACCGGGTCCGGGCCGAGCTTGCCGCGCCCGCGGGACAGGGAAGAGATGTTCGGCTGCTTCCACCGCCGGCCGTCCCCGGCACCGACCCAGCCGGCCGGGTCCAGCTGCCCGGCCAGCAGGTCCGCGCCGCGCCGCTGGTGATACAGGCCATCGGCCAGCTTGGCCATCACCTGCCCGTACCCGCAGTTCCGCCCCCGGAACAGCCACAGGGCCAGCACGAAATACACCATCAGCCGGGCCGGCAGCAGCCTGCGCCGCTGTTCGCGCACCCCCGCAGCGTCCACCGCCGCGTCCACCGCCTCCGGCGGGAAAGCCCTGGTCAGTACCCCGATCGAAATCCGGTCCGGCAGCCAGCCGTCCGGCGACAAACCCTCAGTACCATCATGAGCCACAAAACGGTTACATTATCACATCACGCCTTAACGCAAGGCCATTGGGCCCGGAGCTACACCGCCGCCCGGCGTGGTCCGTTATCCGCCGTCGGCCGGGATGTAGCCAGCGGATACTCCAGGATCTCTGCGGCTGGCATGTCGCGGCCGCAAGCATAGCCCTGCGGGATCATTTCCCCGTCGTGGTGATGCTTTGAAATCTCCCGCCTGCGGAAACGCTGGGCTGCGGATGATGCGCCCTAGGAAGAGAGCCGAGGCCATGACCGCACAAGAACCGCGTTCCCGGCAGCCCGGGCAGCTGGACGTCGGGACATTCCAAGCTGAGATCAGCTCGTTCGCCCTGCGCCTGGCCGCCGAGGACAAGGCCGCCAAGACAATACGGACCTACACCGAGGTGGTGCAGTGGTTCGCCGCTCGCCTGCCCAGGCAGGGCAGCCGGGCGAGCTGGGAGCAGGTGGGCAGCCAGGACATCCAGCAGTGGATGGCCTGGCTGCTGGACCGCTACAGCGACGCCTACGCCAGCAACCAGTACCGCGCCCTGCAGCAGTTCTTCAAATGGCTCGCCGCCGAAGACCTGCTGCCCGACCCGATGGAAGGCAGCGACCCACCCAGGACCACCGCGACCGTCGTTGGCGTGATCATGGCCGCCAGCCAGTCGAGGCGCGGCGGCAGCCCCGTGAGATCTGTTCCTACACCCCGGGCTTCCCGCACATTCCCGTAAGCCAGCGACCCTCTGGGAAGCGTCGCCCACTGGCCCGCCAGGCATGGCCCCCACGGCGCTCTCTGTTCCTACTGCGGTTGGGACCTCGAGTAGCGGCGGCCGATCAGCCAGTAGCCGACCGAGCCGAGAGTGTTGACCGCGCTCGAGATCCGCCAGAAGGTTTTACTCCCCCGGACCTGCTGTGCCGGCTGCTGCCGGATGTCCCGCCATGTCAAGACCGCGGCGAGGACGTGCCCGATCAGGGCCAGCACCACGACCCTGCTGGAGTTGCGCTCCACGACTGATCATTCCTTCCGTGAGCCAGTGTGCGGGTGAACGCCATCACGCTGGTCCCTCAGCGATGAAGCCGTCCGGATCTACGAGGCTCACGATCAGTTCGCTGACCCTCGCCTGGCGGAAGAAGGTGCCGAGGCAGCGCTCGGTGCGGCAAGGCGGATCGATCGTGATCTCAACGAGGCCGTCAGGCGAGCCGTTCGCCAGCCAGCTGCCGCCCTTGGCATGCACGCCGATCGTTCCCCGGGTCCGGTGCGAGGACCGGGCGACCCGGCGAACAGAGGCGCGCGGCACGTCGACCTTGAAGTCGGCCATCCGCAGCCGGAGCTCGCCGGCATCGACCTCGATCCGCCCTCCGTCCGGGCCCCACCGAGCAAGGTGTCGGCCCACGTGGAGATCAGCCCCATGCCGTCATAGCTGATCGCGAACCGTTCCGGTTCCCCGGCCAGGTTGCTGCTCCCGGCTGCCCGGAACTCCCTGATGACCTCGCGCCGGGCGGCGGCGTAGGACTCACCGGTCTCCGCCATGCGCCTGCGGGCAGCCGCCTTGATCTTGTCGTGCGCCATCGTTTTCCCAATCCGGTGGCTTCGTCCCGGCGTCCGGCCACCGCAGAGTGATCACGATGGGAGGGAAGAACTCACACGAGGGCTGCGCCGCTCTTGTCCTCGGCCGCTACCACCAGCGCCGGGCCAGGGTAACTCGGAGTCAGGCAGGTGTGTTAGCTGCCACGACAAGCCTAGCCCCCTGAAACAGCATCTGCCAGGTGCCCAGCCGCGCGGCCCTGCGCTCGTCCTGCCGGAAGCACTGGTCGCCCCTGTGATGGCCGCACGATGCAAGGAAGCTCGGGCCGGCCCGATAGGGTTCGCTGTCAATTCTTAGGTTGTGGCGTAAGCCGTAAGGTGCTCTGCGTTGCATGTGGCGCAGCAGTGGTCGGCTGGAGCCGGGCACGCCGCCGGTGGTTACGGGCAGTCGGCCGGCGCCTGGTCAGGGGCGGCCGTCGATGAGCGCGGTGAGGCCGTCGAGCAGGCGCTGCAGCCCGAACTCGAACAGGTTCTCCAGGTTGAAATCGTAATCGGTAGCG
>JBEKKH010000805.1:0-3412 GCA_050010815.1 Streptosporangiaceae bacterium | reverse complement strand
TTACGGCGGCTGGGTCGACGTGTACGCACCAGGTGAGAATCTCATCAACGCCATCGGCAGCGGTACCTACACCTGCCAGGTCCCGCCCAATGTCGGGCAGGTAAGGACGTTCTCCGGCCTGGCCCAATGGAGCGGGACTTCGTTCTCGGCCCCCATCGTGACCGGGCTGATCGCGGCCCGGATGGCCCGCCGCGGCGAGAGCGCCCGTGAAGCGGCCGCGGCCCTGCTGGCCAAGGCCCGGGCCCAGACGATTCCCGGCGTGGGTCCTGTGCTGTTCCCCGGCTGCGATGGGGAGGAGCGCTGCGACCGGTGCGGCGGCGGTTGCGGGTGCGGTGGTTAAGGGTTCAGGTGATCAGAGCTTGGTGAAGTGGTGGAAGCACTCGTAGTACGGGTCGGTGGAGTGGGCGAAGTGGGCCGCTTCTGAGTGCTTGACCGCCAGGTAGGCGGTGCTGCGCAGCGGGCCGAGGACGTCCATCATCAGCTCGTCCGCGGACAGCGCGTCCAGGGCCGCGGCCAGCGAGGCCGGCAGCCGGTGGATGCCGGTGTCGGCCCGATCGGCGTCGGTCAGGGTGGCCGGGTCCACGTTCACCGCTTCGCCCGGGTCCATCTTGCCGCGGATCCCGTCCAGGCCCGCGTAGATGAACGCGCCGAGCGCGAGGTAGGGGTTGGCGCTGGAGTCGGACGGCTTCAGCTCCAGGTTGACCGAACTGCCCGGGTCTCCGCGCAGCGGCGAGCAGATCCGGATCGCGGCCTCGCGGTTGTCCATCCCGTAGCAGGAGTAGGCGCTGGCCCACATCTGCGGTGCGAGCCTGCGGTAGCTGTTCACGCTGGCACAGGTCAGCGCGACCAGCGCGGGGAGATGGGCGAGGAGGCCGCCGATGAAGTGGTAGCCGACCTGGGACAGCCCGTAGCGGTCGGCGGGGTCGGCGAACGCGTTGTGCCCGCCGGGCGCGCCGTCGGGCTGCAGGTCGGTGAGCGAGGCGTGCAGGTGGGTGCCGTTGCCGGCCTGGTCGGGGATCGGCTTGGGGGCCAGGCTCGCCCACAGGCCGCGGGAGAACGCCACCCCGCGAACGGTCTCCCGGTACAGCACGTGGTTGTCGGCGGCCCGCAGGGCACCGGTGTGCCGCACCGAGAGCTCGTGCTGGCCGTGACCAAGTTCCGGGTAGTAGTGCTCCACCTCCAGCCCTTGTGCCTCGAGCGCATCGACGAGTTCCATGGTGAAGTTGTGCGCGAGGTGGAAGCCGGTGGCGGAGTAGCACAAGCTGTCGTCGAGCGGGATGAGCCGGTCTGGGATGGACGGACCGGCGGGTGAGGACTCGCGGCGGCCGACGGTGAACTCGGGCTCGAACGCGGCTTGTATCCCGTAGCCCTCGCCCGCCAGCTCGACGATGGCCTGCTTGAGAAACGTGCGCGGGCACGCCTCCCACGGTGACCCGTCCGGCTTGACCAGGTCGGCGAGCATGGCGCCCGCGCCCGGCGCGTAAGGCAGCGTGACGAACGTGTCCGGATCCGGCACGATCCTGACCTCGCCGACCGGGCCCATGCCTGCTACCGGCTGCAGCTGGTCGAGCATGGACATCGCCATCATCGCGACCGTGTGCCCGATGCCGCTGGACACGCGTTCGCGTAGCCGCGAGGTGCCGGCCGCCTTGCCGCGGATGATCCCGCCATGGTCGGCGTAGAGGAAGCGGACCAAGCGGATCTGGTCCTCGCTCGCCCGCGCCATCACCGTGTCGATCCCTGCGTCTGCCATGCACACATGGGTAGCACGTTCAACCCGGTCTCGTACACCTGACCCGTGCCAAAAGCCCGAGCCAACGGGCCAGGGCGGTCCGGAGGCCGGAAAGAACATATATTTTCAAGTCATGAGCCCACGGCCGGCACCTCGTGACCTGCGAGCGTCCGACGCTAACCGGGACGAGGTGCTGACCCTGCTCGCCGCGGCGATGGCCGACGGCCGGCTCACCGCGGACGAGCACGCCGACCGGGTCCAGCGGGCTTTCTCCGCCCGCACGCTCGGTGACCTGGCCGACCTGACCGCGGACCTGGCCGCGCCGTCGGCGCAGCCGGTGCGCCTGGACGGCGGCCGGGTCGTGTCCGGCATCTTCGGCCCGGCCCGCCGGGACGGCCGCTGGGTGGTACCGGAGAGCCTCACCGTGACCGCCATGTTCGGCGAGGTCGAGGTCGACTTCACCCAGGCCATCCTGCAGTCCAGCCGGGTCCAGGTGTACGCGACGGTGTTCGGCGGCCGGCTGCGGCTGATCGTTCCCGACGGGGTGTCGGTGATCGTGACCGGGCACATGGTGCTGGGCCGCAAGCGCGGCAGCACCCCGCCGCCCGGACCAGGTATGCCGGTGATCGAGGTCAAGGCCATGGTGCTCGGCGGCGAGCTTGACGTGCGCACGCCGCCGAAACCCCGCAGGTTCCGCCTGTTCAACCGGAACTGATCGAGCCCGTTTAACCGAAGTTGATAGAAGAGTAGGCCCGCAGCTTCCACAGCTGGTGCTCGCTCTTGATGCTGCGGATGGTGCCCGAGCGGGACCGCATCACCAGCGAGTCGGTGGTGGCGCCGCCGGCCCGGTACCTGACCCCGGCCATCAGCTCACCGTCGGTGATGCCGGTGGCGGCGAAGAACACGTCGTCGGAGGCCACCAGGTCATCGGTGGTGAGCACGCGGTTCAGGTCGTGCCCGGCGTCCAGGGCGCGGCGCCGTTCGGCCTCGTCCTTGGGCGCGAGCCGGCCCTGGATGACCCCGCCGAGGCATTTGAGCGCGCAGGCGGCGATGATCGCCTCGGGCGTGCCGCCCACGCCGAGCAGCAGGTCGATGCCGGTGTCGTCGCGGGCCGCCATGATCGCGCCGGCCACGTCGCCGTCGGTGATCAGGTGGATCCTGGCTCCCGTATCCCGCACCTGCGTGATCAGCTCCTCGTGCCTGGGCCGGTCCAGGATGACCACGGTCACGTCCTGCGCTGACTCGCCCTTGGCCTTGGCCACCGCGGCGATGTTGGCGGCGGGCGAGGCGGTAATGTCCACCACCTCGGCCGCGGCGGGCCCGGTGGCCAGCTTGTCCATGTAGAACACGGCCGACGGGTCGTACATCGAGCCGCGCTTCGCCACCGCCAGCACCGAGATCGCGTTCGACATGCCGTTGGCGCACAGCCGGGTCCCGTCGATGGGATCGACCGCGACGTCGCAGGCCGCGCCGGTGCCGTCGCCTACTTCCTCCCCGTTGAACAGCATCGGGGCGTTGTCCTTCTCGCCCTCGCCGATGACCACCACGCCGCGCATCGACACCGAGTTGATCATCATCCGCATCGCGCTCACGGCCGCCCCGTCGGCCCCGTTTTTGTCCCCCCGGCCGACCCACCTGGCCGCGGCCATCGAGGCGGCCTCGGTCACCCGGGCAAGCTCG
>JBEKKH010000804.1:0-3420 GCA_050010815.1 Streptosporangiaceae bacterium | reverse complement strand
TAACCACGGACTCGGAGCGTGCCACGGGGTCGAGATCCCGTTCGTGTTCGGCACCATCGCCCTGGACGAGCTGCGCCCGCGTCTCGGCGAGGCACCCGAGCGGGCCGTCGCGGACCAGGTGCACCGGGTATGGGTGAGCTTCATCACCGGCGGGGACCCTGGCTGGGCGCCTTATGACCCCGCTCGCCGCACCACCGGTCTGCTGACGGACACCGTCAGCGCGGTGGATGATCCAGCGGGCGACGAGCGCGCCCGCTGGGACGGCATCCGCTAGACACTCCGGGCCCGCATGATCCGGGTCCGGCGTGACCGGGTGAGGAGCGTGGCGGCGAGGGCGAGCAGGATGAGCGCCGCGACGGCAGCGGCCACGGGGACCACCGGGAACTTGCTGGTGTGAGCGGCGGTGGCGGGAGCGCCGTTGAAGTTAAGCGTGACCTTTTCCGTCTTGGTGATCAGTCCGCTCACCATCGAGAACGAGGCCTGCCAGGGACCGTCCGGCAGGCTCTTGCTGAGCGTGAAGGTGTCCGGATAGGACTGGCCAGAAGCCAGGGTGTCGACCGTCTCGGCCGGGAACGGGCCTGCGGAGACGCCGCCGGGGCCGCCGCTGAGCTGAAGGGTGCCCCGGACGTCGACGGCGGTGCCGCCGGTGTTGTGCACCGGCACGCGGACGAAGGCGATCCCCGCCGAGGTGCGGCCGGAGTCCGGCGTGCCTAGGACGAAGCCGGCGGCCGCGGCCCCGCCGAGGCCGATCGACAGGTAGAGGCGGATGCCGACGCGGCTCACCAGCGTGACGTTCCCCGTGCCCTTACTGACCTCCTGAGCCCAGATGACCCCGTACTGCTCGCCGGACGGCGCGTTCTTCGGCACGCTCACGGTGGCCGTCAGGCTGGCGGTGGTGTGCGCGGCCAGGGTCAGGGCGCTGCGGCTGAGCGAGATCCAGGTGGTCATGTCGTCCTGGGTATGCCCGGCGGCGAACTGGAAGGTGCCCCTCGCGATCGAGCCCGCGGCCGGGTAGAGGGTCAGCTCGGCGGGCGCGCTGCCCAGGTTGGAGACCTGGACTTCCCGGCGAAGTACCGCGCCCGGGGCGAGGCGGCCGACGATGTACTCCTCGGCCCGGATGTTGCTGGCGTTGCTCCCGGTGAGCTGGACCAGCTTGATCCCGATCTGCCCGCCGGGCGAGACGGCCCGGCCGGCCGACGGGGCGGCCGGGCTGACGGTCGCCGCCAGGCTGGGTTCGGCGCCGGCGCTCACCGCGGCCGATGCGAGGATGGCGAGCGCGACGACGGCGCGCAGGTGGCGAAGAATCATGATGTCCCCCCGGTCAGGCGATAGAGAAGTGGTCGGACGAGGAAATGCGCCGACAAAATTACAATCAGTAATCTTACGATTCGTTTATGTAATGGGCAAACAGCTCAGGCTCATCGCTAAAAAGGCCCGGACCCATGGTCCGGAATGTGACGTAGCCGCACGTCAGAGTGGCGTGTCGGGAGGTGGGTAACCCGACATGACCCCGCTCGCCGCACCACCGGTCTGTTGACGGACACCGTCAGCGCGGTGGATGACCCAGCGGGCGACGAGCGCACCCGCTGGGACGGCATCCGCTGAGCCGGCGGTTAGACGTGCCTGGCCCGCATGATCCGGGTCCGGCGTGACCGGGTGATGAGCGTGGCGGCGAGGGCGAGCAGGATGAGCGCCGCGACGGCAGCGGCCACGGGGACGACGGGGAACTTGCTGGTGTGCGCGGCGGTGGCGGGAGCGCCGCTGAAATCAAGGGTCGCCTTGGCCGTCCTGGTGAGCAGCCCGCTCACCATCGTGAACGTGACCTGCCAGGGACCGTTCGGCAGGCTTGAATTGAGCCTGAAGAGGGCCGGGGCGGACTGTCCGGGAGCGAGGGTGACAATCGTCGACGCATCGAACGGGCCCGCGCTGATGCCGCCCGGGCCGCCGCTCAGCTGGACCGTTCCCCTGACGTCGAGAGCCAGGCCGCCGGTGTCGTCGACGGGCACGCGGATGACGGGAATGCCCGCGGAGGTACGGCTGGCGGCCGGCGTGCCCAGGGTGAAGTCAGAGGGCGGGGCACCGCCCTGGCCGATCGACAGGTAGAGGCGGATGCCGACGCGGCTCACCAGCGTGACGTTCCCCGCGCCGCTGCTGGACACCTGGGCCCAGATCATCCCGTATTGCGAGCCTGAGGGCGCGTTGCGGGGCACCGCCACGGTGACCACCAGCGTGGCGTTGCCGTGCGGGGCCAGGGTCAGCGCGCCCTGGCTGACCGAGACCCAGGTGGTCATGCCGTTCTGGATACGGCCGGCGTCGAAATGGAAGCCGCCGTTCGAGATCGTGGCGGCGGCCGGGTAGACGGTTACGTGCAGGGGCACGCTGCCCGGGTTGCCGACCGAGAATTCCCGGTGGATCACCGTCCCAGGGGCCAGCCGGTCGATGATGTACTCCAAGGCCCGGGGATCATTGGCCTCGCTGGTGGGCACCTGGAGCAGCTTGATGCCGAGCTGACCGGACGGGGCCGGCGCGACGGCCGTGGCCGCCTGACTGACTCCCTGGCTGGCGCCCATCGCGACCAGCACGAGGAACAGGAGCGCCATGACCAGGCGCAGGTGGCGAAGAATCATGAGGGTCCCCCCGGGTCAGATGACGGAAACGGTGATCGGATATGCATCACCCCGGGGCACCACGGTGGCGTGGTGACCCGGGGTCGGTTGCTGTCGATTAGCCGACGGAGTGGGTGATGGTCCCGGAGTAGGTGCCCGCCACGGTCTGGGCCGGCAGGGACACGCTGATCGTCGGGTTCCAGCTGACTCCGCCGGGGCCGGACTCATTTACGGTGCTCATCGCGGTCAGCGACGTGGTGTTGTCGAGGACGCCAGCGGTACCTGATGTGTAGGTAGTGGCCGGGCTGTTGATCGGGGCGGTGACGTCGGCCGTGGTGTAGGTGACGTCCCCGGCAGGGACGGTCTCGTTGGCCGTGGCGGTGCCGGTGGTGAAGTCGGTGGACGTCACGCCGGCGGTCCAGCTTCCGACGAGCGCGTCCCGCTGGTCGAGCACGGTGACGGTGCCGAGCGAGGTGGAAAGGTCCGACGTGCTCGAACCCAGGGTGTAGGTGCCGAGCGTGCTGTTGGTGCCCGGCGCGGTGATGGTGAGGTCTCCCCCGGCGACGCTGAACGTGGTCGTGGTGGGGGCGGTCGCGGCCGAAGCGGCCAGGGGCGCGGCGGCCAGGGCGGCGAATCCGACGAGGCCGGCGATGACTGGGGCGGCGATGATCTTGCGCATGATGTCCTCCGTGGTGAGCTGCACCGTTTGGGTGTAGTCACATTCTGTAAGTTTATTGATCCTCTCTGTTACGGGCGAACTACCCGAGATAATCACTGAACGGCTCGGGCCGGTAGTCCCCGATACGACATATCC
>JBEKKH010000803.1:0-3426 GCA_050010815.1 Streptosporangiaceae bacterium | reverse complement strand
ACGGCGCTGAGCTATACCCGGTTCGTGGCCGATGTCGGCGCCGGGACGGTCCGCGCGGTCACCATCGGCCCGGCGGGCCAGGTCACCGGCAGCCTCACCAGCGGGCAGCCGTTCACCACCACCATCCCGGTCGCGCTCGGCGGCAACGGCCTGGCCGGTGACCTGGCGGCCCACCACGTCCAGGTCACCGCGACCGCCGCCGCCATGTCCTCCTCGCTGGCGTCGGTGCTGATCGGGCTGCTGCCGCTGCTGCTGTTCGCCGGCCTGATCTTTCTCGGCATCCGCGGCGTCAGCCGGCACACCGGCGGCGGCATGGGCGGCCTGAACAACTTGACCAAGGCGAAGGCGCGGGTCATCGAAGCCGAACGGCCCGCCACCCGGTTCACCGACGTGGCCGGCTATCCGGCGGTGAAGACGGAGATCAGCGAGGTCGTCGACTACCTGCGCGACCCCGGCCGCTGGCACCGGGCCGGAGCCCGCGGACCGCGCGGCGTGCTGATGGCCGGGCCACCCGGCACCGGCAAGACCCTGCTCGCCCGCGCGGTCGCCGGCGAGGCCCACGTGCCCTTCTTCTCCGTATCGGGCTCGGGCTTCGTGGAGATGTTCGTCGGCGTCGGGGCGGCCCGGGTCCGGGACCTGTTCGAGCAGGCCCGCACCCGAGCGCCGGCCATCGTGTTCATCGACGAGATCGATGCCCTCGGCGCCCGCCGCGACCAGGGGGGCATGGCCGGCAGCGACGAGCGGGAGCAGACCCTGAACCAGCTGCTCGCCGAGATGGACGGATTCGACCAGGCCGGCGGGGTGGTGGTGCTGGCCGCCACCAACCGGCCGGACGCCCTGGACCCCGCGCTGCGCCGCCCCGGCCGGTTCGACCGCGAGGTCATCGTCTCACTGCCTGACCGGGCCGAGCGGAGTGCCATCCTGGCCGCCCACGCCCGCGGCAAGAACCTCGACCCAGACGCCGACCTGGACCAGGTCGCCGCCGCCACCCCCGGATTCTCCGGCGCGGACCTGGCCAACCTGGTCAACGAGGCCGCCGTCACCGCGGTCCGGGACGACCGCGCCACTCTGGCCGCCGCCGACTTCGACAGCGCCCGCGATCGCGTGCTGCTGGGCACCCGGCAGCCCAGCCCGCTGGCTCCCGGCGAACTGGCCACCGTGGCCGTCCACGAGGCCGGCCACGCCCTGGTCGCCACGTTGTCCTCCTGCGCCGACCCGGTCAGCCGGGTCACCGTGCTGGGCGCCGGGCAGGCCCTCGGGCTGACCGAGATGCTCCCGGCCGACGACCGCCGGCTCTACGGGGAGCGGTACCTGGCCGACACCCTCGCCGTCCGCCTCGGCGGACGGGCCGCCGAACGCCTGATCTGCGGCGAGGCATCCACCGGGGCCGCCGACGACCTGGCCTCCGCGACCGCCCTGGCCACCCAGATGGTCCGCGAGTTCGGCCTCAGCGAGGCGATCGGTCCGGTCAGCTACAGCGGCCCGCCGGCCGGCTATCCCGCGCTCACCGGCCAGCGGGGCTACTCCGAGCACACCCAGTGGCTGGTCGACCAGGAAGTCGCCGCCATCCTGACCAAGGCCGAAACCCGGGCCCGGGACCTGCTCACCAGCCACCGGGACGCCCTCGACCAGCTCACCGCCGCCCTGCTGGAACAGGAAACCGTCACCGGCGACCAGGTCCGCGCCATCGCCCGGACCGCCATGACCACGGCGAGTGAACCACCCTCTTCTACTAACCGTATTAGTAGATAGTGCACCATCAATACTCAAGGAGCTAAACCCATGCGACACCCGAGAATCATCATCGCCAGCGTCAGCCTGGCCGCAGCGGCCGCCATCGGCGGCGGTATCACCGCCGCCGCAGCGACTACCTCCCATGCCAGCAGCCAGCCCGCGGCCAGCCAGACTGCCGCGGCGACCGTGCGCACCGTGCAGGCGAGCGTCGGAGGCAAGACCGAGACCATCCTGGTCAACAGCCAGGGGCTGCCGCTGTACTACTACCTGAACGACACGGCGGCGAAGTCGGCCGTCACCGGCGGGCTGGCGGCGCTGTGGCCGCCGCTGACGTCCGCGTCACCGGCCGCCACCGGGCTGACCGGCAAGGTCGCCGCGGTCATGGACATCCACGGCGACCAGGTCGCCTACAACGGGCACCTGCTGTACACCTTCGCCGACGATCAGGCCGGCCAGGTGACCGGCCAGGGAGTGCAGGGCTTCTTCGTGGCCACCCCCGGCCTCACCCCGATCGCCGGCTCCTCGACATCGGCGGGCACGGCCCCGGCCGCTCCGTCTGGCAACCCTTACGGCTACTGAGACGGCCAGGTGCCCCGGTTCGCTGGCTCCGTTCCTTTCGAGCGGAGCCAGCGGACCGATGGCCCGGACAGGCAGACATGACCATCACCAGATTCGCGTCAGCGGGTGCATGTCAAGAAGATCGTCGGTAAGCCGTATGCGGGAAAACCGCACCAACAGATTGAAAGGGGGATGGGGAAACGGGCCGCTCGCGGCACCGCCCCTGACTACCAATGGTGCGGTCCATTGACAATGGGGTGTACGACCGGCTGGGCGGGTCGTGGTGGGATGAGACGAGCCTGCTTAACGTGCTGCACGGCAGCGTTACGCCGGGTCGGTTCGCCTATTTCCGCGGTGTGCTCGCCGGGCAGTTCGGCGCCGGGGACGCCGGGCTGCGTGTGCTGGACATTGGTTGCGGCGGCGGGTTCCTTGCCGAGGAGTTCGCGGCCCTGGGCTGCCGGGTGACCGGGGTCGACCCATCGCCCGCGTCGATCGGCGCAGCGCGAGCCCACGCCGCCGGGCGGGGCCTGCGCATCGACTACCGGGTCGGAGCCGGCGAGGAGCTACCAGCGCCGGACGCCGCCTTCGACGTGGCGTGCTGCTGTGACGTGCTCGAGCACGTATCCGACGTGGACCGCGTGATCAGCGAGACGGCCCGGGTCCTCGAGCCCGGCGGCCTGTACCTGTTCGACACCGTCAACCGCACCCGCGCGAGCAAGCTGCTCGCGATCAAGGCAATGCAGCAGTGGCGGCTGACCCGGCTCACCGATGTGGCGTTCCACGACTGGGACATGTTCATCACCCCCGCCGAGCTGGCCGCCATCCTGGAACGCCACGGGCTCGCCCCCGGCGAGACGACCGGCCTCGGCGCCCGCGCAACGCCCCTCGCCGTGCTCCGCAGCCTGGCAGGCGCCCGGCTGGGGCGAATCAGCTACGGCGAGCTCAGCCGGCGACTGGACGTGGGACAGGTAAGCAGCACGGCCATCTCCTACATGGGGTTCGCCACCAAGACGCAGCGGTAACGGCCCACCCGGGAACTAGCCCGGCGAGGTCCCGCGACCGGCGACGGCCACACCGCCGCAGACGCGCCCGCATGCGTGAGGATGCTCTTGACCTAGGCAGGCCCGAACTGGG
>JBEKKH010000802.1:0-3427 GCA_050010815.1 Streptosporangiaceae bacterium | reverse complement strand
ACCCGGATCCGCCGCCCGGCCCGGTGCCGCCTAGCCTGAGTTGATCTTCGTGGCTGGCGTCGCCTGCCGTGCCGTTCTGACCAGCACAGCTACACCTCACCCCGGCGGCAGACCTGGTCCGCCATCAGATGAGAAAATTGGGGGGTTCTGCCCCCGCGGAGCTGCTGGAAGCGAGGAGAACGTTACCTGGCGCGGCGCTAGCTCACTTCTTCATGTGATCAGGGTGGACGCGCGGGGGCCACCCCTGGCACAGCAGGCCGACCGAGTATGCCTTGGAGACCAGCGCAGGCCGATTGTTGACCTTGAGCCTGCGCAGCAAGATGTTGACGTGGTACTCGATGCCGCCACGGCTGAGGTAGAGCATCGAGGCGAGTTTCACGGTCGGCACGCCCGCGGCCACACCTTCGAGGATGCGGGCATCCATGTCGGTGAGCAGCAACTTTCGTCCGGCGGCGGCGGCCTGACTCTTCTCGCTACCCTTCTCCGGCCGGACGAGAACCATGAGATTATCGATGCCGCCAGCGTCTGAATTAACCGCGATCGCGGTCAGTTCGCCGCTGAAAACATTGGAGCCTCGTTGATGAAAAATGATTCTTGGCTCGGTGAAGCGAGGACACTGATGAGTGAGGAGGTAGGTGAGCTGCTGGCTAACCCTGGTCCGGGCGTCCTTATGTAGCAGGTCGCAGAAGCTGCTGCCGTCGAGTTCATTGTGCGACCGCCCGAACTGGCGCGAGAAATCCGCGTTCGCTTCTATGAGCCGCATGCCTAGGTCCAGGCAGGCCATGCATATACCCGATCGGTCAAAGACAGATCTGAGAGTCCGGCTACTACAGAAAAGGCCGCCGGGCAGGGGGGCTTCCCGAAGAAGCTCGGAGGTGATCGTGTCGCCCATTTGTTCCTCCCTATCATCTTGTACATCCGTCGGCGAGGCGGATTCAGGGATGTCGTTGACGTCTTGGGTCGGGTGATGTCCACACGGACTTCAAGTCACGAATCACTTACTCGTGGCTCAGGCGCTGACTTCGCTGGCGCCCGTTATGTGAGGCCGGCCACCACTACGGATGGCCTTTGCGGACGTAAGCGCGCCCAGTGTTCTCGTGGCAAGTTACGGACGTCCACGTTGACGTTCGGGATCTGAACTACCGCGGGCTGCAGGGTCGTGCCGCACCGCAGGGTTCGTTGTCTCGTGCCTGAGCGTCGTTCTCTCGCCTGGTAGGTCATCATCGTGCCTGACAGTCGTCTCGTACCTGTGGGGTCGTCTCGTGCAGGGTGCTCAGACATCGTTATCCCGAAACTTTGTGCCTGTTTCCTGATGGTGTCAAGAGCCAGGCCCTGTCCGGGCCCGATCTCTGGGAGTTCGCCCAGAATGGGGCCGGCGCCCGGGAAAACGATGTCGGCGGCCTGGAGGGCGGTGACGGAGGGAGAGTCAGCAGGCCAGACCGCCTGCCGGCGCGCCCCGGGATTATAAGGAAACGATGGCCGCAGCGCAGGTGGAAAGGCAAGCTAGGGATTTCCTGGACTTCACCGATATCTACTTGGCCACGCAGGGTCGGCCGCGTGCGCACACACTGAGCAAGTGAGGTGAGTGATGACCGTTACCGCTGTCGGGATGGCTGGTTCCCGAGAGCGCGTCCCCGATCGCCGCGACCCGGTGCATCGGATATCGCAGCTTCTCGATCCGGGATCGCTGCAGGTCATCCATCAGCGCGCCGACGCGGCCGTGGTCGTCACCCGCGGGCAGATCAACGGCTCGCCCGTGATCGTCTATTGCACCGACGCGACGGCCAGCGGCGGAGCGATAGGTGTGCGGGAGTGCCCGCTCATCGTAGACGCCATCGATTCAGCCCGGGCCGAACGTTGTCCGGTGATCGGGATCTGGCATTCGGGCGGGGCCAAGCTCGCTGAAGGCGTCGCGGCCATGAACGGCATCGGGCTCATGTTCGCGGCGATGGTGCGAGCTTCCGGCCAGGTGCTGCAGCTGTCGGTCGTGCTCGGCCCGGCCGCCGGAGGCGCTGCCTACGGACCCGCCCTCACTGACATCGTGATCATGTCCGACGGTGGCCGGGTCTTCGTGACCGGACCAGACGTCGTCCGTTCCGTCACCGGTGAGCAGATTGACATGAACGGGCTCGGCGGTCCGGAGACTCACGGCCGGATGTCCGGTGTGGCCCACCTCGTGGCCGGTTCCGAGGAAGCCGCTTTGCTGCGCGCTCGCGATGTGGTGACGCTTTTTGCCCAGCCGGGCCGGTTTGACCTGGACTTGATCCAAGACGGAGCGGACCTGCGGGCACTGCTGCCCTCCTCGCCCCGCCGGGCCTACGATGTGCGCCCGTTGATCAGGTCCATCCTGGACGGCGCCGGATTTGTGGAGCTGCAGCAGAAGTGGGCGGCCAACATCGTCATCGGGTTCGGCCGGATCGGCGGGCGCACGGTCGGTGTGATCGCCAATAATCCGCTTCGCAAAGGCGGTTGCCTCGACTCGCTTTCGGCGGAGAAAGCCTCGCGTTTTGTGCGCATGTGCGATGCGTCCGGCATACCCCTGGTCGTCATCGTGGACGTACCGGGATACCTGCCTGGCGTGGGTCAGGAGTGGGACGGTGTCGTCCGGCGCGGCGCGAAGCTCTTGCATGCGTTCGCCGAAGCGGTGGTCCCCCGCGTGACCCTGGTAACTCGCAAGTCTTACGGCGGGGCTTACATCGCGATGAACTCGAGATCCCTCGGCGCGACGGCCGTGCTTGCCTGGCCGGAGGCCGAAGTCGCCATCATGGGAGCGATTTCGGCGGTCGAGATCCTCCACCGCCGGAAGCTCATCGCGATGGAGGGACCCAAGCGCGACGCTCTCCGGATCGCCTTGGCCGCAGAACACGAACTGATCGCCGGGGGCGTAGCCAAGGCGATGAGCATCGGAGTCATCGATGAGATCGTCGATCCCGCGCTGACCCGGCGCCGGATAGCCGAACTGCTCGCCTCGGCGCCTGCCGGCCGTGGCCAGCACGGCAACATCCCCTTGTGACGTCCCCTCCGGCTTCGCACTCCGGCACTTCCGTCTTGGGCTTCGCACTCCGGGACTTCCGTCTTGGGCTTCGCACTCCGGCACTTCCTACGGCCTTCGAGAGTGCCGTACGGCCATTTGTTCCGGGAACAGGCCCCAGCCTCGCGCCGCCGCTACCTACGCTCGGCGCCGCAGGCACGCCGTAACATCCCCGGTGCCCGTGGGACAAGACATCACGTGCGAAACCCGTGATACCGCTGGCCGGGCGAAGATTGTGGCGGATCCGGGCTCCGTGGAGCATTTGGTGCACGGAGTGGACATTCCGGAATAAATCGAGTTTCCGGCGTGTCGTGTCCGGCCGTCATACTCGCCAGCGATTTGCGGCATTTACGCGGGTATATCCCGTTCGTGCCGGGGCTCTGGCCTTCTCCCGCG
>JBEKKH010000801.1:0-3431 GCA_050010815.1 Streptosporangiaceae bacterium | reverse complement strand
GTGCTGGCGGATACCGGCAATGGGTCATGGTGGGATTTCGCCCTGGACGCTTTCGCGTGCCTTTCCTTCGGCTCCAGCCGGTTCCTGGGCGCGGCCGCCAAGATCCTGGCCGACGGCGCTGAGGACGGCGCCAAGTCCGCGATGGTGACCGAACTGGTCGGGGGAACGGGGGCAAAGGCCACTGAACTGGCACGATACGCCAATATGATGGGCGATGATGTCGGCGAGCTGGCGGAGAAGTTCGCCCCGAAGCTGACCCAGACAGCGGTAAAGGTCGCCACCGCGGACAACGACCTGACCGGTGTATGGAAGGTCATGGCCAACCTCGGCAGCCTGTCCAAGGAGAGTAATCAATTCGCCCGGGCGCTAGCTATCACGACACGTTTCTCAGACAGCATGAGCGGCGCGAATACGCTGGCGAAACTCGCGCTGACCACATCAGGTATCGGCGCGGGACTGGCTGGCATCACCGGCATAGGGTCACTGGTCGGCGGGGGCGTCGAATTCGACGGGCCGAATGGGCCGGCCTGGCCCAACTGGCATATTCCCGGGGTTTCTCACTGGTACAAGACGACTTTCGAGATCCCGACGGGGGGCAGCTGATACTCGTGTCAGCGCAGACTGGTCAGGATACGGCGCGGCGCGGTGGAAGGCCGGCTGCCGATCCCATGCCGGTTACCGGGTACGCGATGGTGCTGCCCGGAGGGTGGAGACGTATACCGGTACTCCATGGCACCAAAATGGCCATCACGGACATTCTCGATGAAGTGTTTGACCGGCTGCCACGGAACCTGCCACCTGAAAGGATCATGCCGTACCGCATGGAGTTGGAAAGGCGCCTGTCCGGGATGGTCCGGCAGGCGCGCAGCCATGGGGCCCTGGACCTGTACCTGCCGGTCGAGTACGTTCACGGGGTGGCGGTCCCTGCTTCATTCATCGTGTCAAGGGGCATGCCCCGCGGCGGCGAACTTCTGGACGCCAGCCAGATCGTGGCCTCTATGGCAGCCGGATCCGCTGACGCCTCGCCAGCCACAGTGGACGGTGTTACCGGCGTGCGCCTGGAACGGATCGCCGAGCCTGACCCGGCGCATGGTCTGGCCGCCGCCTCCCGGCGGGTCGACTATGTACTCCCGGTTCCGGGCATGCCTGGCGACTGGCTGATCATCGCATTTTCCACGCTGGGCGACGGCCGCCCCGAAGGACCGTTTACCCGGCTCCTGGTGGAGCTGTTCGATGCGATCGTGTCGACATTCCGCTGGACAACGGACTGATCCAGGCGAGAGGACGAGGGAAGTTGACCGAGCAACTGGCCCCGGCGGCCAGCCAGAAGGGCTGGATCAGGGTCGATTTCGATCAGGCCGTCTGGATACCCTGCCTGCCCATTTTCCCGAAGGGGCAGGACCGCAGATCCTGGTCGGCGCTCTATGCCGGGCACTGGTGGGAAGCCTCCGGCCTCGAACACGGCAAACGCCAGGTCGACGCCCTTCGCCGGAGCCTGGAGTACCTGCATGAGTTCGCCTATTCACAGTTGCCGTGCCATATGGCGGTCATCCATCTTCCCAACCCGCGGATGGTGCCCCTGCTGGTCGGCTTCGGAGTCTGGCAGGCGGAAGGGGACCGGGTGACGCAGTTGCGGTTGCTGGCCCATGCCGACGAACCGGACGTGATAGAACCGCCGGTCGTCGAGGAATTTTTCACCGAGAAACTCGGCAGCGGCCTGAAATCCCTGTGCTACCTGCGCCAGCCAGGCGAATCCGAGGTGAGCGGGTGCCTGAACTACGCGTGGCGGTCCGAACAGCTCGAAACCGCCGTCCGCATGTTCACCTCCTGCCCGGATCTGAGCCGCCTGCAGCGGGCCATGCCGGATATCGAGGCGCTCACGCAGGTTATGTCGTTCGTCCCGAGGTAAGCCGCGCAGCTCAGCTGCGTACATGGAGGTGTGAGGGCCACGTTATGACTCAGCCGGAAATCGCCCGGTCTATCGGCACGTCGATCGTGATGCTGGTAGCAAGCTTTGCGATGCTGATTGCGGCGATCATCGCCTTTACCGTGCATGTGACCGCCGTAGGCGATGTTTTCCTCGTCCTTATGATTGCGTGCGGTGTGGTCAGCTTCGCCGCTTCGGTGCGGTCCCGGAACCGTGCTCGCGCCTTCGCGCGCTCCCGGCATGAGCAACATCGGGTCGACCTGGAGGACAGCTTCCGCAAGCCCCTCCCGTAAACCCTGCGGACCTTCTGCTCGGTATCGGCCCACGTAAAATAGCACGAGACGCAAATAATTTCGAACGCGATGTCAACTACCGCCATCATGTGCAGAAGATGGGTGGTTGGGCGGGTCGGCTGGTTCCGCTCACGATGGACGATCTGATCTGCGCTAGCTGGTGATCTCGGCTCAGCATGCTGCATCGTGTTTGTAGCCGTGCCGGCGAGGTGGCTGCTCGGTCGGCTGACTCAAGGCCGTCGGCGTCTGGTGACCCGCCGGGAGCGCTTATCCACGTCCTCTGTCAACGGCCGATTACGAACGCGGAGCGGCCTCGGGGTAACTGCGACGATTTAGCGGATAGGCCATCCATGCCAGCGAGGGGTATCGGCAGTCGCCGCGCCGGCCCTGATCTGTTCTTGCGCCGGCCATCAGCGGTCGGCTACTATCATTCGACTAAGACCTTAGTTGAATGAGAGTACTCATGATCGAGTTTCAGCTCGATGAGACGTCGGGCGTTGCCACCTACCTGCAGCTCGTGCAGCAGATCCACCAGGCCCTGCGGATGGGGATGCTGGAGCCCGGCGACCAGCTGCCGACCGCGCAGCAGGTGGTCGCCAAGCTGGCCATAAACCCGAACACGGTGCATAAGGCCTACCGCGAGCTGGAGCGGGCGGGGCTGGCGCGCGCCCGCCCAGGGCTCGGCACGTTCATCACCCGCTCGCCGCCCGGGACCGACCCGGCCACGCAGGCACGGTTCCTCGCCGCGATGACCGACTGGCTGCGCTCGGCCCGGTCGGCAGGCCTGGGCCCCGATGACATCGAGGCGATCTACCGCACCGCGTTCCGTGCCTGCTTCGCCGAAGGGGCGGCATGATGACCGCCGTCATCGAGGCCAGCGGGTTGGGCAAGCAGTACCGGCGGACCTGGGCGCTGCGCGACTGCACGCTCGCCATCCCCGAGGGCCGCGTCGTCGGGCTCGTCGGCCCGAACGGCGCCGGCAAGACCACCTTTCTGCAGCTCGCCACCGGGCTGCTCACGCCCACCCGCGGCAAGATCAGCGTCCTCGGCGAGCCTCCCGCCGCCAGCCCGGCACAGCTGGCCCGGGTCGGCTTCGTCGCCCAGGACACGCCGGTATACGCCCGCATGCGGGTCGCGGATCACCTCCGGATGGGTGCCTGGCTCAACCCCGGCTGGGACGACGAGCTGGCGCAGCGGCGGATCGGGCAGCT
>JBEKKH010000800.1:0-3442 GCA_050010815.1 Streptosporangiaceae bacterium | reverse complement strand
CGGCGCGCGAGCCGGTCGCGAGCGCTACGAGCAGATAAAGAAGGCTGGCCAGAAGGTGGCGGCCAGCCCTGCAGTCCAGCAGGCCACACACGCCGCGAGCGACAAGGCGGCCGAGCTCGGCAAGGTGGCCGGCCGCAAGGCCGCCGAACGGATGCCGAAGATCACCGAGACGGCGAAGAGCAGCGCCGGCAAGGTACGCGGACAGCTTGACCGGATACCCGGGCGGCATTCAGACGAACCCGAGCACGCCGACGTGAACGGCAGCCGCCTGGTCGACTAAGGATCGGCCTGCTCAGCTTGCGGAATCCCGGGTCACATGGCGGCGTGGCGGTGGGGCCCGGGTTCACGGCATGACGCAGGTACGCGTGGGGCCCGGCTCAGTCCAGGAACTCACGCAGCATTTGGGCGCGGCTGGGATGGCGCAGCTTAGCCAGGGTCTTGGACTCGATCTGCCTGATCCGTTCCCTGGTCACGCCGAACTCCTGGCCGACCTCTTCCAGCGTCCGCGGATGCCCGTCGGTGAGGCCGAACCGCAGCTGGATGATCCGCTGCTCCCGCCCGGCCAGCTCATCCAGGACTCGCTCGAGCTGGTTCTGCAACATGATGAAAGCCGCGGCCTCGATGGGCACCACGGCGTCGGCGTCTTCGATGAAGTCCCCCAGGTCGGACTCTTCCTCGCCGATCGGGGACTGCAGGGATACCGGCTCCTGGGCAATCCGCTGGATCTCCGCGACCCGTTCGGGCTCCAGGTCCATCTCCGCGGCGATCTCGTCGGTGCTGGCCTCCCGGCCCAGTTCCTGGTGCAGCTGCCGCTGCACGCGCGCCAGCTTGTTGATCGTCTCGACCATGTGCACCGGCACCCGGATAGTCCGCGCCTGGTCCGCGATGGCCCGGGTGATCGCCTGCCGGATCCACCAGGTCGCATAGGTGGAGAACTTGTAGCCGCGGGTGTAGTCGAACTTCTCCACCGCGCGGATGAGGCCGAGGTTGCCTTCCTGGATGAGGTCGAGAAACACCAGCCCGCGGCCGATGTAGCGCTTGGCGATCGACACCACCAGGCGGAGGTTCGCCTCGATCAGGCGCTGCTTGGCGGTAACCCCTTCGCCGACGAGAAGCTCCAGGTCACCGTGCACGGCTCCGAGCAGGCCGAAGCTGCCGCCGAGCTTTTCCTCCGCAAACAGGCCCGCCTCGATGGACTTGGCCAGCTCAACCTCGTCTTCGGCGGTCAGCAGCGGCACGCGGCCGATTTCCCGCAGGTAGATCCGGACCAGATCGCTGGTCGCGGCCCGCCTCCCGCCGTCCGTATCGGCCGGCGCGGCCTCGGCTTCGTCCTCGCGCGGCACGTCGAGCACGTCGACGCCCTCCTCGGCCAGGGCACGCACCGCCGCGTCGATGGCTTCGGGGGGAAGATCAGCACGATCCAGGGCCACCATGACGTCGGCAATGGTCAGGGAGCCTCGCTCTCGTCCTAGCGCTACGAGATCCGTCAGCTGCTCTGCTGGTGATGGTCCGTTCGGTAGCACGGTGAGGGTCACAGGGACCAGTCTGCTTCACCAACCCCCGGTTACGGGGGACCTAATTTTGTTACCTCGCCGCTACTTAACCGAATCAATTCCGAGGTCCATAATCGCGCGAGCGTTCCTCAGCCGCCGGCGGCCCGGTTGATCAGGGCCCTCCGGCGTGTCTCCAGCCCAACCAGGTCCCCGAATAGCCTGCGATGCGCGGCCTCCGCCTCCAGCGGATTTATCCGCTGAAGGCGGGATTTAATCGCCGTGATCTCGCGGCTTACGGCCAGTTCGCCGACTCGCGCGATCTGGATGTCGGCGTACTTCGCATCCGCCTCACCGGGGTTTCGCAACGGCTCGACGGCAAGCTCCGCTATAAACGCCTGCGCGCGCTCGTTTGGCGCCGCATCTCGCAGTCGGGCCACCCATTCCCGCGCGCTGCCGACGGTTGCCGTCCCTCCGCAGGTGGCAATGAGAGTGAACACCGCACTGTGCACGGGCACGGTGAACGCCTCCGCGCCGAGCGTGTCGAACTCGGGCCCGCACAGCGCAGGCCGTTGGACCGCAAGCTTAAGCACCTCGCGTTCGACGCGAACGTCAGGATCGTTCAGCTGGTAAGGCTGGCCTCCCCTACCGGCCCCTGTCTGCCCGGTTCCGTTGATTCCGAACGACCCTTGGTGCTCGTTCCTGTCCTGGTGCTCGCGGTCCTGGCCGGATGAGTTACGCACACTGCGGCGCCCTGGCCGAGCATTGGAATCCCCGGCGTGGGCCCGCATCCTGGCCAGCACGAACCCCTCGTCGAGCAAGCCGAGCCAGCGGTCGAGGTTGACCGCGTACCTGTCGCGCAGTCCCTTGTTCTTGATCTTCGCTACTATTGGCGCGACCTCATCGAGCGCAGCGAGTTGGCCTTCCGTGGTGTCCAGGTTGTGCCGTCCGAGCACGCCCTTGATCGCGAACTCGAATAGCGGGACCCGGCAGGCGATCAGGTCGCGCACCGCCTGGTCGCCGTGCGTCAGCCGGACGTCGCAGGGGTCGAGGCCGTCGGGCTGCACGGTCACGAAGGTCTGGGTGACAAACTTCTCCTCCATGCCGAAGGCGCGAAGCGCCGCCCGCTGACCAGCCGCATCTCCGTCGAAGGTGAAGATCACCTCGCCGAGGGCCCCGTCGGTGTCCATGATCAGCCTGCGCAGCACCTTGATGTGGTCCTCGCCGAACGAGGTACCGCAGGTCGCTACCGCGGTCGGCACTCCAGCAAGGTGGCAGGCCATCACGTCGGTGTAGCCCTCGACGATGACCGCCTGCCTGCGCTGCGCGATCTCCCGCTTGGCCAGGTCCGCCCCGTACAGCACGGTGCTCTTGCGGAACAGCGAGGTCTCCGGCGTGTTCAGGTACTTGGGCCCGTCGTCGTCGGGGTCGAGCTTGCGCGCTCCGAACGCGATCACGTCGCCGGACAGGTCGCGGATGGGCCACATCAGCCGGCCGCGGAACCGGTCAAGCGGGCCCCGGCGGCCTTCCCGGGCCAGGCCGGCCGCGATCAGGTCGGTGTCGGTGAAGCCGCGGCCGCGCAGGTGCGTGGTCAGGTCCTCCCAGGCTTTCGGCGAGTAGCCGACGCCGAACTGCTCGGTGTCCGCGAGCTCGAAGCCGCGCTCGTTCAGAAATTTGCGGGCGTGATCGGCGTCAGGTCCACGCAGACGCTCGGCGTAGAACTCGGCGGCGGCGCGGTGCGCGTCGATCAGCCGGCGGCGCTGGCTCTGCTCCTGGCCAGGGACATAGCCGCCCTGCTCGTACCGCAGATCGACGCCGGCCCGGCGGGCCAGCCGCTCGACCGCCTCGACGAAGCTGAGCCCGTCGATCTTCTGCACGAACTTGATCGCGTCGCCGCCCTCAGCACACGAGAAACAGTAGAAAAGTCCTCTCGCTGGGGTCACATTGAACGA
>JBEKKH010000799.1:0-3444 GCA_050010815.1 Streptosporangiaceae bacterium | reverse complement strand
TATCCCAAAGTCCCGGTCGCCGGGACCGTACACTACAGGCCACGAGCAGAAAGGAAGGGCATGCGCATCGCCCGCCGGAGGGTGTATCGCGCGATCGCGGCAGCTTCGCTCGGTGCGGTCCTGGCGGCATGCAGCCCGGCGAGCCACACGGGAACGGGCGCGGCATCAGGTTCCGGGTCCTCGCTCCAGGTCGCGGCGGCCAGCCGCGGCGTCTCCTTCGTCGTCGGCGGCACCACCACATACGGGACGCTCGAGGTGCCCGCGCACCGGGCCGGCCGGCGGCTGGCCGCCGCGCTGCTGCTGGCCGGGAGCGGACCGACCGACCGTAACGGGGATGACGCCGCCGCGGGCCGGTCCTCGCACACCCTGCAGCTGATCGCGGGTGACCTGGCCCAGCTGGGCATCATGAGCCTGCGGTTCGATAAGTACTTCGCCGGCCAGACCGGGGCCGGGACGTTCGGCTCCGATCCGGGTTCGATCACCCTGTCCGACTTCATCCGCCAGGCCGACGCGGCCTACGACCTGCTTCGCGGCGAGCCGGAGACCGACACCGGGCGGATGCTGGTGGTCGGGCACAGCGAAGGCGGGATGTACGCGCTGCTGGTCGCCGGATCGGTGTCGCCGCATCCGGCCGGGCTCGCCTTGATCGAGCCGCAGGACGCACGCCTGCTGACCCTGGTCCAGTTGCAGACGGACGAGCAGATCGATGCGACCGTCAGCCAGGGCATGCTGACCGCGGCCGGGGCCCGGAGCGACACCGAGGGAGTACAGCGGGCGATTGCCGAATTCCGGGCCGGGCGCCCCGTGACTATCAGCGGTCTGTCGCCTGACGTGGTCCAGTTGCTCGCTCCCGAACTGCTGACCCCCGCGAACGCCCGCTACGTGCGCAGCGACGATGCGGTCTACCCGCCCTCGGTCGCGGCCCGGCTCGCGAGGGGCACGCGGGTCCTGGTCACGGACGGCACCCGGGACACCAACGTCCCGCTCAGCACGATCGAGCCCCTGGTCAGCGCGCTGGCCGGGACCAGCGGGCCGGGTCTGCAGGTGCTCAATGGCGTTAACCACCTCCTGCACCTGCCGGGCGTCCCGGACAACGACCAGCTCCTGGCCCCGTCGGCGGTAACCGCCCTCCGGGCTTGGGCGCAGCCGTACGCTACTGAGGGACCAGCGTAATAAGGCGGTTGATGCGGACGTTCTCGCGGCGGCTGCTGGGTATGGTGATGCGGGGTCTTGCCGGGCCGCGTCGGGTGGGCTTGGTGCGTCCGGGACGATGGTGATCTGGCGAGGTGAGGGCCGTGCCGAGCGGTAACGTTCCCGGAACGATCCGGGCGTATCGTGGCGGTCCATGGGGGAGACCCAGCCGGTAGGTGCGCAGGCACCGGAGCTGACACATGTCGCCACCCGCCGCTCGCGGGTGGCGTCACCCGCGACCGCGCTGGTCATTAGCGTCCTGGTGCTGGCCTTGACGATCGCCGCGGTGCCGTTGGCCAGTCTCGCCCGTCAGAGCCTGAACGCCAGCGGCGGCTCGCTGCCCGTCTGGATCACGGCCCCCTTCGCGATGGTGGGCCTGGTGGTGGCCTGGCGCAAGCCGGGCAACCCGCTCGGCTGGATCATGCTGGGTACGGCGGCCTTCGCCGTGCTCAGCGAGGACGCCAGTTTCTATACGGTGGCCGACTACGGTCTCCGGCACGGGGACCTGCCACTGGGCTGGGTGGCGTTGCTCGCGCAGCCTGGCTGGGCACCCGGGATCGTGCTGATCGGCTTGGCTGTCTTGCTCTTTCCCGATGGCCAGCCGCCGTCATCGCGGTTGCGGTGGCTGGTGCTGGTCTATGCCGCGGTGGCGGCACTGTGGATAGCCGGGGCGGTTGAGCTGACGGTGCGTGCGATCATCAGTCATCACATCCAGGTGGATTCGGCCGGGAACCTCTTGCTGCTGAGCAGCACCGACCGTGCCGCCGGGTGGTGGAACCTGGTACAGGACATCTTCTTTCCGTTGCTGCTGGTCTGCTGGGTAACCTCGCTGGCTGGCCAGGTATTCAGCTACCGGCGCTCGTCGGGTGACCGCCGCGAGCAGTTGAAGTGGCTGGCCGGCGGGGTTACGGCCGTGCTGGTCGGGGCGCCGCTCAACCGGACGCTATCGGGATTGCACGGGATCACCGGGATAGCGGGCGGCGTCGCGGGTGCCGCCGGGCTGCTCGCGTTTCCGGTCTGCATGGGCGTGGCCATCTTCAGGTACCGCTTGTACGACATTGACCGGGTCATCTCCCGGACCCTGGCGTACGCGATCGTGACCGGTCTGCTGGTGGGGGTGTACGCCGGGCTGGTGCTGCTGACCACCCGGGTGTTCGGGATCCACTCATCGGTGGCGGTGGCCGTCTCGACGCTGGCGGCGGCGGCGTTTTTCAATCCGGTGCGACGCCGGGTGCAGCTGGTCGTGGACCGGCGGTTCAACCGGGCCCGGTATGACGCGGACCAGATCGCGGCCGCGTACGCGGCTCGCTTGAAGGACGCGACCGACCTCGACGCTGTCCGTGATGACCTGGCCAGTGTCGTGCAGCACGTCCTGGAGCCCGCCCACGTCTCGCTCTGGATCAGCCAATGCGACTGAGACGGCCAAGCAAGTACCGCGCCGCAGGAAGCCGATCTCGTGATCACCGGCCTCAGCCCGCGGCTAGCGGTAGCCGGCCTCAGCCCTGCCAGGGGTTCGGCAGCCCCGGGTACAGCTGTGCCTGGAGCGCGGACGCCGAGACCGAGGAGCCGCAGACCGCCGCGGGCAGCTTGTCGTTGGTGGCCGCCCACTCGCGCCATCCGGACAACGTCATGCCGCCGATCGTGATCTGGTTGTTCGCGTCCCACCAGGAGCTGAACGTGGCGTCGTGGCTGCCGGAGCCGCTGCCCGAGAGCGGCAGGACCTTTCCGTCGCTGTACCACGGCTGGCCGGTCGGCGGCTTGATCGTGCCGTGGCTAAGACCGCACTGGACGAGCAGCGCGGGCCCATCGACGTAACGACCAGCAAACCCGGACGCAGCCGAGGCCGACCCGCTCGGACTCGACGTGGCCGACGTAGCCACGCCGGACGGCTGCGATCCTGATGACCCGCTGCTGCTGCAGCCGGCGAGCAGGCACGCCACGGTGCCCGCCAGCAGGGCGGGTATGACGCGGGCCATCAGGAGCCTCCGCCGCCAGTTTTGTCTTCGGTCAGCTGCTCCTGCTGCTGCATGAGGAACTGGTACAGGCTTTCCTTGCTGGCCAGGTTGTGCAGATTGCCCTTGTATTCGTCGTACCAGCTACTGAAGGCAGCCGCGTTGTCGCCGGACAGGACGATCCGCCCGTTCTGCAGCCAGGGCTGGTTCGTCAGGTCGCCGGCCGGGATCGCGCGCGCGTCGAGCAGCGCCTGGACCATCGGCACGTTGATTTCCGTCTCGTCGACGGCGAGGTTGTGCT
>JBEKKH010000798.1:0-3445 GCA_050010815.1 Streptosporangiaceae bacterium | reverse complement strand
AGCAAACAGATCCGCGGCCTGGAAGCGACACTGCGTGCCCAGCTGTTCCGGCGCGACCGGCGCCAGGTTGAGCTCACCGCCGCCGGGAGCGCGCTGTACGCGGTGGCCCGCAGTCTGCTCCCGGACTGGGACGACGGCGTCGCCGTGGTCAGCGACGCCGCCGCCCAGGACGCGCGGGTGCTGCGAGTCGGCATGCTGACCTCCATCGGGCGGGCGCTGTACCCCGCGATCACCGGCCAGTTCGCCAAGCGGCAGCCGGGCTGGCAGGTCGAGCTGCATACCTACGAATGGGGCGACCAGACAGCGGGCCTGCGGGACCGCACGGCCGACGCCGCGTTCGTGTGGCTGCCCATTGACGCTGCCGAAATCGAGACCGAAGTACTCGCAACCGAACGGCGGTTCGTCGCGATCAGCGGTGGCCACCCGCTGGCAGACCGCCAGACCATCGAATTCTCCGAGATCGTCAACGAGCCGGTAGCCGCGCTGCCCGCCTCAGCAGGCTCACAGCACGAGAAATTTGAGATCGTTTCATCCGGCGCGGCGATAACGCTGCTGGCCGAGGGCAACGCCGATATTTACTCGCGTGAGGGGATCGTTTGCATCCCGGTCAGCGGCCTCGAACCAGCCCGGCTCGCGATCGCCTGGCGGCGCAGCGACCGCAGGCCCCCGGTCCAGGACTTTGTCCAAGCCTGCCGCGAGGCGGCTGACACCCAGAAGCGGAACCTTCGGCGTGATCGCAGGGGTAGCCGAGGGCAGGACGCAGCACCTGGCCCCGATGCCGGGATCGCGTAGGACGCCGGCTGGGGGCCTGCTCCGGGCAGAAAGCGCGGGCCGGGTCGTAGGTGCCGACGGTCATGACGTAGCAGGACTCAGGGCGTGATGGCCCTGGCGAGGCGGTCCAGGACCACCTCGCGGGACAGGCCGACGTCGAGCATTCGCTTGGCGGTTGACCACAACTCGGCCGGGTCCCCGGCCCATAGCTGCTCCACGACAGTCACGTAATTGGCGAAGCTGTGCTGGGAAATCATGCGGGCACTCAGGTCATTGACCGTGATGAGCTGGCGGTCCACCGGGTCGGCGGGGTCGAGCGTGGTCACGTCCCGCACCCGCCGTCCGGGCTTGCCCGCCACGGTTCCGCGGGCACGGTCGGAGGGAACGGGGACCGCGAACTCCCGGCGCTCAAGGACGGGGATCAGCTTGCTCCCGTCGCAGATAACCTCGTCCGGCAGATCCTGGACGTAGCGGCGCCTCGGGGACTGGAGCGGGCCGTTCCAGACGGCTGGGAACCGCCGGAGCGTGGCGTCTAGCTGGCGCTTGATCTGCCTGCGGGCGGGCTTGTCCAGGGCGCGCCGGTCCATGAGCCACTCCATCCACGCCCGCGCGACCGGCGGGATCAGGTCCCCGTAGCGGTCTGGCGCGGCCAGGCTCGAGGGGACCGCGTAGAGCAGAATGCGACCAAGCGCGGCGGGGCTGGCCACCGTCGGGTCGCACCCCAGCGCGTCAAGGCTGCGGGAGATCAAGAGCCTGGGAACCGTTCGGCTGGCCATGTCAGCGAATTTCCTGGCATGCGGAGAGGCGAGGAATTCCTCGGCCAGCTGATCGCGCGCCACCGCGGGCCAGTGGTCTTCGATCGGGTCGCGCACGGGAGGCTTACCGTCCAGGCCGAGCAGCAGTTCGGCGCGGTGGCGGGCGACGCTGAGGCTGGAGCAGGCCATGGAGAAGCTGTCATCCTTGCGGTCGCACTCGGGCGGCGGGCCATGCAGGATGAGAGCGTCAATGGCAGCGAGCACGACCGGGGCGGCTTTGGCGGCAGGCACCACGCGCACCTCGGCGCCGGCGATCTTAGCGTTGTCGGCAAGGCGGGCGCGCGCCTCGGGCAGGTCATCGGCCAGCATGAGACGGGCGGGCACGCCGTGCCAAGCGGTGTCCAGGACAGCCCACACCGCGTGCGGCTTGCTTCCGTCAGCGTAGGTGAACTCACAGGAGACGAGGGTAGTGTCGCCAGCGGCGCTAGTGGCCAGGTGGCACGTGCCCGCGGTGACGTCGCCGATGCTGGCGATCCACGGCAGGGCCGTATCCCGGGCCGCCAGGCGATCGGCCGCGACAGCGGCGTACTCGGTCACGCCGGGCGGACCGATGACCGCGAGCGCCCGCAGGGCAGGGTAAGAATGGTCAGCGTCGCGTCGGCGGAGCTCGTCGATCACGTCGAGCATCATGCGCGCGAGCCTCGGCTCGGGAATGCCTGCCTGGATCAGGTACCCGACCAAGACGCTGACCAAGGCTTCCGCGTCGTAGGCAGACGGGACCGCGGCCACGTCGGCGAGCAGTGCCAGGTTCTTCACGATGACATCCCGGCCGTCGCGGAGTTCAGGCTCCCGCAGGCGGCTCGTACTAGACGCGACCCGGGACGAAGTCCGACGTCGGACGGACTTGGAAGACTTACGGCCACGGCTCTGAGGACTCACCCACTCGAGCATGCCAAAAGATCCCCTCCGCCGCGTGGCGATCGCCTGGATCCCAGGCCCATCCGGGCCAGGTCGGTCAGGCACAGCTCCGTGGAAGCGGTGCTGGTGTCACTATGGGTGCCGTGGGTTCCTGGAAGCGGCGGCTGTCTGATGACGAGCGGTCTGTTCTGCTGTCCGAGTTGCTCCTCCGGCATCCCGAGCCGGCCGCCGAGGCGGAATAGATCACCTCCGCGGTCCTCGTCGTGGACGATCAGGAACTCATCGACGAGATCACCGCCAGGCTGGCGGAAGGAACGCGGCGCCCGCCGGGCAGCCGCCGCTACCGCAGCCGCAGCAGGAACCGCAGCCTGCGTGGGCGGCAGCTGCGAAGCTCCGGGGGGTGCGGGTCCTAGCCGTCTCAGGGCGCGGTCGTCGGGTTCTCGGATTCGGCGGAGCGACGGTATTCGGCGTTGATGCGCAGGGCCTCTTCGAGCTGGTCTTCGAGGATGACGATGCGGCAGGCGGCCTCGACGGGGGTTCCGTGGTCGACAAGTTCCCGGGCGCGGGCCGCGATGCGCAGCTGGTAGCGGGAATAGCGGCGGTGGCCGCCCTCGGAGCGGAGCGGGGTGATCAGGCGGGCTTCGCCGATGGCGCGGAGGAAGCCCTGGGTGGTGCCGAGCATCTCGGCAGCCCGGCCCATCGTGTAGGCGGGGTAGTCGTCGTCGTCGAGCCGGCCGTAGGAGTCGCCTGCTGTCATCGCACCTCTCTGTAACGCGTGGAGGGGCCCTGGTGCCGTATGGCACCAGGGCCCCGAAGGAACTTGCTACACCATCGGCCGACCCTGGTACGGTGCCGACCTTCTGTTTCCGCAGACCCGGGCGAGATGCTGCCGGGGGTGCGGGGATCGCGGTTGCTTGACCGGAGACCACCTCACTATCGATGTCCTGCGGTACCCGGGCTCAAGAGTCCCGCCCGGGCGATCCTGACGGTGCCTGGCTCCT
>JBEKKH010000797.1:0-3452 GCA_050010815.1 Streptosporangiaceae bacterium | reverse complement strand
GCCGCTGCGGGTGCCCGCCTGGATCGGGCGGCTGCTCGCCGGAGAGTTCGTCGTGGCCCAGATGACCAGCTCGCGCGGATCCTCGAACCAGAAGGCCAGGAAAGAGCTCGGCTGGGTGCCGCGGTATCTGAGCTGGCGGGAGGGATTCCGTGCCTGGGGCCGATGATGCGGCCGGTGGCCGGGCGGGGGCGGAGTACCGGCCGCTGCTGTTCTCCATCGCCTACGGGATGACCGGGTCCGCGGGCGATGCCGAGGATCTCGTGCAGGACGCGTTCCTCGGGTTGACCCGGGCCCGCAAGGCGGGGACCACGATCACCGATCCGAAGGCCTACCTGGCTACCGCCGTGATGCGGCTGGGAATCAACTACCAGAAGTCGGCGCGGGTGCGGCGGGAGAGATACGTGGGGGACTGGCTGCCAGAGCCGATCGTCGTCCCGGTGGACGGGACGGGACCGGCCGAGCACGCCGAGCTGGCCGACTCGCTGTCCATGGCGTTCCTCGTGCTGCTGGAGACCCTCTCGCCGGTGGAGCGGGCGGTGTTCATGCTGCGCGAGGTCTTCGGGTACGGCTATCCGGATGTGGCGAGGATCACCGGCAAGACGGAGGTGAACTGCCGGCAGATCTTCTCCCGGGCCAGGCAGCGCATTGCCGCCGGAGGGCAGGTACGCGACAGCGCCCCGTCCCCGGCGCGGCGGGCGGAAGGCGGGGAACTCGCCCGCAGGTTCTTCGAGTCCGCCGACGGCGGCGACATGGACCCGCTGCTCGGCATGCTCGCCCCCGACGTGGTGTTTTACGCGGACGGCGGCGGCCAGGCGCAGGCGATCGGCGTGCCGCTGCACGGGCGGCAGCGGGTCGCCCGGCTGCTGGCCGGCCTGTTCCGCCGGGGCCGGTTCCTGGGCACGTCCCTCCGGCTGGCCTGGGTCAACGGCCAGCCGGGCGCGGTCGGGTACGACGCTGCGGGGCGGGTGTTCACCGTGTTCGAGCTTGAGGTGGCCGACGACGTGGTCCAGGCGATCCGCGCTGTGGTCAATCCCGACAAGCTCCGCCATATCGGGCCGGTGTCTGATGTGGCGCGACTGCCGGACCAGGAATTACCGCAACACATATAAGAGAGGAACCCGATGAGCGACTTTCAGGCCATCGCCGACCGCGTCGAGATCGAGGCCCTTCGCGGCGAGTTCACCGACGCGGTGATGATGCGCGACCGTGCCCGCCTCGCATCGCTGTTCACACCCGACGGCGCGCTGCGGATGCCCAGCATCCCCGCCGAAATGGTCGGCCGGGAACAGATCCGCACCGGCCGACGGCTGTCTGGTCTCACTTGACCCTGAGCCCTGGGGAGGTCAGCGCCTCAGGCCGGGGATCATCACCGCTCCGCGTCTTCCGGGAAGGCGGTCCGGATCGAGTCATGGACGATCGGGCCGAGGCGGGTGGCTCCCTCGTTGCTGAGCACGGCCAGGCGCACGTCGTCGTCGGGGAACCATGCGTTGAAGGAGCAGAAGCCGGGCTGGTCGCCGGGATGACAGAAGATCCGGCGGCCGCCGGAGGCGGTGCCGGTGAACCAGCCGTAGCCATAGCCCTCGGCGCGGATGACGCCGTCGTCGTCCTGGACGGGCACGTGGGCCGTGAACATCGCCTGCCGGGCGGCGTCGGAGAGCACCCCGCCGTCAGCGAGGGCGCGATCCCAGCTGGCGAGGTCCCCGACTGTGGACCAGATGCTCCCGGTGCCCAGGTTCGCGGTATCCAGCTCCCAGGAAGGCACCACGGCGCCGTCCTGGCGCCCAGTCGCCAGGCCTGGCTCACCGCGGGGGCTCCCGCTGAATGTCGCGGTCATCCCCAGCGGCTCGAAGACCTCACGGGCGAGGAACGCGCCGTAGGGCTGCCCGGCGGCACGCTCGACGATCAGGCCGAGCAGCACGAATCCCGGGCTGCTGTAGGAGAAGCGCTCCCCCGGCGGGCTGAGCAGCGGGACGCTGGCGAACCTTCTCAGCAGCTCACCGGCGCCGGCGGGCTTCGTCAGGTCCAGCCCGGGCAGGTCACGCCAGTGGACCAGGCCGCCGGAATGGCTGAGCAGGTGATGCACGGTAATCGGATCCCAGGCCGCCGGGCAGCCATCGAGCCAGTCGCGCACCGGGTCATCCGGCGACAGGACGCCGCGATCGGCGAGCAGCAGCACGGCCGCCGCGGTGAACTGCTTGCTGACCGAGGCGATCTGGAAGCGGGTCCCGAGCGTGCACTCCGTGTCCGGGCTGTTCCCCGTTGTCCCGCCGGCGACCGCGACCAGGTCCTCGGTGCCACGCTGGAGGAGCATCGCGCCATGCAGGGGACCTGCCACCGTCATGCGGTCATTGTAGTGAAATCAGCACGGCGGCCAGCTAGTTACCGCCGGCACGGTTCTCCAGGGGTCAGAACCGATACAAATAGGGTGTCTTCACGGACCATCCTGGTAGAGCCATGATCAACTACACGCCGGGGCCGCGACAGGTGTTGCACATGTGGCCGGTCCGCGATGGCTAGGCTTCTGATCAGCGACGATAACGAGCACCACACCCACGGAGACGTGTTGCAAAAGCTCTCCCGGAGAGCCCAAACGCCGCCGAAGAAAAGGACAGAACGGTGACAAAATCCAGCGGACAAACGCCGCCCGCGGAGTTCACGAAGTCCAGGATCCGCTTTCAGCCACGGCGCGTTCCGGTTGGCAAGCCGGCCGCTCCGGTTTCGCGAGTGGCGAAGCGGGCCTGAGTCGCATCGATGCCTGCCTGGCCGGGGTGATGAGCTCGACACATACCCGGTTACGGAGGGGGGAGTACGGCGATCTGATGGCGCAAGATCAAGATCTCGGCGTCTTTGGCGCGGTCGGAGCTGTCCCTTGCCGGCATCGATGATCGCGAGTACAAACAGGACGTGGGCAGGGACCTGCTCGGTAGAGCTGGTGTTAGCGCGCAGCTGGAGTTGCAGCTTGCGGGCGTATTCGGCGTGGTCCGCGACGGTGTCCGGCTCGCTGACGGTAGCCTGCGCAGCCGCAAGGCCCGTACCCTGCTGAAATTGCTCGCGGTCGAGCGGGCCCGGCTGGTGTCTGTGGACCGGATCGCCGAGGTGCTGTGGGACGGCGGCCTGCCAATGGAGCCGGCGCAGCATGTGGCGACACTAGTGAGTCGGCTGCGCCGCGCGCTGGGTCCGGATGTGATCCGTGGTGGCCGTCAGGGCTACCAGCTGGGTGGCGGCCCAGGAATCGTGGTCGATCTGGATGATGCGGCGCGGCTGACGAGTCAGGCAGAGCGGGAGCTTGAGTTGGCGCCCGCGCTAGCCCGCACCGCGGCCGGGCGCGTAGTCGAGCTGCTGTCGCCGGGCGTCGCGCTGGCCGAGGAGCCCTATGCGGCGTGGGCGGAGCCAGCCAGGCAGGAACTGCGTGAGTTGCTGCGCCGTGCCCGGTATGCCCTGGCCGAGGCCGC
>JBEKKH010000796.1:0-3460 GCA_050010815.1 Streptosporangiaceae bacterium | reverse complement strand
ACCGCGCGGGCGTTTTCCGCCAGCGCGTCCTGCTGCCAGGCGTACTGCGCGGTGCGCAGCATCGTGACCAGCGTGGTGGGAGTGGCGATGTGCACCTTGCGGGCGAGCGCGTACTCCAGCAGCCCGGGGTCACGTTCCAGCGCCGGGGCCAGGAAGGCCTCGCCCGGGATGAACAGGATCACGAACTCGGGCGACGGGCTGAGCGCCGTCCAGTAGGCCTTACCGGCCAGCCTGTCGACGTGTTCGCGCAGGTGCCGGGCGTGCGCGTCCATCCTGGCCGTTCGGACGTCCTGCGCATCAGCCTCCGCGGCCTCCAGGTAGGCGGCGAGCGAGACCTTGGAGTCCACCACGATGTTCTTGCCGCCGGCCAGCCGCACCACCATGTCCGGGCGCAGCATGTTCGGGGACTCGGCGCCGTCCGGCGAGGACACCGTGACCTGCTCCTCGAAGTCGCAGCGGGGGCTCATCCCGGCGAGTTCGACCACCCGGCGCAGTTGCAGTTCGCCCCACCGGCCCCGGGCCTCGGGCCGCCGCAGCGCGGTGACCAGCGCCTGGGTCTGGACCCGCAGTTGCTCGGAGGTCTGCCGCGCGATACTGACCTGCTCGGCCAGCGCCGCGTGCGACCGGGTCCGGTCCGCGTCGGACTCCCGCAGCTGGGCCTCGACCCGGGCCAGGGTTTCCTTCAGCGGGCCGATCATGTGCTCGACCGCCGCCCGGCGGGTCTCGAGCTCGCCGGCCGCGTTCGCGTTCGCGGCCTGCAGCCGTCC
Organism: Streptosporangiaceae bacterium; assembly: GCA_050010815.1. Taxonomy (GTDB): domain Bacteria; phylum Actinomycetota; class Actinomycetes; order Streptosporangiales; family Streptosporangiaceae; genus Palsa-504. The sequence continues at coordinate 2,693 of JBEKKH010000796.1, read as the reverse complement.
CTCCGCGACCTCGAGGAACCGTGCCGTGCTCGCGTCCATGGCCTGGGCGGACAAAGCCTGGAACCGTTCGGCCAATTGTCCTTCGACCAGCGCGGCCCGCTCGGTCGCGGTCCGCTCGATCATCGCGGCCCGCGCCTCGGCGGCCCGGACGCGCTCGTCCGCGGCCCGGGCGTGCCCGCTGGCGTCCGCGGTGGCCGCGGCCAGCCGGCCACGGGCGAACAGGTAACCGATCGCTGCCCCGATAACGATTCCGAGCAGCAATCCGGCCAGCAGCGAGATCGCACTCATATGCAGCGATGATCTCACCCTGAGTCGCGAACCCCGCGGCGACACGCCCAGCCTTTTTTCTACCGAACGAACCGTCCTACCACCCCCAAGCCACCTGCGTGGAGAATGGGGCGATGGCATCCACGGCGGACCTGCTGGCCGGCTACCTGCACGCGGCCGGCCTGCGGCACATCTTCGGCTATCCCGGCGAGTCCGTCATCGACTTCCTGGAGGCGGCCAGGCACCAGGGCATCGAACCGGTGTCGGCCGTGCGGGAAGGGACGGCCGCCTTCATGGCGCAGGCGGCGGCGATGGCCACCGGCCAGCCCGGGGTATGCCTGTCCACGCTGGGCCCCGGCTCGACGGCGGTGCTGAACGGGGTGGCCTCGGCCACCCTGGACCGGGTGCCTGTGCTCGCGGTGTCCGGTCAGATCGAGAGCCAGCGCGAGCAGTACTTCACCCACCAGGTGGTGGATCACGGCCGGATGTTCGCCCCGGTCACAAAGCTGGCGCTGCGGCTCGAGCCGTCCTCGGCCGACACGATCATCCGCAAGGCGCTGCGGACCGCCACCGCCGAGCGTCCGGGGGCCGTGCACCTGACCGTGACCGCGGACACCTGGCTCGCCCCCGCGGGCGAGGCCACCGGGGTCCTGCCCCCGCTGAGCGCGGCGGCCGGGTCGGTCGACGTGTACGGCGACGGTGACCCGCTGCGGGTCCTGCGGGCGGCGCGGCGCCCGGTGATCCTGGCCGGCCTCGCGGCCCTGCGCTGCGGGGCCGGCCCGGAGCTGGCGGCGCTGGCCGAACGGGCCGGCCTGCCCGTGGTGGTCTCGCCGATGGCCAAGGGGGTCCTTCCCGAGGTCCACCCGTATTTCGCCGGCGTGCTTGACATGGCCGGTCACCGGGTCATCTGGGAGCTGCTGGCCCGCGCCGACCTGATCCTGGCCGCGGGCTTCGACCCGGTCGAGCTGATCAGCCCCTGGTCGGTCGCCACGCCGGTGATGCACCTGGACACCACGCCGAACACCGATCAGGTCTACGCCAGCGCGCACGAGCTGGTCGGCCACGTCGGGGCGATCCTGCGCTGGCTCACCGAGCAGTGGCCGGGCGAACCGCGCTGGGCGGAAGCCGAGGTGACGGGGCACCGGACCGTGCTGCGTGCGGCGTGGCGGGCCGGTGCGGCGCCGGACCGGCTCAACCCGTCGGACGTGGTCACGATCGCCCGCGAGGCGGCCCCGCCGGACACCATCGTGACCACCGACGTCGGCTCGCACAAGATCATGGCAGGCCAGGCCTGGCAGGCCGGAGCGCCGCGGTCGGTGCTGATGACCAACGGGCTGTCGGCGATGGGGTTCGGCGTGCCCGCGGCGATCGCGGCCAAGCTCGTCCGGCCGGACCGCCCGGTGATCGCCCTGGTCGGCGACGGCGGGTTCGCGATGACCGCGACCGAGATGCAGCTCGCCGCGACGCTGCGCCTGCCGATCACCGTGGTGGTGTTCACCGACAACAGCCTGAACCGGATCGAGCTTCGCCAGCAGGCCATGGGCTACCCGCCGACCGCGACCCGGATCGGCGGCACCGACCTGGCCGCGATGGCGGAGGCGATGGGCTGTGACGGCGTGCGGGTCGACACCCCGGCGGCCCTGGAGAAGGCGCTGGCCGGCTTCGGCTCCCGGTCCCGCGCGCCCGGTGCCGCCCGCCCGCTGGTCGTCGAGGCGCGCATCGACCCGTCGCAGTACGAGGTGCAGTTCTGAGCCGCGGCGCCACTACACTGCGCAGGTGAGTCTGTCTATCGGGATTGTCGGCCTGCCTAACGTCGGCAAGTCCACCTTGTTCAACGCGCTGACCCGGGCCGGCGCGCTCGCGTCCAACTACCCCTTCGCCACCATCGAGCCGAACGTCGGCGTGGTCGGCGTCCCCGACCCGCGGCTGGCTGAGCTGGCGAAGCTGTACGATTCGGCCCGCGTGGTGCCGGCCAGCGTGCGCTTCACCGACATCGCGGGCCTCGTCCGCGGCGCCTCTCAGGGCCAGGGACTTGGCAACCAGTTCCTCGCGCACATCCGCGAGACCGACGCGATCTGCCAGGTGGTGCGGGTTTTCGCCGATCCGGATGTCACCCACGTGGACGGTGACGTATCGCCCGAGCGCGACATCGAGACCGTCGTCACCGAGCTGATCCTGGCCGACCTGCAGACGCTGGACAAGGCGCTGCCCCGGCTGGCCAAGGAGACGAGGACCGCCAAGGATCCCCAACGGGCCCGGGTGGCCCAGGCCGCCGCGGCCGCGCAGCAACTGCTCAACGGCGGCACCGCTCTGTCCGCGGGCGCCGCCGCTGCGGGCATTGACGTGGCCGACCTGCGGGAACTGCAGCTGCTGACGGCCAAGCCCTTCCTGTACGTGTTCAACATGGACGTGGCCGAGCTCGGCGA
>JBEKKH010000795.1:0-3463 GCA_050010815.1 Streptosporangiaceae bacterium | reverse complement strand
CGGGCTGAGGGGTCGCAGATGAGCATCCAGGCGGTCTCGCAGATGACGCGGGACACCGCGACGATGGCCTTCTGCTTGCCGCGCTTGCGGGCGATCCGCCGGTACATCGCGCCGAGGCGGGTGCCGGTCCTGGCCGCGGCCATCGCGGCCTGCCCGAGCGCGCCGCGCAGGTACCGGTTGCCCTTGCCGGTGCGGCCGGGCCGGGCTGTTTCCCCGGACTGGTGGCTGCGGGGGGTCAGCCGGGCCCGCCCGGCGGCGTGCCCGGGGGTGGGGAACTGGGAGGGGTCGGTGCCGAGCTCGGCGATGATGGCCCGGCCGTTGACGGCGCCGATGCCGGTGACCTCGGCCAGCCGCCCGGCGAGCGGGAGAAGGGCAACGTCCTGGTCCTGGCAGCCGGGGGCGTGGCCGCCGCCGGCCAGGCCGCAGGCGGCGCAGGCGGGCGCGGTGCCGGGAACCAGCGCCAGCTGCTGTCCGATCTGCTCGTCCAGGGCGGTGATCTCGGCGCAGATCGCGTCGGTCAGCCGCAGGTGCACCGCGATCTCGAAGGCATGGATGTCATCGAACCGCCCGGTCAGGGCCTCGGCGAGCTCGGCGCGGGTGGCCCTGAGCCGCTTGTCTCCCAGCGCCGCCAGCGCGGCCGGGGAGCGTTCCCCGGCGACCAGGGCATCGAGGAACCGGCGGCCGCTGGCCCCGAACAGGTCCGAGATCACCACCGAGATCTTCAGCAGCGCGTCCTCCAGGATCTTCTCCACCCGGGCCTGGTGCCGGGCCTGGTCCTGGGCCAGCCGCGCCCGGGTCCGGGTCAGCGCCCGCAGGTCCCGCACCGGCTTCGGCGGCACGAACGACCGGCGCAGCATCCCCCGCTCGTTCAGCTTGCACAGCCACACGCAGTCGGCCGCATCGCTTTTGCCCCGCCCGGGCAGGTGCTTGACGTCGCGGGCGTTGACCAGCCACACTTCCAGCCCGGCCGCCTCGGCCAGGTAATACCAGATACGCCAGTAGTCGCTCGTGGATTCCAGGACGAGCCGCTGGATGCCCTCGGCGCGCAGGTGGTCCATCAGCGCGGTCACCTCGTTGAACATGGCCCCGGCCCGCCAGACCTTCTGCCGCCGGCGATCCGGGCGGGATCCCGGAACGCGGGTGCATACCATCCCGGAGCCCTTCGCCACGTCGATCGCGGCCGCATACTCCACGACCTGCGTGCTGTCTTCGGCTACCTCCGCGCCGTCACCGCCTCGCCCGGGAACACCGGTGCCGTCTGCCTTGCCTTTGCCTGCGGCCATCGCCGCCTCGCTTTCCTCGTAAACCAGCAGGACGAGGCTGCCCGGGGGGCGGTGCGGAAACAACCGAATCTGATCGGCGTGCTTGAAAGCGACAGTACCCAGCCCGCATGACTGCCCCCAGCGCCAAACTATCCTCCGGGCACCAAGCACCAAGGAGCAAACGGCGTCACGGGCAGCACACCATGATCATCCACCCGGAACGGCCCCGCCGGCTACCCGTTCACCACGGCCGCACGGTTCCCGGCTGGACGGCCGCCACGATCATCGGGCACCCTGGAACCGGTCACGGCGCCGGCCGGCGCACGGGCAGCACACCTGTCGCCAGCAACGCCGGCCCGTGACCACCCGCACCAGCCCCGCCGCCCAAGTTTCGCGGGAACCCCGCGCCGCCAGACCCACCAACTATCCTGGTCATGTGGCAGCAGGCGGCAGGACCTATCAGATTCGCACCTACGGGTGCCAGATGAATGTGCACGACTCCGAGCGTCTGGCCGGCCTTCTCGACGAGGCCGGCTACCGGCCCGCCCCCGACGGGCAGGCTCCGGATGTGGTGGTGTTCAACACCTGCGCGGTCCGGGAGAACGCGGCCGACCGGCTGTACGGCAACCTGGGTCACCTGCTTTCGCAGAAGAAGAACGGCATGCAGATCGCGGTGGGCGGCTGCCTGGCCCAGATGGAGCGCACCAAGATCACCCAGCGCGCGCCCTGGGTCGACGTGGTCTACGGCACGCACAACATGGGCTCGCTGCCGGCCTTGCTCGAGCGGGCCCGGGTCAGGAACGAGGCGCAGGCCGAGTTCGCCGAGACGCTCGAGACGTTTCCCTCGCTGCTGCCCGCCCGGCGTCAGTCCGTTTACTCGGCCTGGGTAGCGATCTCGGTTGGCTGCAACAACACCTGTACCTTCTGCATCGTGCCCGCCCTGCGGGGCAAGGAGAAGGACCGCAGGCCCGGCGACATCCTGGCCGAGATCCGTGCGCTGGTGGCCGACGGAGTGCTCGAGGTCACGCTGCTCGGCCAGAACGTGAACTCCTACGGCGCCGAGTTCGGCGACCGTCAGGCGTTCGGCAAGCTGCTCCGCAGCTGCGGAGAGATCGAGGGACTGGAGCGTGTCCGCTTCACCTCGCCGCACCCCCGGGACTTCACCGACGACGTCATCGAGGCGATGGCCGAGACCGCGAACGTCATGCCGAGCCTGCACATGCCGTTGCAGTCCGGTTCGGACGCGGTGCTTAAGGCGATGCGCCGTGCCTACCGGCGAGACCGTTACCTGGCCATCCTGGACCGGGTCCGGGCCAGCATCCCCGCCGCCGCCATCACCACCGACATCATCGTGGGCTTCCCCGGCGAGACCGAGGCGGACTTCGAGGACACCCTGGACCTGGTGCGCCAGGCCAGGTTCGCGGGCGCGTTCACCTTCCGTTACTCCATCCGCCCGGGAACCCCGGCCGCGACCATGGACGCCCAGGTACCCGCGGCCATCGTGCAGGAGCGCTACGAGCGGCTGGCCGCCCTGGTCGAGGAGACCACCTACGCGGAGAACCTGAAGCTGTCCGGCGGATGCGTGGAGGTTCTGGTGGCCGAGGGTGAAGGCCGCAAGGATGCCGCCACTCACCGCATGTCCGGCCGGGCCCGTGACAACCGCCTCGTGCACTTCGCCCCGCACCAGAGCACTCCGCGGCCCGGCGACATCGTCACCGTGACTATCACCCGCGGTGCCCCCCACTACCTGCTCGCCGATGACGCCCCGCTCACCCTCCGCCGCACCGTCGCCGGCGATGCCTGGCAGGCCGCCGCCGCGTCCCCCAGCCCGCAGATCCCGGATGCTTCCGAGGCCCCCGCGGCGCCCGTCCTCCTCGGCATCCCCGTCCCTCGCCCCTACCTAGGCGACCATGGCGCTCCGTCGCCAAGCAACAGCGAACCCCGTCAGAAGTGCTGATCCAGCGCGACGCCGCCGTGTCGGCCTCACCAGCGCTGAACTACGATCTACTGAACTACGATCCACTGAACTATAGTTCAGTGAACTATAGTTAGGGCTTGTCTCGAATTAACTTGAACATCTGCTGATGTCGGGGCATGCTTCTGGTATGGCCATTGTCATGGAGATCGATGAGCGGGTGCTGGCGGCGAAGTTCGACACGATCCTGCCTCATCTGGATGAGCGGCAGCGGCGGCTGCTGATG
>JBEKKH010000794.1:0-3482 GCA_050010815.1 Streptosporangiaceae bacterium | reverse complement strand
GGCTGGCCCGCTCGTCGACGAAGAAGCGGGTCTGGGTGGGCTGGCCGCCGCGGCTGATGTGGAAAGGCGTCGATGACGTTGGCGAAGCCGAGCCGGACCGTGGCCTCGGTGAGTTGCGCGCCCTCCAGGTCACCGCGGTTGCGGGACCGGCAGGCGTCCAGGAACCGGCTCTGGGGCGCGGTGCTCTGCCGGTCCTCGACCTGCAGGTGCTCGCAGAGGCGGGCCGCGTAAGGAACCGCTAGTTCCGGTAGCGGAACGAAGGTCTGCTGCCGGGCGGCTAGCTCCAGGAGCGCCTGGCCCAAGGCGAACTTGCAGCTGGCCAAATTCAGGCCGAAGCGGACGATATGGCGCCAGTCCCCCGTTGGGGTCGGGGCGGCGTTCTGGAATGGCAACACGTTGCCATTCTGCTCTGATCAGCTGGGCGGTACTGTCCAGGTCATGCGCGTCACCTACCACAAGCTTGTCCGCGACCAGGTGCCGGCGATCATCGTCGCAGACGGGCATCAGGCTGTTACCCGGGTCCTGGACCAGGCCGGCTATGAGGCGGCCCTGCGGGCGAAGCTGCTGGAGGAGGCACATGAAGCGCAGGCGGCGCCGGACGGGCAGCTGGCATCGGAGCTGGCCGACGTGCTGGAGGTACTGCAGGCTCTGGCCGCGGCTCATGACATGGGCTGGGAGGACATTGTGTCGGAAGCGAGCCGTAAGCGCGGCGAGCGCGGTGGCTTCGACCACCGGATCTTTCTCGAATACGTCGACTAAGCTCGGTAATAGAAGCACACCACCCGCTGGGCTTCGCACCGATCACTTACGTGCGATAGGCGTCTGCCCGGTGCCGGATAGAGCGGATCTCGATGGCGTGCTTGCCCTCATCGATTTTGTACAGGACCCGATAGGTGCCACGCCTGGCCGCATGAAGTCCCACGTAAGGTCCGTGCAAGGGTTTGCCGACCCGCCATGGATCGTCCGCCAGCGCGCTGGTGATCAGCTCCCACCGCGGCGGCAGCGACCCCCGGCGGCAGAAGCTCAGCCAGCGCCCTCCTCGCCGGCGGTGTCAGCAGGACGGCGTACCGTCCGGTCACCGCCCGTTGCCGCCCAGCCGGGCATCCAGTATCGCTTGCATCTCCTCCTCGGTGGTGAAGTCGCCGCGCTGCGTGGCCTCCGCCGACTCGGCTAGGTCAGCACGGGCTTCGGGATCAGTCAGCACCGCGATCGTTTCCTGCAGTTCGTCCCATTCCGCAACGGAGACCACCATGACGTGCGGGTGTCCGTTCCTGGTCACGGTGAAATGATCGTGTTCGGCGGCGGCGCGGTCGGCGATCTCCGTGAATCGGTTCTTCGCCTCGGTAATCGACAGGGTCTCCATAGCCATAATTCTAGCTATTCGATGGCGTCCCGAGCCCGGCGGGAGTCTGCCGGATCTTCACTGGTCACTGGCGGGCAGCGGCGAAGACGAAGCAGGTGTACCTCGCTGGCACCGCCCACCCGCGGCCGGAGTTCCTTGAGGTTGTGGATGCTGGGCGATGTAGCGTGGCCTTCGTGGCGGTGAATGCGGAGCAGTCCGAGAACTGGAACGGAGCCAGCGGACGGCACTTCATCGAGCAGCATGAGCGGATGCGGGGCGGACTGACGGCGCGGTGGCCCGGACGGCGCTGGCCGGGCAGCGATAATGGAGTGGCAGACAGCGTGGGCAACATCCCGCTGATGCTCATAGACCTGACCGACCGGCTGATCCCCTAGCCGATCCGGCATCCGGCGGACCTGTTTCCTCTAGCCTGTTGACCGATCACTCTGGGAGGAGTCCCTTCGTGCCCGCACCTGTCCGCATCGGCTTGGCCGGCTATGGCCTTGGCGGCCGGTACTTTCACGCGCCACTGCTCGCCTCCGCCCCGGACTGCGAGTTCCTCGGCGTGGTCACCACCTCACCCGAGCGCCGCCGCCAGGTCGCCACCGATCTCGCCCGCCCGACCTTTGCCTCCCTGCAGGAGCTGGCCAGCGCGGGAGCCGACGCGGTGGCGATCTCCACCCCGGCGGCCACCCACGTCACGCTCACCCAGGAGGCGCTGCGCCTGGGCCTGGCGGTCGCCTGCGACAAGCCGTTCGCGCTGGACGCCGGGTCGGCCCGACAGGCCGTCGAGCTTGCCGGGCAGCTCGGAGTCCCGCTGACGGTCTACCAGAACCGCCGCTGGGACTCGGACTTCCTGACCTTGCGCGAACTCCTCGGCAACGGATCGCTGGGCGAGCTGACCGTCTTCGAGTCGCGGTTCGAGCGGTTCAGGCCCGACCCTGGCCCACCCGCGGCCGGCGGCGGCACCCTGCTTGACTTCGGCAGCCACCTGGCCGATCAGGCCCTGGTGCTCGCGGGCCCGGTCAGCGGCGTGTACGCCGAGATGCACTACCGTAGCGAGCCCGGCGGCCTGGATGACGACTTCTTCATCGCGCTGACCCACGAGGGCGGCGCGCTGTCCCACCTGTGGGGCAGCTGGCGGCAAGGGGCCCCCGGCCCGCGGCTGCGCGCCGCCGGCACCTCGGGCAGCTACCTTATCGCCGAGGCCGATGGCCAGGAAGCCCGGCTGCGAAGCGGGGCATCACCGGCGTCGGCCGGCCAGCAGTGGGGAGCAGAACCACCCAATCGGTGGGGACACCTGCTCCGCGGCGACACGGCCGAACTCGTGCCCTCCGCACGCGGAGCCTGGGACCTGTTCTACCCCGCTTTCGCCGCCGCCATCCGCGGCACCCAACCGGTGCCGGTAGACCCCTGGGACGCCGTCGCGACCGCCGCCGTGCTGGACGCCGCCCGGACTAGCGCACGCACCCGTCAAGTAGTACACCCGGCGCGGACCACCTAACCTCGGTGCGCGACATTCGCCGGGACGTGGTCACGGCTCGCGACGGGGCGCCGGTACTCCTTTCCAGCGGGCTCCTGGCTACGGTGGGATCGAGCGCATGACTGCGGCCATCTCGTCCGGGGTCAGGGCGGGTACCGGCAGCGGTGCCGTGTCGCCCCGAGCGGGTCGCAGCGCGTCGGTGAGCAGGGCGAGGTAGCGCCGCCAGACCTGGGGCCTGACCTGCTCGGCGTAGCCGGCGGCCGAGGTGAGCATGAACTCGATGAACAACATGTCGGTGGGGCGCAGGTCGGCGCGCAGCTTGCCGTCCCGCTGCGCCCGCTCGACCAGAGCGGTGATCAGCGGCTGCATCCGGGTCTTGGCGGCCTGCACCCGGTCCCGCCCGTACGTGGCGAACATGAGGATCTCCCGCAGGCCGTGGTCACTGCTGAGCAGCTCGCACGCCTGCTCGAGGAACCCGGTCAGGCCGGTCCACGAGTCCGGCTCGGCGAGCGCCTTGCTTGCGATGGCCGCCACCTGCCCGAGACGCTCCTCGAACAGCGCCTCGACCAGCGACTCCTTGTCCGGGAACCGCCGGTAGACGGTGCCCACGCCGACCCCCGCGTGCCGCGCGACGTCGTCCAGGCTGGCCTGCAGCCC
>JBEKKH010000793.1:0-3485 GCA_050010815.1 Streptosporangiaceae bacterium | reverse complement strand
TGGCCCCAGTGGTGGCCGATCCGGTGACCAACCGGGCCACGATCCTGGCCCAGATCGACGCCTACCTCGACCTGGCGATATCGCTGCTGCACCGGGCCGCCGGGTTCCGGCTGGCCTCGGCCGGCTGGGGGTTCGCCCTGGACGGACGGCACGGCGCCATCGCGGCGCTGATGACGCAGGTCACGGCCCTGGTAGAGCGCTGGAACGGCCGACTGGCGGACTACGACGCGCGCATCGCCGCCTACGACGCGAACCCCCCGGCCACCGACGACGCGGCCTTCAGTGCCCTGGAGGCAGCGGAGATCCTGCTGACCACGGCCCTGCAGCCGCGGCCGGCCACCCCCGCCCTGCTGCGGACGGCACTCGACGGTACGCGGGCCGCCTTCGTCACGCGCGTCGGCCAGTTCACCGCCGTGCTCGATACCACCTCCACGTCGTTCTCGGCCATCCTGGCCGAGCTGACCGCGCTGCTGCCGGTCACCGACATAGACAGCGCCGGGTTCGACGCCACCCCGCTCGGCGACCAGGCGGTCCTGCTCGCGGCGGACGTGTCAGCCACCTTGAACAGCCAGCTCACTCAGATCACCGCCCGCAGCACGGCCACCCAGGCCCAGCTCGACGTGCATGATGCGGCGACCACCGCCAGCGCGGCCGTCGCCGCCCTGGCGGCCGGGGCCGCGGCCCTGCTCGGGAAGGATTTCCAGGTCGTACCGGAGTTCACCCTGGCTCAGGCGCAGGCCGACGAATGGGCCAACGCCGTCACGGCATCCACCGACGGCGCGCTACTCAACTACCTGATCAACACCGAGGGCATCGGGCAGCCGGTCGATGAGTGGATGTACGGCGTGGCCCGGGTCCGGCCCATGATCAAGGCGTGGGAGACTACCACCGTGCTGGTGGAGGCGCTGCGCGGCCCCGACGACGTGCCTGCGCTGCTGCCCGTGCAGTTCCCCTACCAGGCGGGCGCGTCCTGGGTGGCCATGCAGTTCGATCCCGCCGACCGCCCCGACAGCGACCGGCTCTGCTACACGGCGTACTACCCGGTGCCGTTCGACAAGTCCGCCCCGCAGTGCGGACTGATGCTCGACGAATGGACCGAGGTCATTCCCGCCACCGGCCGCACGACCGGGATCACGTTCAACTTCGACCGGCCGGACAACGAGGCCCCGCAGGTCATCCTGCTCGTCACCCCGGCGACGGCCAGCGGGACGTGGCAGTGGGACGACCTGGTCGGCGCGCTCAACGAAACGCTCGACCTGGCCAAGGTGCGCGCCGTCGAACCGGCCGACATCGACGGGACAGCTTATTCCATGCTGGTGCCTGCCACCATCACCGCCTCCACCCTGTACGGCATCTCGATCGTGACCAGCCTGGCGGCGGCCAACGGAGTGATGCGTCAACTCGGGAGCACCAATGCCTAGCGCACGCCGGGTCGGCGATATCCAGCAAGCGCTGGCCGCCAGGCTCTACCCGTCGGTCACCATCTGGGACCGGCTGGAGGCGCGACCCCGCACCATCGCCTTCGACCGCGCGCTGCGGGCCGAAGTACGGGACCCGTTGTGGATGATCACCAAGCAGTGGCAGATGGGCGAGGCTCGCGGCAGTGACGCCGGTTCCCCGGTGTACGCCAAACTGATGATCAACACCACCCGGCTGACCAAATACCAGGCGGATGGCCAGGCCGCGCAGGCGTTCGAGTACAACGTCCCGCTGGAGGCCACGGTGGAGCAGCGCACCGTGCCGCTCACCACCGGCGGGCGTCCGGCCTCGCTGGACGTGCGCCTGGCCATGGGCCGACAGTGGCTGGCCATGATTAGCGGGATCGGCGACTACCGTCAGGCCTTCGTGCAGGCCTACCCGATCACCGCGCCCGACCCGGCCAGCGCGCAGGACGCCGACCGCTGCGCCCAGCCCGAGGTCTGGCAGCTGTTCTCCGCGGCCGCCGGGCGGGCGATGGACGGCGGCGCGCTGTATACCTATCTCTCCGCCGACCCGGCGCATCACGCCTACGACGGCATCGCCGCGATCGCGCCTACCGACTACGAAGCGATCGACAGCCAGGCGACCGGCTTCCTGGCCTGGTTCGCCCGGCTGCTACAGCAGCCCGGCGCCGGCAACGACGCGTGGATCCCGCCCCGGCTGGAGTACCAGTTCGCCGCGTCCGCGCCGCTCCCCTCGCCGCCCGGCGCCGATAACGAGAAGGTATACACCGCCAGCGAGTACTACCAGGGCAGCCTCGACTGGTACAGCGTCGACGTGAACGCCGGGGCCACGCTCGGCGAGGTGGCCGGGTCGGGGGTTACCGGCCTGCCCGCCGACGCCCCGCGCACGATGATCCCGGTCCCCGTCTCGTTCGCCAGCATGCCGAACACCCGCTGGTGGGCGTTCGAGGACAGCAAGACCAACTACGGTGACATCGACGCCAGCACCACCGACCTGGCCAAGCTGCTGTTCCTGGAGTTCGCGCTGGTCTACGCGAACGACTGGTTCGTCATCCCGTACACGCTGCCCGCCGGGGCCATCGCGACCATCAGCGGGTTCGTCGTGCAGAACACCTTCGGCGAACGGTTCTGGCTGACCGCGGCGGGCAGCGGCCCTGACGACGCCTGGCAGCGCTGGAGCATGTTCACGGTGAACGTGGCCGGCGGCGGTAACGTCCCGGCGGATACCAGCCTGCTGCTCATGCCCACCGCGTCCAAGATCCAGGAGGGCCCGCTGACCGAGGACGTCTGGATGTTCCGCGACGAAGTCGCGAACATGGTGTGGGCGGTGGAAAAGACCGTCCCGCTGGCCAGCGGAGACAGCAAACCCGGACTGGAAACCGCCAAGCAGACGCTGGCCTTCTACCAGGCACAGCTAGCGCAGTCCGGAGCGCCGCCCCCGCCGCCTGCGGCCAGCGCGTCCGTCCGCTACCAGGTGATGACGACCGTGCCGGAGAACTGGATTCCGTTCGTGCCTGTGCACGTCGATGGCGACAACCGGGAAATCCAGCTGCAGCGGTCCGCGCTCCCCCGGATCCTCGAAGGCGATCCCAATCCGCCGGTCAAGGTGCAGCCGCGCACGATGCTGATGCGGCAGGGCCTGGATGAAGACCCGCCCCAGCCCTACCTGGTGCACGAGGAGGAGGTATCGCGGGCGGGCACCCGCGTCAACCAGGCCTACCAGCGGACCCGCGCGCCCGACGGGCAGGTCTACACCTGGCTCCGAGTACGCAGGCAGACCGGCCGCGGGGAAGGCTCAAGCGGGCTGGCCTTCGACCAGATCCCCCCAGTCCCGCCGGGTAGCTGACAGCTGGTAGACACCTTGGCCAGCGGGTTAGGCGGGTGGCAGGCCGACGCTGTGGGTGCCGATTATTCATCCGTGCTGGTCAGGCAGCCTCCCGAGAAGGTGCCGCAATTGCCGCCACGGTACCCGTTGGCATTCCACAGCGAGAAGATCGTGCCCTCTCTGGCCTGTGGTTCGTATGCCCGCCGCCGGGGGCGGTG
>JBEKKH010000792.1:0-3491 GCA_050010815.1 Streptosporangiaceae bacterium | reverse complement strand
AGCCCGGCACCGGCTCGTTCATCTCCCCGGACCCGCTGCTGAACCCCTACCAGCCCCAGGACCTGAACGCCTACGCCTACGCCGCCGACAACCCCGCCACCAACTCCGACCCCTCCGGCGCCATGATGATCACCAACGGCGGCGGCGGCGGCAGCGGCAGCATTGACTGCAGCAGCCACCCCGACGTCGTGCAGTGCCAGCAGAAGTCCGATCCCCAGCCCAAGGGCAAGACCACCCCGCCGTCCGACACGGCCGGTACCGGATCCCGCATGATCTGCAACGGCACTCATTGCGCCAGCGTCAACTACTTCCGCGCGCACCCGGTAAAAACCGCCCCCGTGAGCAGGCCCCAGACGTCGGCCAAGCCCGAGTTCAGCTGCAGTGGACCCTACTCAAACTTCAGGGGCTGGTCGGGGGTCTGTCACGCCGCGCAGTCTAAGAAACATCTCTCCTGGCAGGCGCTGGGGATCGCGGGGCTGACCCTGCTGAACGTGGTCCAGCTGGGCGGTGATCCCGTCACCGATGCCCTCGAGCTAGCCGAGCTAGGCGATCTGACCGCCGCGCAAGTGGATGAAGTGGAGGAGCTGGAAGAGGAAGCCGCCAGCTGCGGCGGGGAGTCGTTCACCGCTGGCACGAAGGTCTTGCTGGCCTCCGGCGCCGCGGTCCCCATTTCCGCGCTCAAGCCCGGTGACAAGGTCCTGGCCACCAACGTCAAGACCGGCAAGACCCATGCCGAGACCGTCGCGGCCGTCCTTGTCCACCACGACACCGACCTGTATGACCTGAAGGTCAAGTCAGGCCATCGCACCGCGATCATCAAGACCACCGCCAGCCACCTGTTCTGGGACACCGCCACCCGCCACTGGGTCAAAGCCGCCGCCCTCCACCCCGGCGACCACCTCCGCACCCCCGGCGGCACAACCGCCACCGCCGCAGGTGGCTACACTCCCAAACAGCGAACAGGCTGGATGTGGGACCTCACCATCCCCACCGACCACGACTTCTACATCGACACAACGGCTGCCTCCGTTCTTGCCCACAATTGCCCTACTGGACCTGGACAAGGAAGCCCCAAGGTGTCAGATATTTTGAAGGGAAAACTCGGGTCGATCATGCGAGCACCGTTGCCGCCTGGGTCTCCGGCATGGTCGGATGTCATGGACATGACTATGGACGAGATCCGCGCAGCCGCACGTGCGAACCAGCCCGGTTTCAAGACAATCTTGAAACTCCTAACGGATAGCAGGTTCAATAAGTAATGACGGCACTCTCCCGCGCTTCCGAACTCTGTCGGGAACTGCGCTTGCGTCACGCATCTTTCGAGATTTTGATCGCGCGTGATGACGCCATAATGGTTTCAGTCGCGATTCCCGGCGAGCGCTGGGAGATCGAATTTCGTGATGATGAAACGATCGAACTGGAACGGTTCGTCAGTCAGGGAGTCACTGATGCCCCTCATGTACTAGAGGATCTACTCGCTTGGTTCGATGAGTAGGCGGTCACCGATACCCGCTACTACGATCCCTACGGCAGCACCAACCTAAGCCGAACGGGACTAACAGCGTCAGCGGGTCCGATGCTCGCGCAGTTTTGATGAGGAGCCGACAGCCGAACAAGTTCGCAGTATTCTCAATATCATGGCTTGCCATGTAACTTCTGGCGCGCAGGTAGATTACCACAGGCTGGAATTTAAAAGAGCTTTCTGAATTCCGTTTCATTAATGCGATACCTGGGCCGTGGAAATATGCTGAACTGACGGAGGTCCGCATCAATCGGATCGCTTCGGGTGCAATTCAAGTGGAGATAGTCTTTTGGTCCGAGGATTCTGGCTTGGTCGCCTGCGCGCGTTCGGTCGAGCTTGACGGCAAGCCCGTGACCGAAAATTAGTGTAGTGCGCAAAAGGCCCTCCAGCCTGGCGATCACTTGCGGCAGCACGCCGTGTCCCTTGCGGGACATCTCAATCCTGCTGCCGCGGCGGCAGGCTCGTGGCTCCGAACCCCGGGGACGTCACAGGATGAGAGGGCTGCCCGTATCCGGCCCGGCAGGCGGACGCAGTCCAGTATTTCCGGATTGTTACTTGACGTGCGCGCCGGGTGGGTGAAAGCTCAGCACTGGCCCTGGCTGGCTAGCCCAGGGTCGTTCGGACCGAGGTTGCCGTCCAAAGCCCCCCAAACAGGCGGATGTGCGACTCTCGAGTAGGCAAGACGATGGAGGGGCCTGGCCCATGGGACGTGGACGTCGTTTCTTCACCCTGGCCGCGAGTGCGGCCGTCGTGGCTGGCCTGGCGGTCGCCGCCCCGGCGGCCAGGGCAGCCAGCGCGGCCCCAGCGGCCACGGTGGCGCCGGACGCGCCGGGCGCGGCGTCGTACTTCGACTTGGCCAGGAAGGACTGCGTGGGCACGGCCGCGGGCACCGGCTCCAAGGTCTGGTACACGGTGGCCGACGGGGTGCTGTCCGACGTCTATGAGCCCACCATCGACAACACGAACGTGAGCACGCTGCAGTACGTCGTGACCGACGGGTCCACGTTCACCGACCTGCAGACCCGGGATATGACGTACACGGTGGCCGCCGACCCCACCGGCATGTCCTGTACCGTCACCGCCACCGACGCCGCGCACGGCTTCCGGCTGATCACCAGCTACATCACCGACCCGGCCAGCGACACGGTGCTGATGCACACCACGCTGGCCGATACCCCCGGCTCGAGCACCAACCTGGCCGGCCTGCACCTGTACGCCCGGCTCGACGCGCACGTCAACGGCAACGGCGGGGGCGGGACCGAGAACGCCGGCGCCAACACCGGCGTGGTGGACACCTCCGCCGGAGCCCCGGTCCCGGTGGTCTACAGCACGAACACGGTCACCGACGCCACCAACCGGGATTACGCGGTGCCGACCTACATGGCCCTGGCGTCCTCCTCGGACCAGGCGGCCAGCGTCGGCTACGAGGGCACCGCCAGCGACGGCCTGACCCAGCTCGACGCGACGCACATGCTCACGTCCTACACCTCGGCGCCGGACGGCCACATCGTCGCGACCGAGGACGTGACCCCGGGTAGCAGCCACCAGGTGACCCTCGCGCTGGGCTTCGGCCGCAGCCAGGCCCAGTCCGTTTCTGTCGCCAACACCTCCGTGGGCCACTCGTTCGTCCTGACCGCGGCCAAGTACCTGCTCGGCTGGGTCAGCTACGACGCCGGGCTCAAGCGCCCGACCACCGAGGCGGCTCACTACTACCTGTCGGCCAACGTCCTGAAGGCGAGCGAGGACAAGACCTACCCGGGCGCCATCGTCGCGTCGCTGGCCAGCCCGTGGGGCCAGTCGGTGCCGGCCGGGGTGACCTCGAACGGTGAGCCGTCTTACTTCGGCTCCTACCGCGAGGTGTTCGCCCGGGACCTGTACGAGATCTTCACCGGGCTGATGGCCGACGGGGACGTGGCCACGGCCCGGGCGGCCACGCTGTTCCTGTTCGACAAGCAGCAGCTCGCGTCCG
>JBEKKH010000791.1:0-3988 GCA_050010815.1 Streptosporangiaceae bacterium | reverse complement strand
GGGACGAGCGGCCGCAGCTGATCCGTGTTCCCCGCCTGGTCCTCGGCCGTCGGCGGAAAGCCCGGCACCGGGACGAGGAAGAGGAGCTATACCCTCGCCATGAGCTCGTCGAGATGTTCCGGATGACGACAGGGCCAGCGAACCGGAAGATCGCAGGCAGGTGGTCTTCATCAACACACGCGGGCTGTTCTTTGCCGGACGGTAGCCGGCTGCTCCCGGGTCGGCAGAAGACCTGCCAGTCAGGAATACTGGGACGTGGGCGCATCCGGGAGGACGCCCTCTGACCGGGTATACGAAAGCCTGCCTGGGTGAATGTGACCTTATCGCCGTCGTAAGCAGATGGGAAAACCTTTGGGGCGGCAGAGATCTGGTCAGGTCGTCCCGGCGTATTTGGCTGTCCGGGCGCGTTCGGCCGCTATCTCGCGGGCACGGGACGGCAGTTCAGCGCCGACCTTAACGGCGAAGTCCAGGTACAGCTGGCGGCCGGGCATCTCCTTCAGGCATTTGGTGACGAGCGCGGCGGCCTGGGAAAGGTCACCGCGGCGCTCGGCGATCCTCGCGCGCAGGAAGATGAGTTCCGGTCCAGTGAGTGCGGGGCTGGCGACGAGCCGGTCCAGCAGTTCGTCCTCGGGGGCGCCCGCGAACCGGTCGAGGAGCATCTCGTGCCATGTGGCGAGGTCGTCCGCCCGCTCCTTGCGTCGGTAACTGATCTCATCGAAGGTTCCGTACACGGTGCGCGGCCGCTTGGGATCCGCGCGTGCGGCCGCCTCCAGCGCCTCCAGGTAGGACTCGGCGAACGTCCGCCACATATCTGGCGTCGTAAGCAGCCGGGCAAGTTGAACGGCCAGGGGCGTCTCCTTCTCCGCCACCTGACCGTAGCCCCGGCGGGTCCAGCCGTAGCCTGCCTCCCAGCGGATGAGCTGCTCCGGTGCGCCGCCAGCGAGCGCCGCGAACCCGCCGTGCCGGAGTACCGACTCCCACAGCGCGGCCACGGCCTCCGATACCACGAACTTGGCGACCTCTACCGGATCGTCGGAGTGGAAATAGTCGTAGCTCTTCATATCGCAGGCCAGATCGACAATCTTCGCGACGGCCTGCTGTGCAGGCACGGGGTCGCCGGCCGTGAGGGCCGCCAGCGCATCGGCTACCAGCCGGCGGAACGTATACCGCCACTTCGACCGTTCGGTGTGGTGCACTCGGCGGTCCCCCGCCATGTAGGCACCGTCCTTGGCCAGCTCGACGAAGGTCGTCACCTCCTCCAGGACGCCGACCGGGTCTGGTAGCTCCTTCTTCGGCTTTACCTTCGGCTGATCCTGCGGGCGCAGCTCGTCCTCGATACGCTCGCGGAGCTGAGCGTTCCCGCGCCAGTAGACGGTCCACAAGATCTTGCGGAGGCGCGCGTCGTCATGCGGTGCTATCGCGGCGTAAAACTCGTCACGGTTCATCCGGTTCGATGGCATGACACCCGATCGTAAGGCTAGACGGCCGGCTCCCGCAGGGTCAGGCAGGGGCCACACCATCTGCCGCCTTCATGCTTCGGATAGGGCGCATCGCCGCACAGGCCCGAGCCTCCCCTGGGTTCCCGAAGCCCTCGCCGAGGGCAACACTGTCCGCCGTCTGGTGTACGGCCTGGCGGCGCAGCGCTTGCCTGGCTGGCCGTCCTGGTTGTCCTCGAAATATGCGATGCCTTCGCCAGCTCCAGGCAATCCATACAGGCGGGCCGGCGAAGCGCGCAGGTCGCACCTGTCCGCTCATGCCAACGCAGGGTCACCGCAGCACTTCTTGAACTTCTTCGCGCTTCCGCAGGGGCACGGCTGGTTCCGTCCGGTCTTCCCGGCTGGGTACTGCTTCGCGGCAGGCGGCTCGCCGACCGGCACGGTCGGCGACGCCCAGGCCGTCGGCCGCCCGGCGCGCCGGTCCTTTTCCGCCTGCTGCCGGAACTCCCTGGCCTCGTCGGGACGGCCGGTGCTGCCGCAGATGTCCGCCAGCCGTCCCGCGATATCCTCAGCTTCCCGTACTCCGGTGACAGCGTAGCCACGGCGCAGGATCTCTTCCGCCCGCGCGTAGGCCTGTGTCTTGCCGGGACCGTGGGGCGTGTAACAGTCAGCCCAGCCGATCCATCCCCATCCCCAGGCGGGATCGTCGTCCAGCCACGACTGGTACAACTCGTCCGCCTTCTGCTGATGCCCGGTCTCGAAATAGGAGTCGGCCAGCGCCCTACGGAAGTTCCCGGTGATCAGCTCGTCTTCACTTGGGAACCTCCAGAGCCACTCCGCAGCCATTTCAAGCCGCGCCGTCCGCAACTCCAGGTCATGTTCCCCGCCATTCTGCAGCGCCATTTCGAGGTCCTGGCACCAGTTGAACAGGGACTGCGTCATCGGGAAACGGTCGTCGAACTCCCTGATCGACCTGGCGCTAATGGCATCGCAAATCCGCAGCACGTCCGACCAGGCCCCGAGCCAGATCCTGCCGCTGGCGACGGAGTCGTTGCGCCGGTCGGCGTCGTAGCCTTCCTGGACCTTGTCGTCCAGGAGTTCCAGGCATGCCTTCTCCGGCCACCAGCGCTGCCAGAGTTCGGTCAGGCAGATCCAGGCCCAGTCGGCGTCCCAATCGTGCAGCCCGAGCTGCCCGCTAACGACTTCTTCGGCGGACAGCGCTCCGTCGCATACCCCCGCCAGCTTCTCGCGGTCCGCGTCCACCCCGAGACCACGGAGCTTGGCGACCAGGTCGTCGTCGCTCATGCCCGTGGCGTGCGACCGCAACGGCCTGCCGCTTGCCGCTACGCGACGCCGGATGTCGTCGTCGTGGAGAATCTGATCCGTGAGGATCCGGTCCAGTTCGACCCAGGACATCCTCACGCCCTGGTACTCCCTCACAGGCCACCCGCCCAGCGCCGGTAGGCGGCGATCCACTGTGCGCCTTTCGGTGGCGGCTCGGGCAGCGGCAGGTCGAGGACGGAGATCGCCTGGTGGTGGCCGTCGCGGACGCAGACAGCGACGATGCCGGACTCCGTCTGGGTGACTTTCTGGACCGTCACCGTCACACCCAGAACCGTGGTCTTGAAGGGGACCTCCAGGTTGTCCTCGATCATCACGGCGAAGCCGCCCAGTTGCTCGTCATCGCCGTACGCGTCGACCGTGGCCTCTTCCACCAGCGCGTCCAGTTCCTCGTCGCTCGGTTCCGGCATGGAGAAAGCGTACGCGGCGAGCGTTACCCGTGCAGGCCGCTCGGTGCCGGGAGGTGTGCCTATGTGAATCTTCCGGGAGTCAGCAGCGCGTCGCGGATCTCTGGCAGACGCATTATGTCCGGGACGGCGGGCGTGTCCGGCAATGAATGGTCGCGGTAGGGACCGCCTTTGCAGGCGGCCCCCCGCGCAGATCCCAGCGTGCGGAATTACCGCACTGGGCTCCTACCTTGGGTGTGTGGCGGTGAAGCGCACTTCGGGGAAGGGGTGCATCACGCGGGCGCGCGGTAGCCACCGGGTTGCTATCCGGTCCATCCGTTCCCAGTTGATCCGGGTTTTCTGGCTGCGGCGCCGAAGCGTCCGCCGCCAGTGCCGGATCGCCTGGTCACGGAAGGCCGCCACTGCCTGGATGTTGCCGGGCACGGCGTAGTACGCCATGTGCCCGCGCAGCACGCTGGCCAGCCAGCGGCCTTGCTCCGGAACGGGCAGATGCATGCGCTGCGTGAGCTGGCCTTTGACCTCTTTCAGCTTCGCCCGCATCCGTTTCGAGATCGTGATCCGCTTCAACCAGAACCGTCCGCTCCCGGCCGTCGCGCAGATATGCGTGAAGCCCAGGAAATCGAACGTCTCCGGCTTGCCGGGCCCGCGCGCTTTCCGGTGCCGGGCGGCGTGCCGCCCGAACTCGATCAGCCGCGTCTTGCCCGGGTGCAGTTCCAGTCCGAACTTCGCGAACCTGCCGCGCAGTTCGTCCAGGAACCGTTCAGCGTCCTCCTGATACTCGAACCCGACGATGAAATCGTCCGC
>JBEKKH010000790.1:0-3504 GCA_050010815.1 Streptosporangiaceae bacterium | reverse complement strand
CCCAGCCGACGGCGAGCACGCTGGCCAGGTGGAGGAATGCGAGAGCGAGCCAGACACCGCTGACCCCGGTGTAGTCCGCACCGAAGACCTCGAGGACCTTCCACAGCGCCGGGACGTTGTTGCGCAGGTCAGCCCAGGGAGTTAGGTAAAACGGCAGCCGGTTCACCGTGTAACCGCCGAGGTCGCTGAGCACGTTGTTGGCGACCCAGGCGATCGCGGCCGCGGCGAGCGCCGCGGCGCCGATCGACAGGTCGTACCACTGCTCGACGATCCGGCTGGTCCAGTGACCACTCCCGTGCGTGAAACCCCGGATGACCCGGGCCGCGCCCACCAGTCCCAGCGGCGCTATCCCCGCCACGTACACGATGGGATCAGCCACCTGCACCCAGGCGAGCAGCACCGCGGTCAGCACCGGCACGTACCAGCGCGGCGGCATCTTGTCGAGCAGCAGCCAGGTGAGCAGCAGGGGGACCGAGGTGCCGATGTGGCCGACCGACAGGTCCAGGGCGAAGACGCCGAGACCGAACTGCGGAGCTAGCATGATGGCGCCCGCGACCAGCGTCCTGAACCAGGCCGTCCGTCCGGACGAACCGCTCCTGGCCAGCAGAAGGGCGAAGCCGAACGTCAGCGTGTAGGTCATCGCCGCGGCGACGTGCGCGGTCTGCATGTGCAGGCCGAGGACGCCTTCCAGCAGGGCATACTGCGGAAGTTCGGTTGGGTAGAACGAGACGTCGGACATGTACCAGCCGTGCAGCAGCAGGTGGCCGTGCAGCAGGTCCCATCCCATCAGCAGGATGTTCGCGCTGTCGGAATTCAGCCCGTACGTTTCGGACAGCCGCAGGTACGCCGCGAACAGGGCCAGGCCGGCGATCAGGTAAGCCGCCACCGTGGCCCAGCGCTTTCCGATTCCGGGCCGTTTTTCACGGCCATCCGGCCCGCCGGACGAGATCGGGCTGGCGACTGAGTGGGTATCAGCGTTGGTACGCATTCCGCCCATGAAATCGATAGCGTAGCCGTTCAGGTGGATAACCGGAGTCACCAGCTGGTGGCGATGTACTTCGTTTCCGTGAATTCCACAAGTCCATCGTGGGCGCCCTCACGACCGATGCCGGACTGCTTGACGCCGCCGAACGGGGCGGCCGGGTCTGACACGACGCCGCGGTTGAGGCCGACCATGCCGGTTTCGAGGGCCTCGCTGACCCGCAGGCCGCGGCTGAGGTCACCGGTGTAGACGTAGGAGACGAGCCCGAACTCGGTGTCGTTGGCCCAGGCGACGGCGTCTGCTTCTGCGGTGAACCTGACCACGGGGGCAACCGGCCCGAAGATCTCCGTGCCGAGGATTCCGGCTCCCGCAGGCAGCTCGTCGATCAGGGTGGGCCGGTAGAAATAACCTCGCCGTGCCGGCGCCCGGCCCCCGGTGACGATCTTGCCGCCGTCCGCGGCGGCCGACTCGACGAGCTCAGCCACCTTGGTCCGGGTCGGCTCGTTGACCAGCGGGCCCACGTCTGTGGCCGCATCCATACCCGGGCCGACCACCATGGCATCCAGGCGGGCCGCGAACTTGCCGCTGAACTCGTCGGCGACGGCCTCGTGCACGTAAAAGCGGTTAGCGGCGGTGCACGCCTCGCCGCCGTTGCGCATCTTGGCGATCAGCGCGCCTTCGACGGCGGCGTCGATGTCGGCGTCCTCGAAGATGATGAAGGGCGCGTTTCCGCCAAGTTCCATCGAGCAGTTCACCACCGTCCCGGCGGCCTCGGCGAGCAGGATCCGGCCCACCTCGGTGGACCCGGTGAAGGACAGCTTGCGGACCCGCGGATCATTCAGCATGGCCGATACCACCGCACCGGACTTCCGCGACGTCAGCACGTTGACCACGCCGTCAGGCACGCCGGCCTCGGCCAGCAGGGCGGCGATGGCCAGGGCGGTGAGCGGCGTCTCGGACGCTGGCTTGAGCACCACCGTGCAGCCCGCCGCGAGCGCCGGGCCGATCTTGCGCGTGGCCATCGCGGCGGGGAAGTTCCAGGGCGTGACCAGCACCGAGACTCCGACCGGCTGCCGCATGACCAGGATCTTGTTCGCTCCGGACGGCGCCTGCATCAGGACGCCTTCCATCCGCACCGCCTCCTCGGCGTACCAGCGGAAGAACTCGGCCGCGTACGTCGCCTCGGCCTTTGCGTCACGCAGTGCCTTGCCATTCTCCGCCACCATCAGCCGGGCCAGCGAGTCCGCGTTCCTGGTCATCAGCTCGAAGGTCCGGCGCAGGCATTCCGCCCGCTGGCGCGGCGCGGTCGCGGCCCAGCCCGGCAGCGCATCGGCAGCCGCGCCGACCGCATCGAGCGCGTCTTGCTCAGTCCCGTCCGCCACTTCGGCCACCGCGTCCTCGGTGGCCGGGTCGATAACCGGGATCGTGCCGCCGTCCCGCCCGCCGGTCCACGTACCGCCGATCAGCAGGCCCGTGGGTACATCCATGCCAATTAGCTCGGCCAGGTTGCTGCTCACTGCTTTTCCTCTCCCGCCGGGCCAGAGGTTTCCCGGCCAGGCCTTCGAGCCTATCCGTGCAGGTGCCCGCTAGTTATGCAGGTCCAGCGGGTTCGGCCTCCAGCGGTCCGCCCTGGTAGCGCGAGCTGCCGCCGACCCCGGAAACACGCTGGTCACCACGGCGGGCCCGGCCGTCCGGCCGCCCGCCGTCCAGCCTTGCGTCCGCCGTCCGGCCACCGCACAATTGCGTCAGCGTTCCCGCGGAGACGTCCGCAGCCGTTCGGATCACCGCCGCCAGTGCCCCCGGGGCCTGTCAGGTCATCATCTATGCGGCCCGATAGCACCAGTGGGATGAAAGTGGACGATTACCGAGGCTGCCACCGCCCAAGCGAACCGGGTATCAGGTGGCGAGGCCGGGCTGTCGTGGTGATGGCTGAGCTGACGGCATAGTGAGCATGCCGCGGGCAACGCTTCCCTGGCGTCACGCTAGCCGCCGTGGTCCCGGCTGCCCCACCCGGTCTCGCCTGCCCCGCCCCGGCGGCCGTGTCCGGCGCCCTGGCCGGGATTTGCGCGGTGGATCCGGGCTTGGCGGTGGATCCGGTGTACGGGGATACCCCTTTTCCACCACGAAGCCCAGATCCACCACGATCATTTCTCCGGCCGCCGCACCACCGGCCCGGAAGATGCTATCCCGTCACTCCAGCAAAGCCGCACCGATGTTTCACCGCGCCGGCGGGGAGCTGGCTTTCCGGGTCCGCCGGCGGGTCGCTGGAGCCTGGGCCAGAACGCCGGCGCACGTCACTGAGGACGAGCGGTACCGGATCGCGGGCACCGCATGCTGGCCTAGGCTGGACGTTTGTGACCGCGGTGAAAGGCAGGCATTCGGCGAACGGGTCCGGGGTACGTTCCCGGCGCCTGCTCGCGGTGGTCGGCGGCTTGCTGGCCCTCGCTGCGATTACCGTCGGCGCCCTGGCCTGGAGCGCGGGGAGCCAGGCTAGGCGGCCGGCGACCGGGACCGCGGCCGAC
>JBEKKH010000789.1:0-3515 GCA_050010815.1 Streptosporangiaceae bacterium | reverse complement strand
AGGACCGCGATCTGCTCGCTGAGCGACTCCGCGCCCAGCCCGGCCGCCAGCGGGTCGGCGCGTTCCAGCCGCTGGGCCGCGCCGTCGCGGTCGCCCAGGGCGAGCGCGGCCTGCGCCGCGTCCAGGTACGCCTGCGCGAGCGGATAGGGCTCGCCGAGGCTGGCCCACGCGGCGGCGGCCGCGTCCCAGGCCGCCAGCACCGCCACCAGCCCGGCGGCCGGGGCGGCGCCGGCCGGGCTGGCCTCCAGCAGGTGACCAGCCTCGGCCTGGGCCGCGGCGTAGGTCTGCCGGTGCGCCTGCTGAACCGGGCCGAACGCCTCCAGCTTCTCGGCCACCGTACGCAGCCGGTCGGCCACCGCGATGGCCTCGCCGGGCCGCCGCTCGTCATGCCGGCCCGCGGCCTGCCGCGCGGCCGCCAGCACCGCGCTCGCCCCGGCGGTGACGACCGGCCAGGCGTAGCGCGGGCTGCCGGCCGGCAGGTCGAACCGGTCTATGGCCGCCGTCGTGGCGGCCATCGCGGCGGCGGGGCCGTCGGTGCGCAGGGCCAGCAGGATCTCCAGCCGGGCCAGCGGAAGCTGGTGCTGGTCCTCGTACCGAGCCGAGCGCATGGCCTCGCGGACGGCCTGCGCGGTCTGCGCCGCCGTGCCCAGGTCGCCGCGGGCCACCGCGATGCTGGCCGCGATGACCTGCAATATGGACCGGTGGATCAGTCCGGGCGCAAGGTAGAGGTCGAGCGCCTCGCGGGCCACCGTGAGCGCCTCGTCCCAGCGGCCGAGGGCGAACAGCGGCTCGGCCTGGTTGACCGCGAGCAGGCTGCCGGAGGTGCGGGACAGCCGTTGGGCGTCGGCGCTGGCGACGGCCCGGCCGGCCGCCAGCGCGGCGAGTTCGTGCTCGCCTGCGCCCTCGAGCAGGTGGGATTCGTTCACCGCCGCCTTGAGCAAGATGTCCTCGATGCCGAGGCGTTCGGCCATGGCGCGGGCCTGCGCGATCAGCTCCGCCGGCGGACTCACCGACGGCGCCTGCTGGCCCGGGTCGGCGTTGAACATCGCCAGGGTCAGCAGCGCGTTCGCCTCGTTCGCCTCGTCGCCGGTCGCGCGGGCCAGCGCCAGCGCCTCCTCGGCGTAGGAGCGCTCGTCGCCGACCGGGTGGTGAGCGCAGCGTGCGAGCGCGAGCAGGATCTCGATCCGGGTGACCGGTGCTACCTCGGCGGGTACGTACGCCAGCGCCGCCGCCAGGTCCTGATCGAATTCCTTGCGGCCCAGCCTGGCCCGGAAGTGGCTGCGGGTGGCGAGCACCTGCGCCACCCGGACCGGTTCGACGGCCGGGTCGAGCTCCTTCAGCGCCGAGCCGGCCAGCGCGGTCCCGCGCTCGAACTCCCCGGCGTCGTGCGCCGCCGAGACGGCCTCTTCCAGCACCCGGGCGTGATCGCCGCCGATCCGCAGCTCCGCGTCGGGCACCTGGTCCCACAGTTCCAGGACGCGGGCCAGCAGGGAAAGCCGCTCGGCGGCCGCGACCGCCCGGCCCGCCTGCGCCGCCGCCTGCCAGGCGCCGGTCAGCGCCATGGCCGAATCGTGCGCCGAGTGCCAGTGGTGGGCGACCTCGATCGCCGCCCGCCCGGGCGGTACCAGGGCGTGATCGGCACCGATGGTCTCGGCGTAGCGGCTGTGCAGCCGGCTGTGCTCGCCCGGCAGCAGGTCTTCGTGCACGGCTTCGCGGATCAGCTCGTGCCGGAACGCGTAGCCGTCGCCGTGACCGCGCAGCACGTTGGCCACCACCGCCGGGCGCAGCGCCCGGGTCAGCGCGCCGTCTTCCCGGCCGGTCACGGCGGCCAGCAGCGCGTGCCCGGGGGTCTCGCCGCCCGCGCTCGCGACGCGCAGCACCTCCTGGGTGTCCTCCGGCAGCTTGCGCACACTGTCCAGCAGCAGGTCGCGCAGGGATTCGGGCAGCCCGGGACTCAGCTCTCCGTCACAGCACAGCAGGGTCTCCACGAACAGCGGATTGCCCTCGGACCGGTGGTACAGCTCGTCGGCCAGGTCGCTGGCCGGCGGCCGGCCGAGGATGCGTATCGCCAGCTCGCCGGTATCGTTCCTGCTCAGCCGGGGCAGCTCGACTCGTTCCACCCAGCCGATCCGGTCCAGCGAGGCGAGCAGCGGACGCAGCGGGTGGGTGCGGTGCAGTTCGTCGGAGCGAAACGTGACAATGATCAGCAGTCCGCTGATGGCCCGCTGGTTGCCGACCAGGAAGGTGAGCAGGTCCCGGCTGGACCGGTCGGCCCAGTGCGCGTCCTCGATCACCAGCACCACCGGGGAAAGCTGGGCGAGGTGCTCGAGGGCGCCGAGCACCTCCTCGAACAACCGGGCCCGTGCCTCGCCCGGGTCGCTGCTCACGTCGGGCTCGCCCAGCTCGGGCAGCAGCCGGGCCAGCCCCCGCGTGGTCCGGCCGGGCAGCATCGCGGCCACCGCGTCCGCGCCCAGCTCGTGCACCAGGTCACGCAGCACGGCGGTGAACGGCGCGAACGGCAGCCCGTCGGTCCCCAGCTCCAGGCAGCCGCCGGTCAGCACCCGGGCGCCCGCCGCCCCCGCCAGCGCACCGAACTCGCTCACCAGCCGGGACTTGCCGACCCCGGCCTCCCCGCCCAGCAGCACAGCCGACGGTCCGCCCTGACGCACGCGGCCGAAAGCGGCGTCCAGGGCGGCCATCTGCTCCTCCCGGCCCACGAGGACGGGACTGGCGGGTCGCACGCTCATCTCTACGGTTAGCATGCCACGCGGGTCCGACATTCCGGTCAGCTCACCGGTCCTGACGGCCGTGCTCATGATCGCCTCAGGCCGCGCGCCGGGCGGCGGGCACCGAGTCCGGTCGGCTGTCCGCCGCTCCGGCCACCCGCGCTGCTCTGGTCGACGAGACCAGGAACGATCCGTCCGCGAAGTCGGGAATGGGGGGAATGGGCGTACTACCGAACTCGTCCACCTCGCTCAGCCCGCGCCGCCTGGCCCGCAGTATCTTGCTGGCCGTCCGGGCCAGCAGGATCCGGTGCGCCCGGTCCCGCATCTCAGCGCCGCGCTGTGAGGACAGTTCACGGAGAATCTCGGGATGCATGGTCCCTCCTCGGGCCCTGGGGGAACCTCGTCTGGCTCCCCACACCCTCTACATTCGTCGTAAGGCCCTGCCCCCGGCATCGGACGGATGCCCTATCTTCCGCGTCCCGAGCATCTCTAGGCAGGCCTAAGTCCCTCGCGGCCCGCCTAAGCCACCTAAGCCCAGGTCAGCTGAGCTCTTGGTCGTCGGCATGGGCGAAGCTGGCGCGCGTAGTCCAGGCGCTCGCCGTCACCGGGCCGGAATGATGGTCTCCGGGGCCTGCTGACAGCCTTCACGCATCCGCAACATCCGGGCGAGCACTACCAGCACTGGTCACGATGGCGACGCCACTACCAAGCCCAGGCCCGGCAGTCCCACTACCAGCGCAGGCTCACGAACCAGCCGCTGCCGATGAGGTGCTAACCGGCTGCGCCTCA
>JBEKKH010000788.1:0-3515 GCA_050010815.1 Streptosporangiaceae bacterium | reverse complement strand
TTCACCGGCGCGAACTTCCGGGACTGTGACCTGCGCCAGGTCAAGATCACTGACTCCTGGCTCGTTGACGTCAGCCTGTCCGGGCTCGTCGGCAACCTCGTCGTCAACGACGTCGACGTCACGGCATTCGTGGAGGGCGAGCTCGACAAGCGGCACCCCGAACGCGTCCAGCTGAGAGACAAGCGGACAGCCGGCGACTACCGCGCGATGTGGGACACGATCGAGCGCCTGTGGGCCGGGACCGTCGCCCGCGCCGGGCGGCTACCCGGACCTGCCCTGCACCAGCGGGTTGACGGCGAATGGTCCTTCATCGAGACGCTGCGACATCTTGTCTTGGCCACCGATAGGTGGGCCGGCTACATGATTCTCAATAGGCCGAGGCCGTACCACCGGCTCGGCCTCCCACAGCCCGGCTTCACGCCCGCGGACGCCGCAGCGCTCGGCATCGACCTCGACGCGCGCCCGTCGCTGGCAGAGGTGCTGGAGGCACGCGGCACCCGCATGACGATGGTACGCGGCATCGTCGACGGGCTCACTGATGACGATCTGGAACGGGTATGCCCGCGGCTGCCCGCACCCGGGTACCCGGAGGAAGCACGCTCGGTCGGCCTTTGCCTGGGCGTGGTCATGAAGGAGGAGTGCGAGCACCGCCGCTACGCGGTACGCGACCTTGCAGCGCTGGAAGCGGACCCAGGCGCCGGGGCAGCACACCGTGACGCGCCACCTTGATAACTCCCGGTCGGCGGCGAGCATCGCCCATGGCCTGACCCGGAACACCTTGCGATGGCACCCCGTAGCTCTTCGCCGGGCCCAGCGCTATGCCGGTGCTCACTAGTCTGAGCCAACTCGGGACAGTTTCGGCGTGTGCCATGAAAGTGCGGCGCCGGGTGACGTCTTGCGTGGCGGGGGCGTCCGCTCCATCCGGGCTTGCCTTGCCCGCGTTGCCCGCGCAGTTCCGCGAGGTCGTGCGGACCGCTGGCCCGTGTTGAGTTGCGGGATGCCGTTATGGCCTCAGGGTCAGGTGCTGTCGTCCATGATGCGGTCGTAGCTGCGGCGGGCGCGGGCGCCGCGGGCGCTGGCGCCGTACCGGGTGAGCATCTGCGGGGAGGTCCAGCCGTTCAGCTCCATCAGGTCCCGTTCGGCGCCGCCGCGGTCCAAACTGGCTGAAGTGGTGCCGGAACCGGTGCGGGTACACGTTCACGCCGCACTGCCAGCCGGGGCGGGCGACGATCTGGCAGATGCCGGTGGCGGTGAGCGGCCCCCGGTTGCCCGCGCCGAGCCATAGCTGCGGCCTGTGCGCTTGCGCGTGCCGGGCGCGGGCCCGCAGGTAGCGGTCCAGGTTGCGGGCCGTCTGGTGGCCGATCTTGACGGTCCGGGCCGTGCCGCCCTTGCCGCGGATCCGGATCTCGCGGGCGTGCAGGTCCAGGTCGCTGCGGGCGGGGTCGCCGGGGTGGTAGCGGATCCCGGCCAGTTCCGGTAGCCGGATGCCGGTCGCGGTGAACACCGCGATGATCGCGGCGTCGCGGCGCGCGGGGAATGACCTGCCCTGGCAGGCCTTGTTCAGTTCCGGTAGTTCTACGCTGGTGAAAACCGGGACCGCCGGCACGGTGACCTTCAGGTGCAGCCGGAACGAGCCGATCTGCGGCTCGAGCGGGCCCGCGTCCAGCTGCCTGGGCTGATGGACCGCCGGGGGTGCCGCCGCGGCACGGTCATAGTTTTACTCTCCTCCGCCGGGCCTGCGGTCGCATGCGGATCCGCAGCCCGGCGTTCACGCGGCTGGCAGGGCCCGCGTGGATGTGCCTCGATGCCCATGGTGGCCTTGGCCTTTCTGCGTGTGCGCAGGCAAGGCGGGCTGTCCTGCTGCCGCCGCTCCGATAGCGCCCGGGCCGACCATCCGCCTGAAAGCGGAAGGTCGACAGTTCGGTCCTGTCCCTGACCGCCCAGTGTCTCTGATCTGCGGAAACGCCGCCTTGCGGAACCGGGTGCGCCGTCCGCTCGATGCGCACAGCGCTTATCGAGCTTCCTTGCATCGCGCGGCCATCATGAGGACGAGCAGAGTGACGGCAGATTCAGCGGGGCCCACCTGTCCGCTGGCTATTAGGGGAGGGATACCGACGTCAGCGCGGGGTTCGCGTTCTGGGCGAGCGTGAGTCCCTGCTGAGAGAACCAGGCGCCCGCGGCCGGGTCGGTGAAGACCGAGTCGGTATATAGGCTCCAAAGCGGGTCGAAGGTCTGGAAGGTCGAGCTGGAACTGCTCGGCCATCCCGCGATTGGCGGCGTGTCGGCGGCGTCATCCCAACTGCGGACACCGCCCGCGGCGTTGCACTGCCCGTCTGACTGACCCGGCGTCTTAACCCACAGGTAGGCGTCGACCAGCGGCGGGCTGCCGGGAAGATAGCTGTCGAGCGAGCCCAGGTTGACGCCGGTGGCAGCGGTCGGCTTGATTCCAAGGCCAGCGCTCGGGGGGTTGCACCAGTCACCGCTCGCCAGGTTGCTGGTGACGCTGCTCGGCTGGTCGTAGGGCGCGGCAGCGTAGCTCTGCATACTGTCCGGGCCGAGGCCGTTACGGCTGGTGTCGACGATGAAGTGA
Organism: Streptosporangiaceae bacterium; assembly: GCA_050010815.1. Taxonomy (GTDB): domain Bacteria; phylum Actinomycetota; class Actinomycetes; order Streptosporangiales; family Streptosporangiaceae; genus Palsa-504. The sequence continues at coordinate 925 of JBEKKH010000788.1, read as the reverse complement.
GTGGTCGGCACCGTGCTGCCCAGGGCGTTGGCGTAGCTTGCGTCGATGCCGGAGACATTAAGGTCCGCGGTGGTGCTGGTCTCACTCCAGGCGCTGTACGGACTCAGCGCTACGCCGTTGTAGGGACCGACCAGCGAGGCGATGTCGGTTCCCGGTGCGCCGCCATTCCAGTACTGGCTGGCGCAGCCGCCGGGCGGAGAGGTCGCAGGAGAGGCTGGGGGAGCGAAGGCGCCGGTCGGCGTGGATGTTCCCGTGAAGGTGGCGACGGCGGCGAGCGCGTCAGCCGGGGTTTGGGCCTCGTTCACGGTCGCGTAGGCGACGCATGAGGACACCCAGGTGCCGAAATAGTCGCTGTTGGGGTCGTACTGGTAGTTAGAGACGTTGAGGAAGAAGCCCTGGGTCTGCTGGACCTCCGCGGCGGTCAGTGTCTCCGCCATGCCGCCAGCGTTCTGCCAGGCGCTGTTCCCAGCATCGAGATAGAGACTGATGTCCGGGTCTTCTTCCAGAGTGGACACCGCGTAGCGGATGTCGTCGATCCGGGTGGTGTTGGTGATGTCCGGGAACTCTGCCGCGTATGTTGAGCCGCAGTAGCCCGGAAGGTTCGCCAGAGCGTCGGGCTCCTCGAGCATCACGGCCTTGGCGTCGCCCAAGGCCTCGCCGATGGCGTCGATCCAGGCATCGTACGCGGCGTCAGTCGGCGCCCCGCCTGCCGAGTACTCAGAGCAGTCGCGCCCGGGAATGTTGTAGGCGACGAAGATCGGGACCGCGTTCTCCAGCTTGGCGGCGGCCAAGGTTAGACGGACCTGCCGCGTGACGTCGGCGTCGGCCTGTTCCCAGCCCAGGTTGCCAGGCTCGGCTGCCTGTGCGCCGGTCTCGCCGTCGAGCCAGACCGCGGAAGGCACCGACTCCATGGCGGTGATGAGAC
>JBEKKH010000787.1:0-4620 GCA_050010815.1 Streptosporangiaceae bacterium | reverse complement strand
TCATGCAGCACGTTCGCCAGCACGTAGCAGTCCGCGCCGGCCGGCACGCCGCGGAAGAAATCGCCGGCGACAACCTCGCAACGATCCATGACGCCCGCCGCGGCCAGCACGGCGTCCGCGCCGGCCGCTACCGCCGGCAGCTCGAACAGCGTGCCCTGCAGATGGGGGTGGCCGCGCAGGATGGCGGCAAGCAGGATCCCCCGGCCGCCACCGACATCGACGACGGTGCGGATATCGGAGAAGTCGTAGCCGGCCGCCACTGACGGGGCAAACGCCGCGGTCCGTTCCAGCATCGCGGCATCGAAGACGGCGGCATCTTCGGGATGCTGTGAAAGGAACTCGAACCATGGCATCTCATGGGCGACATCGAATCCGGGCTGGCCGGTCCTGACCGTGTGCAGGATGTGCTCGAACGGCTGGCTGAATGCAGCAGCCCCGAACATCAGGGCCCAGGACCGCATCGAGGCCGGGGCATCTGACCGCATCCGGTCCCCGAGGATGCTCAAGGCAAACGATCTTGTCGGCGCCTCGGTGAAAACCCCCAGCCCTGCTAGCAGGCGGAGGACGCGGTACAGCGAGGCTTCGTCCGCGCCGGTGCCGCTGGCCAGCTCCGCGCAGCTCACCGGGCCGCCTGCCAGGCGATCGGCGATGCCGAGCTCGGCCACGGCGTACAGGGCGCGCGATACGTGCGCTCCCCAGATCATCCGCAGGACGGTCGTCGCGGCGGCGCGCTCCTCCGCGGTCGGGTTCACGCCGCAGGGGGATCGTCGCGGCAGACGTGCTGCAGGAGGAACTATGGCCCGGTCAGCCGGCCGGGCGGGCGGCCGCCAACTTGCAGGTCCGGATGTCCGAGCTGCGGGGCGCGCTCAGGGCGGCCGGACAGGATCAGCGGCTGGTTACGCGGCCACCGGGGTACCTGCTGCGGGCCGAAGCGGATGAGGTGGACGCCGGCTGCTTCGAGGCGCTGCTGGCTAGGGGACGACAGGAACTCGCGTCGGGCGATGCCCAGCTTGCCGCTGATCACCTCCGCGCGGCGCTAGCGCTGTGGCGCGGGCCGCCCCTGGCCGGGCCTGGCTGACGTGCCGTTCGCCCGGTCGGAGGCGGTCTCACGGCCACGCACCCGCTGCGTGAGCGCTTGTGGGCCCAGCGCATGCTGGCGCTCTACCGAGGCGGCAGGCAAGCGGACGCACTGCGCTGCTACCAGGATCTTCGCGGGGTGCTGACCGGTGAGCTGGGGCTGGAGCCGGGCAGCGAGGCCCGCCAGCTGGAGACGCTCATCCTGCGGCAGGACCCGTCGCTAGATCCGCGCCCGCCCGCGCGCAGCCGCCCGGCAAGCCAGACCACCGGCGGGCCAGCGCTGGAGGTCCCCGAGACACGGTACGCAGTCAACGGCGACCTGCACATCGCCTACCAGATCCTCGGCACCGGGCAGCAGGACATCTTGTTCGTGCCCGGACTGATCAGTCACCTGGACCTGTGGTGGGAAGAGCCGGTCACCTCGCGCTTCTTCCGCCGGCTCGCCTCGCTCGGCCGCCTGATCCTGTTCGACAAGCGGGACACCGGCCTGTCCGATCGCGCGCCGGGCGATACACCGCTGGAGGAGCGGATGACCGACCTGCAGGCGGTCATGGACGCATGCGGCTCGCGGCGGGCTGTCCTGTTCGGCTACTCCGAGGGCGCGCCGATGAGCCTGCTGTTCGCGGCAACTCACCCCGAACGAGTCGCGGCCCTGATTCTGGGATCCGCCGCAGCCCGCTGGAGGGCCGCAGCCGACTACCCGTGCGGACGCAGCTCCGCAGCAACGTTCGCCGCCTTCAACCAGCTTGCCCAGCACGGGTGGGGAACGGGCGCGTCCATCGAATGGTACGACCCGAGCGCGGCCGGCTCGGTTCGCGCGCGCCAGCGGATGGCACGCTGGGAGCGGATGGCGGTGAGCCCTAGCTCACTGCTGCGCATGATCCGGCTGTGCAATGACTTTGACGTCCGCAGCGTGCTCCCCGGCCATACATACTCCCACCCTGATCATCCAGCGGCTGGATGACCGCATCACGCCACCGTGCCACGGCCGCTACCTCGCCGCCCACCTCCCGGCAGCTCGGTACTTCGAGCAGCCAGGCAGCCACCTGCTCTGGGCCGGAGACACCGACTCCTTGTTCGGGCAGATCGAGCAGCTGCTGACCGGCAGCGGCCAGCAGCCGCGCAGCGACCGCGTCCTCTGCACCCTGATGGCAGCCGACACCGTCCAGCGTGACGGCGGCGGTCTGCCAGGCGGTCACCGGCCGGCCAGCCCCGATGTCTACATCGCCGCTGCGCGCGACGCCATCAGCGCCTACGGCGGCCGCCTCCTGACCCCCGGCGATACCGGTGTACTGGCGGCATTCGACGGCCCGGCGCGGGCGATCCGCTGCGCGGGCATGCTGCGCGACCAGGTGACCGGCCTCGGAATCCAGCTGCGTCTGGGCATCCACTGCGGCGAGGTCGACATCGCCGACGACAGCGTCAGCGGGATAGCGGTCGACATCGCGACCCGGCTGGCAGCGCTAGCTCGCGCCGGTGAGGTTCTCGCATCCCGGACGGTCAAGGACCTGGTCGCCGGGTCAGGTATCTCCTTCACCGACCGCGGCACTCACCAGCTGCCTGACCTCCCCGATCAGTGGTCAGTCTTCGCCGTCGGCGATGGGCACGTCACCTGAGCTCAGGACTACCGGCCGCACCGCGATGCCCGCTGCCACCGCGGCTGAGCACGTCGGCCCCCCTCGAACACGGATGGCCAACCTCGCGGATCGGGACTCTCTACATCCTGACTCACGATGTTGAACATCCTGAATCTAGCGCGTCCTCGACGCGACCGCAGCGGCGGGTAGTCGTTTCGGACATGTCGGGAACGTAACACTTAGGCTCCCCGCCGACCGCACTGCGGATAACTTATGTATCTGAACTGCGCCCCGACCGCGACTCGAACGCGGGACCTACTGCTTAGGAGGCACTTTCGAAGCGTGCCTGGAGGGTGCTGGGCGTGGCCTGATGTGTCGTCGAGCTGCAGTGATAATGGCTAGAAGTGGCTCGACGCGTCCCTGACCCTGTGGTCGTTGGCTACCAGTTTGGCTCCCAGAAATATCGTTAGCAACGCTAATGTTCAAATGTTCGGCGCCCAGATTCGGCCATCGGTCCTTGAGCCCAGCGACCGGCCTCAACCGAATGCGAGGCAGTATCTGTTGCCTGAGATCGTGCCCGCGGTATGGCTCCCGCAGGGTGCCGGAGGGAAGCCATCCAGCGCCAGAGCGCACTGCCTGAGGTGTGCGGACTGTCAGGCTGCCCGGGACTTGGTGACCTTGGCGACCACGCCAGTCTTCGGGCCGACATCCACCTGAACTCGCAGGCCGAGCTTACGGGCCAGGGTGAGCAGGGTGTCCATGGTCGGGTTGTGCTCGGCGGCTTCCAGCCGCGCGACCACCGGCTGGCGCCAGCCCAGCAGCCGGGCCAGCGCGGTCTGGCTCAGCCCGCGCTCAGCCCGGTAGCGGATCACCGCCTCGGCCACCGCCCGGGCCAGCGCGGTGCGCTCCCACTCCGCCCTGAACTGCGGGTCCTGGAGCATCTCCTCCAGCACCTCGGTGTTGCTGATCAGCTGCCTGCTCATCCCTCGATCTCCTTCAGCCGTTCCTCCGCCAACCGGACCGCCCGGTCGAACCCGCGCCGGTCATGCTCGGCCTCCGGCCCGATAGCCAGAATCACCATCGTCACTCCCAGCCGCCGGTACAGCACCCGCCAGGGCGAGCGCCCGGCGCGGGGCCGCAGCTCCCGGATCCCGGCGTGGCTGCCCTTGACCTGGCTGCTGTGCGGCGCGCCGAGCTGGTCGCCGAAAGCTTCCAGCTTCGCACCGCGGTCATCACCGCGCGGCGCTCCGCCGACGGCAGCCATCTCAATTCCTCCTGGGCATCCGCATCCCACGCGACACTGAGCATCCTCAGACTATAGCAACTATGATATGAGGGTTATAGCGAACTTGCTATACCTTACGGATTGGCTCGTACAGGAATCTCCCGCCAGCACGTTCCGTGCAGCACTCCGGAGCACCCGTTACCTAGCTCGACGGCTGGCAAGGAAACCCTGACCCTCAGCCGTCCCGGATCGGCCGGTGTGCAATCGGCTGGAGCTTCAGCGGAAAGCGAGCGGCGTTGCGCTCGCGCAAGAGCCGTCGTACGTGCGGTTTCCGTCGTCCGTTCGGGTCAATCTTGACGGGTGAGGAGGTCGATCAGGGAGTGCACCATCTGGAGATTTGGCGCCGGCGTGCCGACGAGCCGGGCCAGTTCGACAGGTGCCGTCAGGAGCGCGTCTGTCTCGAGGGGTTTGCCCGCCTCGTAGTCCATCAGCATGGAGGTCTTATGGTCGCCGACCTTAGCCGCGCCCTCGAACCGGCGCTCGACGGAGATCTTAGGCGGGTTCCCGAGGCGGGCGGCGATCTCGGCGGTCTCGTGCATCATGGCCAGCACCAAGTCGCGCGTGCCGGGATGGGCGGCGATCTGGCCCATGGTCGCCCCGGTGAGGACGCTGATCGGGTTGAACGCCACGTTACCCATGAGCTTGAGCCAGATGTCGCTGCGGAGGTTGGTCTCGACCGGG
>JBEKKH010000786.1:0-3529 GCA_050010815.1 Streptosporangiaceae bacterium | reverse complement strand
CGAGGAATAGTACTGGTCACTGCGAGCCGCCACGTCGCCGCCGTTCTCCAGCGCCGCGAGGTCGAAGGTCAGGCCCTTCAGGATGGCCGGGTCCGGCACCACCTCGCCGTAAACATGCAGCCGGGCCACGCCGCCGTCGGGGAAGATATTCAGCCGGACATGGGTGTACCTGCGCCGGGAGCTCACGCTGAACGAGTGGCGGGCGTCGCCGGTCAGCAGGCCGCGCGGCACGATCTCCTGCCAGATTCCGTGCGGGCCACCGGAAACGGGATCGGTCGCGAGCTCGCTGAAGGACGGGTAGCCGCTCACCGAGCACGCGTCCGCCGAGCAGGCCTGCGGGAAGTTCCCGGTGAAGTGCGCGGTGTCGACCATGATCGAACGCAGCACCCCGGGCGCCCCAAGCCTGACGATTACCCAGTCGCGGGCCGTGCGCTCGGGCAGCGTTCCGCCTGGCCCGCGCTGCCGCCGGGTTTCCCAGCCGTCGTAGATCTGGCCCTTGGCGCCGTAGGTCTCCGGTACGAAGACCGGCGTTGCCAGCTTGATCAGATTCTCCTTGGCGGCGAAAAATTCGTCGCTGGCTGCCACCACCGACCCGCGTAGCCGCAGCAAATCGGGCAGAAGTTGCTCATCCATAGACAGATCATTCCCCTTCAGCCCCGGTTCAGTAGCCGGCCCACTGGTTCACCATCCGGCACGCCATTGTCACCACGCAGCAGAGGGGTGCCCCGCAGCCATGTCTGCCGGACCCGACCGGTTAGCGTCCGCCCAGCGTACGGCGTGATTGGGTGCCGGTGCTGCAGCCGGGTCGGGTCCACGACGTAGCTGTCGTCCGGGTCGAACGCCACCAGGTCGGCATCGCATCCGGGCGCCAGCCGCCCCTTGGCCGCCAGGCCCGCGAGCGAGGCCGGGGCGGCCGCCATCCAGCGCACCACGTCGTCCAGGGGCCGTCCGCGCCGCCGGGCCACCGTCCACACCGCGGACAGGCCGAGCTGAAGCGAGGCGATACCGCCCCAGGCCGCGCCGAAGTCTCCCGAGCCGCGGGACTTCAGCTCGGGCGGACACGGCGAGTGGTCCGACACCACGCAGTCGATCACACCCGCTTCCAGGCCCCGCCACAGCGCCTCGCGGTTGACCGCGTCCCTGATCGGCGGGCAGCACTTGAACTCGGTCGCTCCGTCGGGCACCTGCTCGGCCGCGAAGTACAGGTAGTGCGGGCAGGTCTCGGCGGTCAGCCGGATGCCCGCCGCCTTGGCCCCGGCGATCATGGCCACGCACTCGGCCGCGGACAGGTGCACGATATGAGCCCTCGCCCCGGTGCCGGCCGCGGCCGAGATGACCTTCTCGATGGCACGCCGTTCCGCGACCGGCGGCCGGGACGCCACGAACGAGCCGAAGTCAGCGCCGGAGGCGGTCTTGATCTCCGCCGCGTCCTCGGCGTGCACGATAAGCAGCGCGTCGAGCTGCGCCAGCGCGCCGAGTACAGACCGCAGGCCCGCCGCGTCGAGCGGCGGGAATTCAGGCACGCCGGAGTCAAGCAGGAAGCATTTGAAGCCGATCACCCCGGCTTCGTGCAGCGGCCGCAGGGCGGTCTCGCCGCCCGGGACGGCGCCGCCCCAGAACGCCACGTCGACCCAGCATTGCCCGGCCGCGGCTGCGCGCTTGGCCGCCAGCGCCGCCACCGAGACGGTCGGCGGCAGCGAGTTGAGCGGCATGTCGCAGACCGTGGTGACCCCTCCGGCCGCCGCGGCGCGGGTAGCGGTCGCGAAACCCTCCCACTCGGTCCGGCCGGGTTCGTTGACGTGCACGTGGGTGTCGACCAGGCCGGGTAGCAGCGCGACGTCGCCGAGATCGACGTCGCAGCCGGCGTCCAGCCGTGCGTCGTAGCTGGCCACCGCCGTGATAGCGGGCCCGCTGACCACCACCGACGCGGCCCGCGTCCCCTCGGGCAGCACCGCCCGCCGGGACCGGACGACCAGATCAGGCCTCATCGGCCCCCCATCCCGGCGCCCCAGGGACCAGCCTGGTCATCGGCGGTACCTCCAGCCGAAGCTTGCCGCACTGTCCGCCGTATCGCCCGGTTTGTACTCCAGGCCGACCCAGCCGGTATATCCCTGCTCGGCGATCTGGCCCGAACAGGGCCTCGAAGGCCAGTTCACCCGTCCCCGGCGCGCCGCGGTCGGGCACGTCGGCGACCTGGATGTGGGTGATGTCAGCCGCGTCGCTGGCCAGCATCTGCGGCAGGTTCTCGCCCATCTTGCCGAGATGGTAAAGGTCGGCCAGGAACCCGATATTGGTGACGCCGCCCCCTGCTCGTACCTGGCGGATCACCGTGAGCGCACCGGAGCTTGAGACCAGCGGCGCCCGCGGGCTGTCGTAGGAGTTCAGGGCCTCCACCACTACGGTCGCGCCCGCGGCCGCGGCGGCCCGGGCGGCCAGCGTGAGATTCTCCACCGCCAGCGCGTCCTGCACATCGGCGGATACCCCGTCGGCGCGGTTCCCGTACAGCGCGTTGAGCACGGTGCAGCCGGTCCGCCCGGCGATGCCGACGCAGACATCGATGTTGTCGCGGAACGCCGCCGAGCCGTCCGGCCGGGACAGCAGGCCCCGGTCCCCGGCCGCCAGGTCGCCCCCGGCGAAGTTCAGCGCGGCGAGCTGCACGCCGGCGTCGGCCAGGGCGTCGATGAACGCCTCGACCTCGCGGTCACCGGGCACCGGCTCGGTGAAGGGCCACCAGAATTCCACCGCGTCGAAGCCCGCGGCCCGCGCGGCCGCCGGTCGCTTCAGCAGCGGCAGCTCGGTGAACAGGATCGAGCAGTTGACATCGAACCGCAGTCCGTGGGTTTGCACAGCCGCCAGTCTCTCACGGTGCCGCCCGCTCACCCTGAGCCGGTGAAAGGCGCCGCCTCGCCGGAGAGCATGATCATTTCACCTTTCGTTCACGTTACGGTCATGCCCTGGCTGTCAAAGCGCTCGGGATATTCGCTAGAAGTGGACAACATTCGACAAGAAGGGCCTGGAAATGCGCACAGCCGCTAGGCGCGCGGTCGCAAGACGCGTCGCAACGATGGTGACGGTTGCCGGCTCGGTGACGGCGATCCTGCTGGGCACGGCCGCAGTCGCCGGGCCGGCCAGCGCGGGGACGGCCCGGCCCAGTTACGACGTGCGCCAGATCCTGTCCGGCCATAGCCTGGGCCACTGGTACAGCCGGGCCGGATCAAGCCAGCGGCACTGGGAGCGGCTGAGCTCGCCCGATGACATCACGATCTTCGATGGCCACCTGTTCACCACGTTCCAGAACGGGGTCGGCCCGCAGGGGCAGGCCAGCACGGACGGCAACCGTGACAGCACCATCGTGGAGTTCACCCAGAGCGGCCGGGTCATCCATCAGTGGGACCTGCGCGGCAAGTGCGACGGCCTGACCGCCGATCCGGCCACCGGGCAGGTCATCGCCACCATCAACGAGGACGCGAACTCCAGTCTCGACAGCATCGACTCCTGGACCGGCCGGGTGACGGACTACCGGTACAGC
>JBEKKH010000785.1:0-3547 GCA_050010815.1 Streptosporangiaceae bacterium | reverse complement strand
CTTCCACGCTCTCCGCGGTGGCCAGGTAGGCCTGCATCGTGCGGCGCAGCAGCGGGTTGCCCGTCCAGCCCGGGTCGGCGAACCGGCGGTCCCGGCGGGACGGCTGTACCTGGGAGCGGCCCGCGGCGATACGGGCCAGCTCGCCGGCCAGCCGCCCCCCTCGCCCGGCCACCAGCCGCGGCTTGGCCGCCAGGGCCGCGGCCAGGCGCAGGCCAGAGCCGCCCGGGTTCATCCGGCGCAGCATGCCGGTGGCTGCGTCGCCGAGTAGCAGGTCAAGCGGCACCGCCGCGGCATCGTCCGCGGCGGGCTTCGTCGAATCGGTGTCAGCGCTCATTATCAGCCGAGCCTAGACCGCCGGGGCGCGTTCTTCCATTGGTCGCTCATCACGAAGCCGGAGCCTGACGTGGTGCCGCGAGCACAGGCGTTCGCAGGCTTCAGGCGACCAGGGCTGCGGCGGTCGCGGCGCCGAGCTGGCGGCCATGGCGGCGCGCCTGCTCCTCGGCCTCCTGGCGCAGCTCGCGGGCGAGATCGGTGAACTGGTCCAGGGCGGGATTGACGCCGACGGTGGTGAACTCGGCCTCGACGACCTTCAGGTCGAGGTGCCAGACGTCGGCGAGGATGCGGCGCATCCAGCCGGTCGCGTGGTCCCATCCCTCGCGGGGGGTTCCGGGCCGGTAGTTGCCGCCGCGCACGGTCACCAGGACGGCGGGCTGGCCGGCCAGGACGGGCTGGGTACCTGCGGCCATGCGCGGGTCGGTAATGACCATGTCGACCCAGGTCTTGAAGTGCTGCGAGACACCGAAGTTGTAGAGCGGCACGGCGAACAGCAACGCATCGGCCGTGATGAGCTCGTCGGTCAGGGTCGCGGCGAGCGCCAGCGCGGCCTGCTGCTCAGCTGTGCGTGACTCCTCGGGCGTCCGGCCGGCAGAGACGGCGGTCGCCCACGCCGTGGCCGGGATCGGATCGACGCCGGCATGACGGCGGATGACGGACTCGCCTGGGTGGGCGTCGTGCCACTCCTGCTCGACGATGTCGGCGATGGCGCGGCTGTGGGAACCTTCGACGCGAATGCTGGCGTCGAGCCGGAACAAAGACATTCTGGTCCTCCGATGACCTGAGGTTTTACTTGACTATTCAAGAAAATGTTAAGATGCGATGACTTGAACGGTCAAGTCTTCTCGATGTATTCCCGACGGCCTAACAGCAGAGCATCGTTAGGATCTGGCCTCGCAGTGACTCAGCCTTGACAAATCGGCCCATTGTGATTATATGGTTTCACTTGATGTATCAAGTGATTGAAGGAGGAGCCCGCATGCGTACATCCTCGATCGCTCGGCCGGGCGTGAGCATCCGCCGCGGCGCGGATCGCCATCAGACCCAGATCGGGTGGCTGCACGGACGCCACTCGTTCGACACGGGAATCGACCCGCTGGGTGCCGATACCCACCACGGCGTGCTCGTCGTCAGCAACCACGACACCATCGCGCCCCGATCCGGGTTCGAGACCCATCCGCACCGCAACATGGAGATCGTGACCTGGGTGCTGGACGGCTCACTGGTTCATCAGGACTCAGAGGGTCACACCGGCCTGATCTATCCCAACCTGGCGCAGCGGATGACCGCCGGCACCGGGATCCGGCACTCAGAGAAGAACGACCTTTCGGCCGTCAATCCGGGCGCCGAGCGGCCGCTGGACCTGATCCAGATGTGGGTGGTCCCGGACGAGCCCGAGGTGGCACCCGGATACGAGCAGCTCGAGCTGGACCCATCCGACCTGCAGGGCCGGCTGGCGGTGGTGGCGTCTGGGATGGCGCGGCACCGTGACCAGGCGGCGATCCGCATCCGCAACCGCTACGCCGCCCTCCACGTCGCGCGCCTGCACCCCGGCGAAAGCGTCACGATCCCGGATGCGCCGTTCGCGCACGTCTACCTGGCGCGGGGCCGGATGGACCTCGAAGCGGAAGGCGCGCTGGACGCCGGGGACGCGGCCCGCCTGACGGCGGCCGGACAGCGCCGCCTCGCCGCGGCCGAGCCCAGCGAGGTCCTGATCTGGGAAATGCATGCCTCCCTAAGCCCGGGCAGTCCCTTGAGTTCGACGCGGAGGGTGTCGTGACTCAATACCTTGATGGCCCGGTCATGATCATCGGGGCCGGGATCGGCGGCCTGACGGCCGCCCTGTCGCTCCAGCATTTCGGCGTGCCGGTGCGCGTCTTCGAGCAAGCCAGGACGCTGCGGGAGATCGGCGCGGGCGTCACCATCACGCCGAACGCCATGAACGTCCTTGATTTCCTCGGCATCGGCCCGGCCCTGGCCGAGCAGGCCGGAGAAACGCCGCGCTATTTCGTCCGCAGCGCAGCCGACGGCCGCGAGCTGGAGCGGGGGCCTGACCCCGGTTCGTTCGTGCCTGAGTTTGGCGCCGGTTACTGCAACCTGCACCGGGCCGACCTGCATGTGGCGCTGATCGAGGCCGTGACCAAGAACGACCCGGACGCCATCGCGCTCGATCACCGTTTCGACGACCTCGAGCAGGACGGCGACAAGGTGGTCGCCCGCTTCTCGGACGGCACCACCTTCGCGGCTCCGGCCCTGGTCGGCGCCGACGGCGGAGCATCGGCGGTCCGCAACTCCGTCTTCGGCGGGCAGGACGCGTCGTACACGGGGCACGTGGCGCTGCGGGCACTCGTTCCCATCACCCGGGTACCGCAGACCATCGTCGCGGATCCCTACGCGCTCTACGTCGGCGCCGGGCGGTCGTTGATCCACTACCCGCTGAGGCATCAGACCACGATGAACTTGCTGGGTAACGCCCAGGCCTCGCAGTGGCAGGCCGAGGGGTGGTCCATCCCGGCCACCGTGCCAGAGTTCCTCGGCCTGTTCGATGATTTCCCGGAGCCCGTCCGCGAGCTCATCGCCGCGATCCCCGGGCCGGAGCTGTTCAAGTGGGGCCTGAGAGACCGGGAGCCGCTGCCGGTCTGGACCCGCGGCCGGGTCACCATGCTGGGCGATGCGGCCCACCCGATGACCCCGTACCTGGGTCAGGGCGCCTGCATGGCCATCGAGGACGGAATGATCCTGGGCCGCGCCTTCGCCGCGTCGCAGGATCTCGCGGAGGCGTTCTCCCGGTACGAGGCGGCGCGACGAGAGCGCGCCAACGGCGTCCAGCTGGCCGCCCGCTTCCAGGGAACGCAACATCACGGCTCGACCGCCTCCGGTCCCAACAGCGGGAAGACCGCCGTGACGCTCGGCTTGTTCTCGTACAACCCGGTGACCGCGCCCATCTAAGACCTGACTGAACGTTCACGTTCAACCCACGGAAAACCACATCACGGAAGGTAGATCACAGTGACCATTTCAGACAGCACGGTGGCGATCATCGGCACCGGCAACATCGGCGGCAGGCTCGCGGCGGGCTTCGCGGCGGGTGGCCAGGACTTCCTGCTGGCCGGGCGCGACGCCGACGCGGCCCGCAAGATCGCGGCCGACCTCGGCGGGCACGCCGAGGTGGTCAGCGTCGACGAGGCGGTCGAGCGGGCCGGCGTGCTCGTGC
>JBEKKH010000784.1:0-3548 GCA_050010815.1 Streptosporangiaceae bacterium | reverse complement strand
AGACCGCATACAGGCCTGCCGCGGTGAACACCGCGCGGACCGAGTCGATTTGCCCGGCCGTGGGCGGCTGTGCCGCACCGCACGGGTAAGGCAGGCCGAGCGCGGCGTACTTGGCGGCACCGAGCTTGTGGAACGGGAGTATGTCGACCCGTTCGACGTTGCCGAGCGAGGCGGCGAATCCCGCCACCGCCGCGACCTCGCCGGGGTCGTCGGTCCAGCCTGGGACGAGAACGAAACGCACCCAGACGGTCTGGTGGCGGGCGGCGAGGCGACGGGCGAAGGCGAGCGTCGGGGCTGCGCTGCGGCCGGTCACCCGCCGGGCAATGGCCTGGTCGTGGGCCTTGATGTCGAGCAGGACGAGGTCGGTGGCGTCAAGCAGCGCATCGTCGGCACGGCAGCCGAGATAGCCGGAGGTGTCGAGCGCGGTGTGCAGGCCAAGTTCCTTAGCGCCGGTCAGGACGGCTCGGGTGAACGCGGACTGTAGCAGCGGCTCACCTCCGGAAACGGTCAGGCCGCCACCCGCGGCTTCGATGAACGGCCGGTAGCGCGCCGCCAGGGCGAGCAGGTCGGTGGCGCTCATCCGCTGCCCGTTCCGGCCGTACCAGGTGTCTGGGTTGTGGCAGTACACGCACCTCAGCGGGCAGCCCGCGGTGAAGACGACGAACCGGGTGCCGGGACCGTCGACGCCTGCGGATATGTCCCAGGAATGGACGGAACCGATGACTTCGGCCGGGGTGTGCGCCGCGCTCGCCTGCGTCAGCGCAAACCCCGGCTTGATGACGGCGGTCACGGTAACGCCGACTCGTGGAAAGTGCGGTTCACGACGTCAAGTTGCTGTTCCCGGTTGAGCCGGACGAAGTTGACCGCGTACCCGGAGACCCGGATCGTCAGCTGCGGGTAGCTCTCCGGATGGTCCATCGCGTCGAGCAGCGTGGCGCGATCGAGCACGTTGACGTTCATGTGGAACCCGCCGCAGGAGACGTACCCGTCCAGGATGCCGACGAGGTTGCCGGCTCGTTCCGCCCGGGTGCGGCCGAGCGCGGCCGGGGTGATCGACTGGGTCATTGAGATGCCGTCTTCGGCCTGGCTGTACGGGAGCTTCGCCACCGACAGCGCGCTGACCACAAGGCCGTGCCGGTCGCGGCCGTTCATCGGGTTGGCGCCCGGTGCGAACGGCTCGCCGGCCCGCCTGCCGTCGGGGGTATTGCCGGTGTGCTTGCCGTAGACGACGTTGGAGGTGATGGTCAGCACCGACTGGGTGTGCAGCGCGTTCCGGTACGTCTGGTGCTGCCGCACCTTGTCCATGAAGGTCCGCACCAGCCAGACGGCGATCTCGTCCGCACGGTCGTCGTCGTTGCCGTAGGCCGGAAACTCACCCTCCGTTGTGTAATCGACGACGAGGCCCGTAGCGTCGCGCACCGGCCGGACTGTCGCATACCTGATCGCGGCGAGGGAGTCGGCGGTAACCGACAAGCCGGCGATGCCGCAGGCCATCGTGCGCAGCACGGCGTAGTCGTGCAGCGCCATCTCCAGCCGCTCGTAGGCGTACTTGTCGTGCATGTAGTGAATGACGTTGAGCGCGTCGACGTAGGTCTTTGCGAGCCAGCCCATCATCTCCTCGAACCGTGCCATGACCTCGTCGTAGTCGAGGACGTCACCGGTGAGCGGTGGCAGCGCCGGGCCGACCTGGTTGCCGCTGATCTCGTCCCGGCCGCCATTGATCGCGTACAGCAGCGTCTTGGCCAAGTTGACCCGGGCGCCGAAGAATTGCATCTGCTTGCCGACCTCCATGGCCGAGACGCAGCAGGCGATCGCGGTGTCGTCACCCCAGCGGGCGCGCAGCAGGTCGTCGGACTCGTACTGGATCGAGCTGGTGTCGATGGAGACCTGCGCGCAGAACCGCTTGAACCCGGCCGGCAGTGCCGGGGACCACAGCACGGTCAGGTTCGGCTCGGGCGCGGGGCCAAGGTTATACAGCGTCTGCAGGTAGCGGAAGCTGGTGCGGGTCACCAGCGGGCGCCCGCTGCGGTCGATTCCGCCGATCGCCTCGGTCACCCAGGTCGGGTCGCCGGAGAACAGCTGATCGTATTCTGGCGTGCGCAGGAACCGGACGATGCGCAGCTTTATGACGAAGTCGTCGATGAGCTCCTGCGCGTCGGTCTCGCTGAGCCGTCCTGCCCGCAGGTCGCGCTCGAGGTAGATGTCCAGGAACGTCGACGTGCGCCCGAGCGACATCGCCGCGCCGTTTTGCTCCTTGACCGCAGCGAGATAGGCCAGGTACAACCACTGGACCGCCTCACGGGCAGTGGTTGCGGGACGGGTGACATCGCAGCCGTAGGATGCGGCCATCTCGGCTAGCTCGCGGAGGGCGCGAAGCTGCTCGGCGAGCTCCTCGCGGTCCCTGATGATCTCGGCGGTGGACGGGTAGGCGTCCAGGGAGGCCTTCTCGGCACGCTTGGCGGCGATAAGCCGGTCAATGCCGTACAGCGGCACCCGCCGGTAGTCGCCGATGATCCGGCCGCGGCCGTAGGCGTCGGGCAGGCCGGTGATGAGGTGGGAACGGCGGGCGGCGAGTACTTCGGCCGGGTAGGCGTCGAAGACGCCATCGTTGTGGGTCTTGCGGTACTTGGTGAAGATGTCCCGGACGGCTGGGTCCAGAGTGTAGCCGTAGGCAGCCAGGCCATTTTCCACCATCCGCAGGCCGCCATTGGGCATAATCGCGCGACGTAGCGGTGCGTCGGTCTGCAGCCCGACGATCAGCTCGTGCTCACGGTCGATGTACCCGGGGGCGTGGGCGGTGATCGACGAGGGGGTGTGAGTATCCACGTCGTAAATGCCGCGCGCCTGTTCCTGCGGGAACATTCCGGTCACCCGCGCCCACAGCGCGCGGGTTCGCTCGGTCGGGTCGGCCAGGAACGTCGCGTCGCCGGTGAACGGGGTCACATTGGCCTGAATGAAGTCATGCACGTCGACGTGGTCCTGCCAGCGACCGCCGGTAAAGCCGTACCACGGGTCGGCCGGGGGGCCGGCCGATTCGGCCTGAATTGACTCGATGGTCGCACTCACGGTCTCTCCTCTCCAAGCGGCGGAGCTCCCGCGGTTCGCCAGATGCTCCGGTCTAGACCTTTGGTCTATACCAGAATGACTCGGAACGGCGTCCGCAGCGTAGAGACCTATCGCCCGGATGTGCCATCGTCTGGCCGCGATCATTGTGACCTTCGGCCCTACCGGGACTGCGGAGTATCGCTCAGGAGAACGCGAATGCGTCTTCCGGCACCTGGACGCCCGGGGCCCGTGCGTCGGCCCGGCGGCGGTGGCAGCGCTCGCGGAGCAGCTCGCAGACGCCAGGCACGACCCGGAAGGCGAGGTGCTCTGTGAGGTACGCCCACGACCGTCTGGCCAGGCTCGCGTGGCAGAACCCCGAACCTGACCCGCAACGAAGGACCATAGGTGTTGCTGAGGTGCCTCGGATCCGCCCCGGAGCCCGGATCCACCGCAGTCCTGGCCGGGCAGGCTGCACCACCCGGCACGGGCGCCGCACGGCCACC
>JBEKKH010000783.1:0-3558 GCA_050010815.1 Streptosporangiaceae bacterium | reverse complement strand
GTAACTATTCGGAAATCGGGTGGTGGGACGGCGTCGGCGGCGGTCCCAGCGGGAGCTCTGGGACACGCGGGTCATGGTGCATGATTTGCGGCTGCTGATGGTGTTTGCTGTGCTGCGTGATGGTTGCGGCGGGCGTTGTCCCGGATTCGGAGGGTGCTGAGGCATCGCTGCGGGACGTGCTGGCTGCGGCCCTGGAGGCGAACCGGGAGCTGGCGCGGCTGACTGCTGAGCTGCGCGAGGAGAACGGCCGTCTGCGCGAGGAGAACGGCCGTCTGCGGGCGGAGAACACGGAGCAGGCGGCTGAGCTGGAGAAGCTGCGCGCTGACCTGGCGGTCTTGCAGCGGATGGTGTTCGGGCGGTCGTCGGAGCGGTCGCGCCCGGGATCCGGGGCGGACCCAGGCGGTGATGCCGGCGGTGACGGCGCTGGCGTCAGGGAGCGCGGCAGGGGCGGGAAGCGGGGGCCGGGGGCGCGGGCGGGGCGGCGGGATTACTCGCACCTGCCCCGGGTCGAGGTGATCTGGGACTTTGAGGGCGGCGGGTACTGCTGCCCGGAGTGCGGGGCGCCGTTCACGGGCCTGGGCAGCGATCATGTGACGGAGCAGCTGGACTGGCTGGTGGTCGTGCGGGTGCGGGCGGACTGCCGGCGCCGGTACCGGCGGGCCTGCGACTGCCGGGTCCCGGCGACGGTGACGGCGCCCGGCCCGCCGAAGGCGATCGGCAAGGGCCTTTTCGCTAACGGGTTCCTCGCGATGCTCTTCACGGAGCGGTTCGTCGCGGGGCGGAGCATGAACTCGCTGGCGACGGGGCTGGCCAGGCAGGGCGCCCAGATCGCGCCGGGCACGCTGGCCGGGGCCTGCGCGCAGGCGGGGGCGCTGCTGGTGCCGCTGGAGGAGGCGATCACGGCGCGGTCGCGGGGCTCGTGGCACCTGCACGCGGACGAGACGACGTGGCGGGTCTTCGCCCCGCTCGAGGGGGACGGGCCGGCGAAATGGTGGCTATGGGTGTTCCTGGGCCCCGATACCGCCTGCTTCGTCATGGACGCCACGAGGTCCGGGGCGGTCCTGGCCCGCCACGCCGGCATCGACCGGGAAACCGGGCAGCTCACCGCGGATGACGATGACGGGGGGCCGCGGCGGCTGGTGGTCTCCAGCGACTTCTACGCCGTTTACCAGTCCGCCGGGAAGAAAGCCGGCGGACTGGTCAATCTTTACTGCTGGGCGCACATCCGCAGGTATTTCGTGCGGGCCGGCGACGCGAACCCGGCCCAGCTGGGGTACTGGACGGCAGCGTGGCTGGAGCGGATCAAGGACCTGTACGCGGCGCACGCCCAGCTCATGACCGCGTGGGCGGAGGCCGCGGCACCCGCGCCGCGGGAAGCCGCCGCAGCGGCGGCCCGGCTGGACGAGGCCGGCGCCGCCTGGGACGAGGCGATCGGCGTCATCGACGAGGCCCGGAAGAAGCAGATGACTGCCCCCGGCCTGCAGGAGCCGGCGAAGAAGGCGCTCGCCACCCTGGACCGCGAATGGGACGGCCTCACCGCGCACCGCGATTACCCGATGATCGGGGCCGACAACAACCCAGCCGAGCGGGCGCTGCGCCGACCCGTCGTGACCAGGAAGAACGCCTACGGCTCCCGCAACGAGGACGCCGCACGGCTCGCCGCACGCATCTGGACCGTCACCGCCACCGCCGAGATGGCCGGCCTGAACGTCATCGCCTACCTCACCGCTTACCTCGACGAATGCGGCCGCAACAGCGGCAAGCCCCCCGCCGGTCCGGACCTGGAACGGTTCCTGCCCTGGCACGCCTCACCCGAAGACCTCCGAGCCTGGGCACAGCCGCCCGCACCCGGATAACCGCACGGAAACAGCCACCGCAACGGCGTCACCGCGAACACGGTCACGCCGCCTGTCGGCATGCCCAATCACGGTACTTCCGAATACTTACGCTTCGATTGCTAGTGCCCTCTTGTCATCCAGTCGTTCTCGTGTTGCATCACGCATGAGTACCGACGGGGAATCTTGCGCCTGATATCGCTGCCCGTGCCAGATGCTTGCCAGGCTGTTCTGAAGGCAAGACTCCATGTCACGCCTATCCCGATCACTTAGCGCCGCTAGGAGATATGCTTCAGAGAGCTGATCTGCGCTCTGGCTGGCTATTGCCAGACGCATCGCAGTTTCGGCAACCTGGCTCAGTAGCTTGCCCAACCTCACGCTTGACCGCGTCAGAAGGTAACGAAACACTTGCGTAACGGCGAAGAACGGCCCGCTGTCGTCGGAGCAGAAAGTAAATGCGAGATCCGCGGCATCGATGAAACCATCTGCTGCTGCTTCATCGTCACCATCCTCGATGCCGATATAGAGAGCCTGCAGACGCAAGTCAAATAGTCGATCCACTTCCCTTGATCGCATGGCCTTGAGATTCTTGTCCAGCTTTTCTTGAAGGGGGCGGGCCTCTTCCAGAAGTCTCCCTCGGCGAACCTGCCAAGGACCTTGGTCGGCCTGGGATTCAACGGGTATTGTCTCAAGGAGTTCCCGGTAATCCTCGGAGTCTGCCAGCAAGGCGCGAGCCAGATCTGCATATGTTTTCTTTACTGCTTGCAACTCAGACGTATGTCCAGAGATCTGTGATCCTATCGTATGACAGATTCGTCCGCGCAACTCTTTGAGTTCAGGCCATCCCGCAAGCAGTTTTTCGGCTGTTACGAGACATTGAAGCCCTTGCTGAAGTCGGCCCTTGTACAGTTCATCGAACCCTTCAGCTTCCCACCCTTCCGCTAGAGCCGCGGTCTCGTCGGCTGACAGTCCTCTTCCATCGGGTGGAGCGTGCTTCCTGGCTTCCCTCACTACTGTAAGGTATTCACCTGCCGCGCCATCCTGGTAGAGTTTGGTGGCGCGCTCAATAGCAGCACGCAGAGGTCCTTTCTTCGGCATTTCGCGATCGCTCAGCTAGTTCTGGCCTGGTTAAGCGATGCAGAAATGATCGCCATCGCCTTCTCGGCATCAGCTTCGTCTCGGATGACGATACGGATATCCTCCGACTCGCCGTGTAGTATTATGGTGGTTTCCGAGGGACTGCGGCGCAGCCAAGACCGGATGGTCTCTAGGCTTGCCTTCAAGTTCGCTGGAACTCCGATGAGGCCGACGAGATTGCTGCCCGCGGATAGCACTTCAAGAGCTACTTCCAGCGTTGTGCTCCGTGCTGCTAGAGCAACTCGCCAGCCGTTGTTGTCACAAAGGTCATCGGCTAGGCTTCCTGGTACCTGGATAAGCATCACTCGGGCCCCTTCCCGCTCTTCCTGGGGTGTATTGTCTCACCCAGTACGATGACACCGCATGGATATCACTCTTCTTGAACCCGGTCGCGGCTCCGCACATAACTGGTTCCTCTGCACGGGATCACCCTCGTGAGCGAGTTTCAGACAGGGAGCGCCTATTCGGCGCTCGGTTTGCGCACCCTCTGGAACAAGAGTCGCGCAGCGTGACGACTGCTGATCACAGCCATCGCGCGATATCCGCTGGTGAGCCCTGGCCGAGGGTCGGCCCGGTTGAAACACGG
>JBEKKH010000782.1:0-3567 GCA_050010815.1 Streptosporangiaceae bacterium | reverse complement strand
CGGCGTGGTCCGGCGCGTAGAACGACACGTCGAGGTCACGCTCCCCTGGGGGCACGTCCACGACCCGGCCCTGGGCGAGCGAGCGGGCGAGCGTTAGGCGGAGCCGCGCAGGATCAGCTGGGTGTCGAGCACGACGCGGGATGGCTCCCGGCCGGGGTCGGCGATCTGCGCCAGGATCTCGGTCACCATGCGGGTTCCCATGGCGTCGACCGGCTGGCGTACCGTGGTGAGCCTCGGGTCGGTCTGCTGCGCGGCGGGCAGGTCGTCGAACCCGATGACGGCCACGTCGCGCGGGACGCGCCGGCCCAGCCGGCGCAGCGCGTGCAGCGCGCCCGCGGCCATCAGGTCCGAGGCGGCGAACACCGCGTCGATGCCGGGACGGTGGTCGATCAGCCGGAGCAGCGCGTGCTGCCCTGACATCGTGCTGAAATCGCCGTAGGCGATCATGCCGGGGTCAAGGACGCCCAACGCGCCCAGCGACTGGCGGTACCCGACCAGCCGGTCGATGCCCACCGCCATGTCGGGCGGCCCCGCGATCGTGGCGACGGCCTTGCGCCCGTTGTCGAGCAGGTAGCGTACCGCGGCGCTGGCGCCGCCGATGTTGTCGGCGTCGACGTACGACAGCGCGGCGCCGCCAGCGACCGGCCGGCCGCACAGCACGACCGGTATGCCGAGGCTCTCGTAGTCGAAGTCCAGCCTGTCGTGCATGGAGACGAACAGCGCACCGTCCACGTGGCCGCTGCGCAGGTACCTGGACACCGTGTGGTGGTCGCGGGGCGAGTGCAGCGTGAGCAGGACGAGCTGGGAATCGACCGAGGACAGTTCCCTGCTGACCGACCCGAGCACGCGGGCGAAGAACGGGTCGGCGAAAACCTTGACCGTCTCCTCACCCATGACCAGCGCGACGGACCCTGCTCGCCGGCTCGACGGCGAGCTTGCGGCCCGGTTGCGCACGTAGCCGAGCCGCGTCATCGCCAGCTCGACCTTGTCCCTTGTCTGCGGCCGTACCCTTGCCGATCCAGTCAGCACGCGTGATGCCGTAGCCAGCGAAACGCCGGCGAGATGAGCGACATCGGCGAGCGTCGAGAGCCCGGTCGGATGCGTCATTGGATCTGTGACCACCACCGGGCCCTCTCCTCAGTAAGTGTTCAGCGGCCCCCCTAGTGATCTCCGATTTAGTTGTGGGATTCATTTTGAAACGTCCCTGAAACGTGCGCAATAGGCATGTCGTTTAAAAATTACGGTTACGCCTTTCGAAGCCCGTCCGAATGCTGTGCCGGCGGCTGCGGAAATGTAAATTTCATGCTCGTACACGTGGCCGGCTCATGCCGCGGACGTCGGCAGCGCGGAGACGATGTCGATGGCGAGCTGGCGTGGCGGGCGGCGCCGCACTGTCCGCGCCATTCCAGCCCTCGCCTCGGTGCTGGCGGTCGGCATCGCCGTGGGCGGCTGCGCCACGGCTACCACCGCCGCGAGGGCCGCGTCCGCTGGGGGCGCCTCCGCGAGCTCCATCTCGTCTGCCGCCTCTTCGGCCACCGCGTCCGCCGCCCGGACGATCGCCTCTGTTGACGGGCCGAACGGTCCCGACCCGACGGGAGCACCGGCACGGAGCGCAGTGACGCCGAAATCCGGCGGCGCCCCGCACACGGCGCGCAGCGTTGCTTCTACCTGCGCAGGGGCCGGTGCCGGCGGAACACGTGAAAGTTCCATTTCCCGATAACGCTGCTACCTCCGCTTTACGGCCCGCCGTACGGCGTTTACTTGACCGTTATAGTCGCCGGACTTAGCTTCCGGAAGGCGCCTTCGCACCCGTCGCTGAGCTCGCTTGCCCGCAAAGGCGCTGGCCGATGCGCTATCCCGACTTCATAGAGGTGCTTGCTGATGAGACTCGTGCTGAGAAGATCCGCCAGGACGATCACGGTGGCCGCGGTGGCCTTGGTGGCCGCGTTCGGCCTGGCCGTGGCCGGCGGCGCGGGGGCCGTCCCGGCGGTGGCGGCGACCTCGTCGTGCGCCGCCGCCTACAGCGTGCCCACCGACTGGGGCAGCGGGTTCACCGCGTCCCTCACCATCACCAACAACGGCACCGCGGCCATCACCGGGTGGACGGTGACCTACTCCTACGCCGGCAACCAGACCCTGTCCAACGGCTGGAACGGGAACTGGACCCAGTCCGGCAAGGCGGTCACCGTCACCAACGAGTCCTACAACGGCAGCCTGGCCGCCGGCGCGACCACCACGGCCGGGGCCAACTTCAACTACTCCGGCACCAACGCCGCGCCCACCTCGGTCACCTGCACCCCGGCCGGGGGGACCACCGGCGGCGGCTCGATCACCGCGACCCCGACCAGCCTGAACGTGACCCAGGGCAAGACCGGCACGTTCACCCTGGCGCTGTCCACCGCGCCCGCCTCGAACGTCACGGTGTCCCTCACCGCCAGCGGCAACGCCGGGCTGACCGAGTCCCCGGCGAGCCTGACGTTCACCCCGTCGAACTACTCCACGGCGCAGACCGTCACCGTGACCGCTAACTCCAGCGGTACCGGGGCCACCACCTTCACCGCCAGCGCCAGCGGCTACACGGCCGCGACCGTCACCGCCACCGAGGTCACCGGCACCACGGGCTCCGCTCCGCAGTTGCACGTGTCGGGCAAGAATCTGGTCGACGCCAACGGCAACACGGTCGTGCTGCATGGCGTGGACCGCTCCGGCACCGAGTACGAGTGCGTCCAGGGCAACGGCATCTTCGACGGCCCGAACGACCAGGCCTCCATCACCGCGATGAAGAGCTGGGGACCGGTCAACGCGGTGCGCGTGCCGCTGAACGAGGCGTGCTGGAACGCCGAATCGTACGTCGACTCCGCCTACGCGGGCGCCAATTACATCAACGCGATCAAGGCATATGTCAGCCTGCTGAACTCCAACGGCATCGTGGCGATCCTCGACCTGCACTGGACGGACGGCCTCTACACGGGCAGCTCTTCCGGGTGCTCGTCCGCCGAGGCCATCTGCCAGAAGCCGATGCCGGACGCGGCCGAGGCGATCCCGTTCTGGACATCGGTGGCGAACACCTTCAAAGGCAACGACGCGGTCATCTTCGACCTGTTCAACGAGCCCTACGCCTCCCGCGCGGACAACAGCAACACGACCGAGGGCTGGCAGTGCTGGGAGACCGGCAGCCCCTGCACCGGGATCTCCTACCCGGTGGCCGGCATGCAGCAGATGGTCACCGCGGTCCGCTCCACCGGGGCGAACAACGTGCTCATGCTGGGCGGCGAGGAGTACTCCAACGACCTGACCGACTGGCTGCAGTACGAGCCCACCGACCCGGACCACGACCTGGTCGCCTCCTGGCACTCCTACAACTTCAACACGTGCAGCACGCAGTCGTGCTGGACGTCGGAGGTGGCTCCGGTCGCCGCTTCGGTTCCGGTGGTCGCCGGCGAGATCGGCGAGAGCGACTGCGCCGGAACCTACATCACCCCGCTAACGACATGGATGGAGTCGGAGAGCATCAGCTTCCTCGCCTGGGCCTGGAACGCCGACTTTGCCTGCTCAAGCGGCCCCGGA
>JBEKKH010000781.1:0-5249 GCA_050010815.1 Streptosporangiaceae bacterium | reverse complement strand
CTTCGGCTGGTTCGCCAGCGCCGTGGCGATGGCGGCGCGCTGCTGCTCACCGCCGGACATGCGGTCCGGGGTCCGGTCGGCGCAGTGCGCGATGCCGAGGGTGTCGAGCAGGAAACCGGCGCGCTGCTGCCGCTCCCGGCGGCCGAGAAAGCTCAGCCGCATCGGCAGCAGCACGTTCTGCCGGGCGGTCATGTAGGGCAACAGGTTCCGCGACGTCTGCTGCCAGATGAAGCCGACGACGCTCCGCCGGTAGGCCAGCCGCTCCCGGTCGGTCATCGCGCCCAGGTTGTGGCCGGCCACCCACGCCGACCCCGCCGTCGGCGTGTCCAGCCCGGCTGCCGCGGTGGTAGGTGATCACGGCCGAGGAGGCCAGGACGAGCAGTGCGGCCAGCACCAGGCCGACCGCGGAAGCGGCCAGCGGGAAGACGGCGGGAGTCACCGCGATGGCCGACCCGGTGCCGCCGAACGCCGCCAGGTTCAGCGATGGCCCGACCAGCGGCGCCAGCAGCCAGGCACACGCGACGCCGCCGACGGCCGCGGCCACGACCGGGGGAAGCGTCTCGGCCGCCAGCATCACCATGGCGGCACGGCTAGGGCAGCAGGGCCAGCTTCCCGGTGACTCGCCGTCCCGCCAGCTCGTTCAGCGCGTCGGCGGCCCGCTCGAGCGGGTAGGTCACGGGGGTGACCGGGTGCAGGCGGCCGGTCGCCACGCGATCGAGCAGGCGGGCTAGGAGTTCGGTATTTCCAGCGGGATCCTGACGTGACCACGCACCCCAGTCGACCCCGATGATGGCACGGTTTTCCAGCAGGACGCGGTTGAGCGGCAGCCGCGGGATGGGGCCGGCCGCGAAACCGACGACGAGGTAACGTCCGAGCCCGCGCAGGCTGCGTAGCGCCGGTTCGGCCGCCGGGCCGCCGACGGGATCGATCACCAGGTCGGCACCCGCGCCGGTGACTTCCCGCACGCGGGCCTTGAGGTCCTCGGCCTGGTAATCGACCGAGACCTGCGCCCCGGCGTTCATCGCCGCGGCCCGCTTGGCCGGGCTGGAAGCTGCGGCGATCACTCGCGCGCCCAGCGAGCTGGCCACATCGACCGCGGCCAGTCCGATCCCGCCGCCGGCCCCGAGCACCAGAACCCATTCGCCGGGCCGCACGGCGGCTCGCTCGGTCAGCGCGAACAGGATCGTCGCGTAGCTTTCGACGGCCGTCGCGGCCACCTCGAAGCTCACGGCGTCCGGCAGCGGCACGACCTCATCGGCGGGCAGTACCCGGTGGGTGGCGTAGCCGCCGAGGTCGAACGAACTACTCACCACGCGGCTGCCCCGGGCCACGGACAACACGCCATCGCCGACGTCGAGCACCTCCCCCGCCGCCACCAGGCCCGGGGTAAACGGCAGCCGCGGTTTCAGCTGGTATGCGCCGCTCACCATCAGCCCGTCGACAAAGCTGACGCCGGCCGCGCGAACGCCGAGGAGTACCTCGCCCGGGCCCGGCCGCGGATCGGGCGCCTCCTCGAGGACCAACCGGTCCGGTGGGCCGAATTCACGGCAGGCAATGCGACGCATCTCAGGCGGCGCGGCGGCGGACCAGCCAGACGGCCGCGGCGATGAGCAGCACGGACAGCGCGAGCAGCCAGCCGCCCTCGATCCACTGGAACGGCCAGAACCGGCTGCCCGGCACAGCGTGTACCCGTGCTGGATGAGGTACTGGTTCACGGTGGGGTCGTCATGCGGGACGCCGCCCTTCCCCCCGCCTCCAGCCAGCTGCGTCGCCCCCTGAAGGACCTGGCCGAGCACCGACTGGCTGACCGGCTGGCCGCCCTTGGCGTACCACTGCTGGCCGAGGACCCACGCGGAGCCGGGCGCGTCCGCGTTCTTGACCAGCAGCGGCGTCATGTAGTGCTTGCGCAGGTAAATCCCGGCGGCGACGGCGAGCCCGGTGTAGACGGCCAGGGTGGCGGCCAGCGCGGCGACGACCCGGCGGATGAGCATGCCGGCCAGCGCACCGATCGCGAAGGCGGCCAGCGTCCAGGCGGCGAACGCCACCCCGTGCAGGTCGAACACCCCGGGATCCAGCGAGACCTGGGCGTTGAAGGAGAGCGTCTGGACGAAGAACGGGTGGTAGTACCAGGAGAGCAGCACGCTGAACAGCCCGGCGGCGGCCGCCACCGCGATCCCGAGCGGCACCAGCTTGGCCAGCGTCCAGCGCCACCGGCCGAAGCCCTGCGTCCAGGCGTACCGGAAGGTGCCGGTCTCCATCTCCCGTGCCAGCACCGGCGCGCCCACGAACGCCCCGATCAGCGCGGGCACTACCTGCAGCACGATCGCGATGTTCTGGGCCGTCGAGGCGTCAGTGAGGAAGTAGCCGGCCAGGGCTCCGCACGCACCCGAGCTGGCCGGGTGGCAGCCGACCGCGACGGCGTAGTCGCGGTGCGCCTGGAGGCCTTCCAGCCACAGCCACACCGCCAGTCCGCCGAGCAGCACGGCCACCCCGGTCAGCGCGATCCGGTGCTGCCGCCAGGTGACCCAGGCCATCCGCCGCCACGGCACGGGCGGCAGGCTCGCGTCCTGCTCCGGGCGGGCGGGCACGGTCAGCGCGGTCATCGCGTCACCTCCGACGGTTCGCTGGTGTCAAGTGGCAGGGCGTGGCCGCGGGCCGGGCCGGGCAGCGCGGCGGCGCCGGGCTCGCGCAGGTAGGCCAGGGCGAGTTCTTCCAGGCCGACCGGGTGCGCCTGGAAGCCCGGCGGGACCGGATCGGCCGCGCCGGAGCGGATCAGCAGGTGAGCCTGGGCCTCGCCGCCGCGGACATGCACCACGGGCCGTTCGGCATAATGGCTGGCCTCGGCGGCGGGACCGGTCAGCACGCGGTGGGAGGCGAGCAGGTCATCGACCTCCCCGGCCACCTGCACCCGGCCCCGCGACAGCAGGATGAGGTAGTCGGCCACCCGCTCGAGCTCGGTCAGCACGTGCGAGGACAGCAGTACCGACACGCCGTCGTCGGCCACCGCGGTCAGCACCGTGGCCATGAAGTCGTGCCGGGCGACCGGGTCCAGCATCGCCATCGGCTCGTCAAGCACCAGCAGCCGCGGCCGGCGGGCCAGCGCCAGGGTCAGCGCGAGCTGGGCCTGCTGCCCGCCGGACAGCTTCCCGGCCTTCCGCTTCGGCGGGATGCCCAGCTCGCCCAGCCGGGCCTGCGCGTAGGGCCGGTCGAAGCGCCGGTTCAGGTTGCGGGTCACGTGCAGCATGTCCGCGGCGGACAGGTTCTTGTACAGCGGCGTGTCCTGGGCCACGAACGCGATGCCGTCCAGCGCGGCGGGCGACCCGGCGGGATGGCCGCCGAGCACGGTCACCACGCCCGCGGACGGCGCCGCCAGGCCGACCGCCAGGTTCAGCAGCGTGGTCTTGCCCGCGCCGTTCGGGCCGACCAGCGCGGCCACGTGTCCGGCCGGGATCGCCAGCGTGCACTCGCGCAGCGCCCACGTGCCGCCGTACCGCTTGCCCAGGCCACTGGCCTCGACGACGTTCATGCTCATGCGACGCCCTCCGTTTCACCGCTCGCCGCGCCGCCACGAGTGCGTGACCCGCTGCGGCGCTCATAAAAATCCCGGAGCGCGCTGGTGAACAGCGCGACCATCCCGTCCTCGTCCAGCCCGGCCCCGTCCGCGGCGGTCAGCCAGCCGAGCAGGGCCTTTCTCAGCCCGGCGAGCTCGGGGAGCGCGACCTGGCTCAATGTGGCCTGGATGAACGTGCCCTGGCCGGGCCGCCCGGCCGTCAGGCCCTTGGTCTCGAGCTCCTTGTAGGCCTTCAGCACCGTGTTCGGGTTGATCGCCAGCGAGGCGACCACGTCCCTGACCTTGGGCAGCTGGTCGCCAAGCTTGAGATAGCCCAGCCGCAGCGCGTGCTCGACCTGGTGCACAAGCTGCAGGTAGGTCGGCACCCCGGAGGTGGCGTCCAGCCGGAACTCGATCGGTGACCCCGGCCCGCGCGGACGCTGTGGCCCGGCCGGAGCCGCGGTTTCCGACAGGTCGGCGAACAGGCCCCTCAGGTCGGCCCGGGTCTTGGCGCTCATGGCCCGCCCGACCCGGTCGTCGAGCTCAGCCTGGTCGAGGCGACCAGCGGCGAAGTGCTTGGCCAGCCGGCCGGAGACCGCCTCGCGCTCGGCGTCGGAGACGCGCAGGTGCTGATCGGAATACGTGTCGCCGCTCGCAGGCGAAGGACCGGCCCCGCCGCCTCGCGCGTCGTCATCTTTATCTATGACCATAGGACATGCATACAACCGATAATCCAGCTTGTCAAGCTGACGGACCCAGAAGTACGAGAGTCGAGTCTCAATCGACGCTGATGATCAGGACACCGTGAGACCAGACGCGAGTCACGACAATTCCCGGGCCGCCCGCGATCGTGATCAGCCCTTGGTCAACCCGGAAAGAGACAGACGTTCCCGGCCCGGAGCCGGCCAGCGACGGAGCGGCCAGCCCAGTAGACAGGCTGACCGCGATTAGCGCAGCGAGGATTTTCATGATTCGGCCGCCGGGCGGTTATTTACCATCGCCCGTTTCTTCTTATGGCCTTGGGTTCCGGACTCCTGATAGCATCACCCAAGCCCGCTAGCGGGTTCTTATTGCTTTCCATTTTCCCTCGCCTTCCTGGTCGATTTAGCCGACGCTAGGGGGTGGGGGTAGCGGGACCGATGCCCGGACGTAGCAAGGCGGTAGCAGATTGCGGCCGGGTTTAATCCGCCGGGTCTCAGCGGCCCGGGATGTCGACGAGCGCCCAGGCGGCTTCCCAGAGGGTGCTGACGATGACGCGGAGCTGTTTGGCCTGCGGGGGGACCGGGGGCCAGAACAAGAACGAGTGGCGGCCCTCGTGGGTGGAGAACTCGCTGCCGCGCTGGCGTACGCCCTTGTGCTCCATGCCGGTGTCGTCGACGGCGATGACCCGGAAGCACGGGGTGATCATCGGGAAGTAGTCACCCGTGAGCCAGGGATGTCCGTAGAGCAGGACGAAGACAAGGTCGTCGTGCCCCGTGACGTTCTCGATCACGGCGGTGGCCTGGTGGAACGGAAGCCGGACGGCCAGGCCGACGCTGTTCTCCTGGTCCGTCAGGGGTGCCTGCCAGTCGATGGGCTCGGGGTCCGGCCGGTCTGCGAGCAGCGGGCTGCCGGGCGGCAGCGCGCCGACGGCGAGCAGCGCGTCGGTAACGGCGGCCCGGATTCCGGCGGTGTCGAGTTCCACCGTGCCGGTTTCGGA
>JBEKKH010000780.1:0-3575 GCA_050010815.1 Streptosporangiaceae bacterium | reverse complement strand
CTCAAGGAGAACCTGACCGACGAGCAGATCCTGGACCTGACCTACATCACGGCCATGTACGCCATGCACGCCACGCTCAGCCGGGCGCTGCGGCTGGAGTACGACGACCGGGACGAGCCGGTACAGGAGATCGCCGCACCCGAGGGCGCCGAGAGCCGCGACATCGGCGCCGACCTGGCCGGAGCCGCGGAGAGCTGAGCGCGACCGAACCGCACCGGGCGGGCTGGCTTAACGGCCCGGCCCGCCCGGCCCGTTCTCGAACAGGCCCGCCACCGAACCGACCAGATCGAAGCCCTCGAGCAGCACGTCGCGGCCCTGGTCGATGTGCTCGGTCATCAGCCGCGCGGCCCGTTCCCCGTCGCCCGCCCGAATGGCGCTGCGTATCAGCCGATGGAACAGGTTCGAGCGTTCGGACTCGGACCGGTCGAAGCGCCGGAAGGCCTGGAAGACCAGGGGCGCGTCCACCGTCACCGACAGCAGCTGGTTCAGCAGCGGATGCCGCGCCGCGTTCAGGACGGTCTCGTGGAACTGACGGTTGGCCGCGTTCAGCGCCCGGAGCTGGTCGATGCTCATGGGCCACGACCGGGCCACGGCCGCGTCGAACGACTCGATGGCCTCGTCCATCCGGGTCAGCTCGTCGGGGTCGGCCCGGGTGGCCGCCCGCTTGGCCGCCAGCGCCTCGAGCACTCCGCGCAGCTCGTACAGGTCCACGATGTCCTCGCGACTCAGCGTGCGCACCATGGCACCCTTGTTCCGGGCGTTGACGACCAGACCCGCGCCCTCCAGCCGCACCAGGGCCTCGCGTACCGGGGTCCTGGATACCGCAAGCTCCTCGGCGATCCGCTGCTCGATCAGCCGTTCCCCGGGCCGGTAGACGCCCTCGATGATCCGGCGGTAGATCTGCTCGTACGGACCTGTCCGGTCGGTTTTCGATGTGCCTGCCATCACCTTTACCCCTGACTTCTTCCGCTGAAAGGTAGCAGCCCGGACCAGCCCGGGTAAGGCGGCGATCCGGGCGAGCGCTCGATCCGGAGCAGCCGGTTGTACTTGGCCAGCCGTTCCGAGCGCGCCACCGACCCGACCTTGATCTGGCCTGCGCCCGAGGCCACCGCCAGGTCGGCGAGCCAGTCGTCCTCGGTCTCGCCGGACCGGGCCGAGATTACCGCGCGCAGCCCAAGCGCCGCCGCCTCGTCGGCCACCGCCAGCGCCTCGGTTGCCGTGCCGATCTGGTTGATCTTGGTCAGCACGGCGCTGGCCGCGCCCGCCCGGGCGGCCCGCCGTAGCCGGTCCAGATGCGTCGCGATGAGATCGTCCCCGATGAGCTGCAGGTCGGGGCGGCGGCGGGCAAAGCCCTGCCAGGCGTCCCAGTCGTCCTCGTCAAAGGGGTCCTCTACGGACAGCAGCGGGAAGTCCGCGGCCCAGCCGGCCAGCAGGCCGGTGAACTCACCGGGGGTGTAGGAGCGGCCGTCCAGCTCGTAGCGGCCGCCGGCCCGGGCTAGGTGGGTGGCGGCCACGTCGAGCGCGATGCCGAGGTCGCCCGGTGCGCGCCGGCCCGACCTGGTGATGGCCTCGACGACCAGCGCGATGGCCTGGCCGCTGTCCGCCGTCGGCGAGCCGTAGCCGCCCTCGTCGCCGACCAGGGTCGACGCCCCGCGCTCGCGGAGCAGCTCCCCGGTGGCGTGATAGACGTCGTGTACCCACTCCAGCGCCGCGCCGACGCTCGGGGCGCCCGCGGGAATGACCAGGATGTCCTGGATGCCCATGCCGCCTGCCGCGTGCAGGTTGCCGCTCAGGATGTTCACCATGGGTACCGGCAGCAGTGGCCGGCGGCCGTCGCCCAGGTGCTGCCACAGCTCCCGGCCGGTGACCGCCGCGCCCGCCCGCGCACAGGCCACCGACGCGGCCACCAGGGTGTTCGCCCCGAGGCGGTCCCGGCGGGCGGTGCCGTCGGCCTCGACGAGCCGGGCGTCGATGGCCGCCTGGTCGTCGGGGGCCAGGCCGGCCAGGGCCGGTCCGGCGATCTGCCGGGCCGCGGCCACCGCGGCGGTCACGCCCCGGCCGCGCCAGCGCGGGTCGCTTCGGTCCCGCAGCTCGGCGGACTCGTGCGAGCCGGTCGAGGCCCCGGCCGGGGCCATGGCCCGGTGCCGGGAGCCGTCGGTCAAGGTCACCGTGACCTCGATGGTCGGCGTCGCCCGCGAGTCGAGCAGCCAGCCCGCGTCCACCGCGGCGATGGTGATCACAATGCCTCCCCGTACCTGGCCGGATCATCGAGCCCGGACGGATCATCGAGCCCCGCCAGATCATCGAGGAGGGCCGTCAGCGAGCCGTAGCCATCATGCAGGGCGCGCCCCCCGATGGCGGCGGCCGCGGCTCGTTCCGGTTCGCCGGTCAGGTAGTCGACCGGCGACTTGCCCCACAGCCGGGCCAGCATGATGGCCCCGGTGTGCCTGACGGCCAGCCCGGGATCGGCCGGGCCGTCGTAGGCCTGCGCCAGGGCGGCCGCGGCGTGCCACAGCGGGCTGGCGGCCGGAGCCGGGCGGTCCCGGCACGCCTTGAGCAGCAGGTGCGCACTCAGCATGCCCAGGTCGAAGGCCGGGTCGCCCGCGTGGATGACCTCCCAGTCAAGCAGCACCGGTGGTCCGTCCGTGGCCAGCACGTTCTTGGGCGTGAAGTCCCCGTGCACCAGCCGGGCGGGCCGGTAGGCGGTGCAGTCCGCGATGAGCCTGTCCAGCGCGGCCGCGTGCTCGCGATGGCGGGCGGCCACGTGCCGGTAATAGGGGTCGAGCCGCAGCGAGTCGAACAGCGCGGTCCCGGCCGGGCCTGCGATCCCGGCGGGCACGGGCCGCTGGTGCAGCACCGACATGCCCCGGGCCAGCGCGTCCACGATCCCGAGGTCCACGCGGCCGGCCAGCAGCTCGGCCTTCCAGTTGACGGCGGGCGGGGCCAGCCATTCCATCTCAAGCACCGGCGGGTCGTCGTGGATCCGGTAGACCCGCGGCACCCGCAGCGGGCCGAGCGACCCGTCCAGCGCGTCCAGAATGGCGCCCTCGCGGTGGGCCCGGCGGGGATCGGCGGTCCACTCGTCCCGGACATCCAGCCGGTGCCGTGCGGCCTTGAGTACCCACGGGTCGCCGTCTTCGCCGACGACCGCGATGAAGCTGGACACGCCGCCGCTCAGCCGCCGGACGGTGCTGTGCCCGGCGATGCGTCCCGCGGCCCGCATCGCCGCCAGCACGCTCTCGAAGCTGTCCTGGTCTTCTCTCACGGCACGGGGTGGTGCGCGGGCCGCCCGGCCAGCACCCGGAGCAGATCCTCGGTGGCCCGGCGGCGCAGTTCCAGGACGGAGTCCCCGGAAGAGAAGGCGATGTGCGGGGTCAGGATCACGTCCGTCCGCCGGCGCAGGATGTCCGGGACATCGGGTTCACCGGGAAACACGTCGAGCGCGGCGGCCCCCGGCGTGCCGCGGTCTAGGGCCTCGGCCAGGGCCGCGATGTCCACCAGCGCGCCCCGGCTGGTGTTGACCAGCAGCGAGCCTGGCTTCATGACCGCCAGCCGTCCGGCGTTCATCAGCCCGG
>JBEKKH010000779.1:0-3577 GCA_050010815.1 Streptosporangiaceae bacterium | reverse complement strand
TGCTGATGTCGGGGCATGCTTCTGGTATGGCCATTGTCATGGAGATCGATGAGCGGGTGCTGGCGGCGAAGTTCGACACGATCCTGCCTCATCTGGATGAGCGGCAGCGGCGGCTGCTGATGGCGGCGGAGGCCAGGTCGCTGGGCTACGGGGGCATCTCCCTGGTGGCACGGGCGGCCGGGGTGTCGCGGGTGACGGTGACCACCGGGGTGGACGAGCTGGATGGCGGGGCGGAGCCGCTGGCCGGGCGGGCGCGGCGGCCGGGCGGCGGCCGTAAGCCGCTGACCGATCTGGACGCGGGCCTGATAGATGCCCTGGACGCGCTGGTCGAGCCGGAGACCCGCGGTGATCCGATGACCCGGCTGCGGTGGACGACCAAGTCGACCCGGAACCTGGCAGACGAGCTGGGGCGCCAGGGGCACCAGGTTTCTCATCACAGTGTCGGCAGGCTGCTGGCCGGCCCGCTGGATTACAGCCTGCAGGGCAACGCCAAGACGCTGGAAGGCCGGCAGCACCCCGACCGCGACGCCCAGTTCCGCTACATCGCCGGGCGCGTCGCGGCGGCGCTGGCCGCGCGCGAGCCGGTGATCAGCGTCGACGCGAAAAAGAAGGAGCTGATCGGCCAGTACGCCCGCGCGGGCCGCGAATGGCGCCCCTCCGGCGACCCGCGCCGCGCTGATGTCCACGACTTCCCCGGCGAGCAGGGCAAGGCGGTGCCCTACGGCGTGTACGACCTGGCCGCCGACGGCGGCTGGGTGTCGGTCGGCAGCGACGGCGACACCGCCCAGTTCGCCGTCGAGACCATCCGGCGCTGGTGGCACAGCGTCGGCGACACCGCCTACCCCGGTACCGCGTCGCTCCTGATCACCGCCGACGCGGGCGGCTCCAACGGCTACCGGCTGCGGCTGTGGAAGAAAGAACTCGCCACCCTCGCCGACGAGACCGGCCTGGCGATCACGGTCTGCCACATGCCGCCCGGCACGTCCAAGTGGAACAAGATAGAGCACCGGCTGTTCAGCCACATCTCGATGAACTGGGCCGGGCAGCCGCTGATCAGCCACGAAGTCGCCGTCAATCTCATCGCCGGAACCACCACCCGCACCGGCCTGACCGTCCGCGCCGAACGCGACACCAGCACCTACCCCCGCGGCATCAAGATCACCGACCGGGAGATGAAAGCCCTGGCCAGCCAGTACCTCAACCCGCACGACTGGCACGGAGAATGGAACTACACCATTACCCCGGCCCGCGAACCCAGTTGAGCGTGTTGTTTATTTCCAACGACTTAGTTATGACGAGTGCGATCGAGAAACCCTCCCATGTTTTCGACCGGGACCGGGAGTGGGCCGCGCTGGCCGACTTCGCGGCCGACCCTCGCCCGGAGGCGACCCTCGGCCTGGTAAGCGGACGGCGGCGCCAGGGCAAGACGTACCTGCTCCGTTCCCTGGCCGCCGCCGCAGACGGCTTTTTCTTCGAGGCCGTCGAGGCCACCGAGGCCGAATCGCTGCGGATGTTCGGCGCCGCGCTCGCCAGGCAGTCGGGCTCCGCTGCGCAGTTCTCGTTCCCGGGCTGGGAAGATGCGCTCCGGTATTTTCTGGCCCTGGCCGACGGCAAGCCGGTTCCGCTGGTCATTGACGAGTTTCCCTACCTGGTGAAGGCAAGTCCCGTGCTGCCCTCGCTGCTCAGGCGCGAGATCGACAATCGTGGGCCGTCCCAGGGCCGCGAAAGCCATGCGCGGGTCCTGCTCTGCGGGTCGGCAATGTCAGTAATGGGCGGATTGCTGACGGGCAACGCCCCGTTGCGCGGTCGGGCCGGCCTGGAGACCGTAGTCAAGCCGTTCGTCTACCGCGACGCCGCACGGTTCTGGGGAGTTACCGATCCAGGCCTCGCCCTGCAACTTCATGCCATAGTTGGCGGCACGCCCGCCTACCGCAGGCAGTTCGTCCGTGACGACGCCCCGGCCGCTCCGGCCGACTTCGACGCCTGGGTGGTGCGCTCGGTGCTCAACCCGGACCGTCCGCTGCTGCGAGAGGCGCGCTACCTGCTCGCGGAGGAGACGGATATCCGCGACCCGGCGCTCTACCACTCGGTACTGGCGGCGATCGCGGCCAGGAACCAGACATGGGGTGGGATAGCCAACTACATCGGCCGGAAGACGGCTGACATCGCCCACCCTCTGAACGTGCTCGAAGACGCTGGCCTGGTGGCCAGGGAAACCGACATTTTCCGGCCCGGCCGGACGCGTTATCGCATCACCGAGCCCCTCATCACGTTCTACGAGGCGGTCATGCGGCCCCGGTGGGCCGACCTGGAAGTCGGGGCTTGGGTCTGAGGTCTGGGCCGACGTCAGGCCGGCGTTCGGCTCCCAGGTCGCCGGCCCGCACTTCGAGGCCGTATGCCGGGAGTTCGCTCGTGCGGAAGGGCGCCGGGTCTTCGGGATGCCGATCGGGGAGGTGGCTTCGGGTACAGTCGCCGACCCGGAGAACAAGACCCAGATCGAGATCGACGTGGCTGTTCTCGGCCCGGCCAGGCCCGAGGCGCCGCGGCAGGTCATCTCCCTCGGCGAGGCGATGTGGGGCAAGGTCATGGGCATGCGGCATGTCGAGCGTCTTCGCCGGGCCCGCGCCCTGCTCACCGTCAAGGGCTACGACACGACCGCGGCCACGCTGGCGTGCTACTCCGGGGCGGGCTTCGAACCCGCGCTCCAGGCGGCCGCCAGCCACGGCGACGTGCTGCTGGTCGACCTGGCCCGCCTCTACCAGCCGTGACCGGCCTGACCCGTCAAGGCGACCTTGACGCGAGCGGAACGTCAAGGCTACCTTGACGTTATGACTACTTTCCGGAGGTCTGCGCGTGACGCCGACTGGGAGCAGACCCTCTGCTGCTCGTTCTGCGGCAAGGACAAGCACGCCGTGGCCAAGATCATCGCCGGTCCTGGCGTCTTCATCTGCGACGAATGCATTGATCTCTGCGATCAGATCCTCGCCACGGAACGGAAGCCCGCGCCCACGTCCGGTCAGCCCACGTCCGGTCAGCCCACGTCCGGTCAGCCCGTGCCCGAGCTCGGCTCGCCAGCCGAGCAGTCCGACGACGAGCTGCTCGCCAGCCTGGCGCGGATCCAGGCCACGGCCGCCCAGGCCGACGCTGCCCTGCATGACCACGTCGGCAGCCTGCGCGACCGGGGAATCAGCTGGACCCGGATCGGCGCGGCGGTCGGCGTATCCAAGCAAGCTGCCTGGGAGCGATTCTCCGGCGAGGACTAACGTCGGCCATGATCGTGGATCGCTACCCCCGCTATAGGGACAGTAACGATCCGCAATGATGAGCGCTGGTGGGCGCGACGTGTCTTCAGTCCCAGGGGCAGCGCCCGCCCGCCCGGTGGCCGTGTTCCGGAGCCCTGGCCGGGATTTGCGCGGTGGATCCGGGTTCGGCGGTGGATCCAGTGCACTGGGTGGACATTCCGTATTAAGCCGAACTTACGGCCTGGCGGCCTCGCACATCCGGCCCTGACGTGCGGATACTTGCCTGTTGGCGGTCAGCTGGACTCAGAAATGTATTCAGTAAAATGTGATAATCC
>JBEKKH010000778.1:0-3581 GCA_050010815.1 Streptosporangiaceae bacterium | reverse complement strand
AGTGCACAGGCCCGGATCGTCCGGCCGGATCGTCGTCGCTGGCCCGGTGGATGGAAACGGCCGGCCGGTACAGGCTGTCGAAGGTGACACGGATGGGAGCGGAGAAGGTCATGGCCGAGTACTGCATCCGCGGCTTGAAGCTGACGATGCCACCGTCCCAGACCGGGACCGTGACACTGGCGGCACGCGGCCGTCCGGCCAGGAAGATCAGCAGCGGAATCGCGCCCGCGGCGACGAGGAACACGGTCAGGTACGTCGGCGAGAACGCGGAGAAGTTCGCATGCGCCGGGAGGACGGTGAGCTTGCCCGGCAGCAGCAGCGGACCGAGCGCGACCCCGGTGACCGTCCGGGCGGCCCGGGACAGCGCCGCGAGCATGACCGGGGCGCCGACCGCCAGCGCCACGCAGGCCACGGCGAGCAGCGCCGGCCCGGCGATCGGCTGGCCGGTTTCGTGTGCGGCCGCGGCCTGCCGGGTCCGGGCCATGCCCAGGTACGGGATGCCGAAGCCCCGGACGAAGGCGTAGATGGCCAGGCCTCCGGTGAGCCCGAGGGTGGCGGCGGCGACCACGATGAGGATGGCGATCAGGTGACTGCCGGTGCGGAAACCCTGGAAAAGTCCCTGGAATATCAGCCACTCGCTCACGAACCCGTTCAGCGGCGGCAGCGCCGCGATCCCGAGCGTGCCGACGAAGGCGATCACCGTGCTGCGCGGCAGGCGGTGAACGAGCCCGCCGAGCCGGTCCATGTCCCTGGTTCCTGTCGTGTGCTCGATTATCCCCGCCTCGAGGAACAACAGCGTCTTGTAGCAGCCGTGGTTCGCGACGTGATAGAGGCCGGCCAGCAGCAGGAGCGCGGCCAGGGCGGGCTGCCGGTAGGCGTGGAAGATCATGGCGGCGCCGAACGCGGTCACGATGATCCCGGCGTTCTCGATCGTCGAGTAGGCCAGGAACCGCTTGATGTCACGTTCCCGCAGCGCGTACAGGATGCCGATGGCCGCGGTGATCGCGCCGGTGCCCATGGTGACCAGGCCGGGCCAGGCGCCGCCGGCCGGCGCCAGCCGGAACGCGAACAGCGCGATGCCGTAGATGCCGAGCTTGATGACCAGGCCGGACAGGAACGCGGACCCGTCCGCGGGGGCCACCGGGTGTGCCTCGGGCAGCCAGACGTGCAGCGGGACGAGCCCGGCCTTGAACCCGAAACCGGCGAGGGCGAGCAGGTACGCGGCGGCTCGCCAGCCGCCGGGCACCAGGCGCGCCCGGGCCGCCATCGCGTCCAGGCCGGTGGCGTGGGTCTTGCTAGCCAGGATCACGAAGGCGGCCACGACCAGCAGGAAGCCGATCTCGGACAGGGCCAGGAACCAGAACGCGCCGCGCGCCACGTCGTCGCGTCGCACCCGGCGCAAGATGAGCAGGTAGCACGTCAGGCTCATCGTCTCCCAGGCCACCAGGAACGTCACCATGCCGCCCGCGGCCAGTACCGCCAGGCAGGCGAGCAGGGCTAGGTTGTAGGCCGCCAGGTAGACCGCGGTGCCGACGGCGGGTTCGTGATAGCGGGGCGCGTACAGGGCGATGGCCACCGTAACGATGCCGAGCAGCGCCGCGAACACGCCCGCCAGGCTGGTCATCTGCAGCTCCAGGGGGCCGCCGACGATGGTCGCGGCGGTCCCGCCGGGAGTGACCACGGGCGTGTTGCCGTAGACCAGTGACCAGCCGCCGCCCGCGACGGCGGCGGCACCGCCGACGCCTGACACGGCGCAGCAGGCGATCAGCCCTGGCTTGGTCCGCCCGGCCAGCAGCCCGGTCAGGGTGGCGGCGATCCAGGCGGCGGCCGCGATGTAGAGGATGTCCAGCGGGTTCACCCGGCACCTCCGGGGATGTCCTGGCCGGCGATGTCCTGACCCGCGATGAACGTCAGGCCGGGCGTCTTCTCCGCGAGCCTGCCCACGGCCACGCCCAGCCCCTGCAGCAGGGCCAGCGGGCTGGGCGGGCAGCCGGGAATCCAGACGTCGACCGGGAGGATCTCGCCGACGTTCCCGTGCACGAACGGATCGGCCGGATAGACCCCGCCCAGCGCGCAGGCGCCGGTCGCCACCACCACCTTGGGCCCGGGCATCGCCTGGTAGGTCTTGCGCGCGGCTAGGTCGAACACCCGCACCATCGGCCCGGTCACCAGCAGCAGGTCCGCGTGCCTGGGCGCGGGGGTGAAGAAAAACCCCAGCCGGTGCAGGTCATAGTGGGGGGCGCTCAGCAGGCGGATTTCCTGCTCGCACACCGCGCACGAACCGGTGTCGAGCGTGCGGATGTGCAGGCTGCGGCCGAACTGGGCAGCGATCTTGTCCCGTAGCTGCCGCGCGACCTCGGCCGGGTTCTGATCGGCCGGGTTCTGATCGGCTGGGTTCTGGCCGGCCGTGTCCCGGCTGGGGTTCATCGCGTCTCTCCGCGTATCGGGATCCTTTTAACCAGGGCCGAACGGGCCGTGGCCGCGAGCTCGAACTCACCGCTCGGCGTGACCGCGTCTGGCGCCGCTTCGGCACACCGGCCGCATGCGGTGCAGGCGCCGACGTCGAAGATCAGCACCCCACCCACCTCCCCATCCCCCTTCTCTTGCCGGCGCAGCGCCATGCTCGGGCATACCGCGACGAGGCGGTCGGCGATCTGGTGGGTCAGCTGCCGCGGGCGGAACGCAGGCGGCGACGGCAGGAATGCCGCCGAGCCGTCCGACCTGGCCGGGTAGCGGGTCGTGACCACACCGCGCCGCAGCCCCCGGGCGAACCAGAACGGCATACTGCCCACCTCCTTCAGCGCGCCATGCCCGCGACGGTCAGCCAGAAGCTGGCCTCGATGATCGGGATATCGGTGAACACGTTCTGCGACCGGCACGCGTCGTCGAACCCGCGCCAGTTGCGCACCGAACCCGGCCGGAGCCGGGCGCGAGTGATCCGCCCGCCGGAGTCAAGCGCGACCCAGACCAGCGCCTCACCGCGCGGTGACTCCGCCCAGCCCAGGCCCATCCCTCCCGTCACGGGAAGCGGGGTACGGCCCGGTCCGGTGCCTGCATCGACGAACGCGCCGATGAGACGCACCGACTCTGCTGCCTCGCCGATCATCACGTTGAAGCGGGCCAGCACGTCGCCGCCGTCGGCGGTGACGACCGTGGCCGGGACCTCGTCGTACGGACCAGCTCGCCGCGCGTCCACGGGCAGCCCCGTGGCCCGCGCGACCGGCCCGACCAGGCCGAGGCGGCGGGCCTGCTCGGCGGTCAAGATACCGCAGGCTTCCAGCCGGTCCAGGAAGGAGTTGGTGCTCAGCAGCGCATCGGCGGCCCGGCGCAGCTCGCCGTACGCGCCGGGCAGCTCGCGGCGCAGCACGTCGGCGTCCGGGGCGCGGCTTACTCCGCCGGGCTCGACGACGCCGAACAGGTACCGGTGGCCGAACGCGGCGGCGTTGACTCGCAGCAGCCGTTCCAGCGCGATTTCGGCGGCGGCCTGGCCTACCGACAGCCCGGTGGCCTGGCACAGCGCCGCCATGGCCGCGGCGTGGTTGTACAGCCGTTCCAGCTCGAGCGCGACCGCCCTGGTCCGC
>JBEKKH010000777.1:0-3589 GCA_050010815.1 Streptosporangiaceae bacterium | reverse complement strand
ATCTGGAAGCACCCGTCGCCGTCGATCGCCCACACGGTGGCGTCCGGCCGGCCCATCTTGGCGCCCATCGCGGCCGGCACGGCGAAGCCCATCGTGCCCAGGCCGCCCGAGTTGATCCAGGTCGCCGGGTGCTCGTAGTCGATGAACTGGGCGGCCCACATCTGGTGCTGCCCGACGCCCGCCACGTACACCGCGTCCGGACCCGCGATCTTGCCGATCCGCTCGATCACGTACTGCGGGGCCAGCGAGCCGTCGTCCGGCTGGTCGTAGCCGAGCGGGTAGGTGTTCCGCAGCATGTCGAGCTGGGTCCACCAGGCGGTCAGGTCGGGCTGGCGGCCCTGCTCGTTCTCGCTGCGCACGGCGGCGGTCAGGTCGGCGATCACCTCCCGGCAGTCACCGACGATCGGCACGTCGGCGCGGCGGTTCTTGGAGATCTCGGCCGGGTCGATGTCCGCGTGCACGATCAGCGCGTTCGGTGCGAAGGTGTCGAGTCTGCCGGTCACCCGGTCGTCGAACCTGGTGCCGAGCGCGATGAGCAGGTCGGCTTGCTGCAGCGCGCCGACCGCGGCCACGGCGCCGTGCATGCCGGGCATGCCCAGGTGCTGCGCGTGCCGGTCGGGGAACGCGCCCCTGGCCATCAGGGTGGTGACCACCGGAATGCCGGTCAGCTCGGCGAGCTCGCGCAGCTGCCCGGCGGCACGCGCCTTGATCACGCCCCCGCCGACGTACAGGACGGGGCGCCTGGACTCGGCGATCAGCCGCGCGGCCTCGCGCACCTGCCGGGCGTGCGGCCTGGTCACCGGGTGGTAGCCGGGCAGCTCCATCGGGACCGGCCAGCTGAAGTCGGTCATCGCCTGCAGCGCGTCCTTGGAGATGTCCACCAGCACCGGCCCCGGCCGTCCGGTCGAGGCCACGTGGAACGCCTCGGCGATGGTGCGGGCGATGTCCTCGGGCTTGGTCACGAGGAAATTGTGCTTGGTGATCGGCAGGGTGATCCCGGAGATGTCGGCCTCCTGGAAGCCGTCGGTGCCGATCAGGCTGGACGGCACCTGCCCGGTGATGGCCACCATCGGAACCGAGTCCATGTAGGCGTCGGCGATCGGCGTCACCAGGTTCGTCGCGCCCGGGCCGCTGGTCGCCATGCACACGCCGACCCGGCCGGTGGCCTGGGCGTACCCGGTGGCCGCGTGACCCGCGCCCTGCTCGTGCCTGACCAGGATGTGCCTGATCGCCTTGGAGTCGAGCAGCGGGTCGTAGGCCGGCAGGACCGCGCCGCCCGGAATGCCGAAGACGATGTCCGCGCCGACCCGCTCAAGCGCGTACACCAGCGCCTGCGCCCCGGTGGCCCGCACCTTGCCCGCGGTGGCGACGTGCGCGCGGGACGGCTCCGCCGGAGCGTGGCCCGGAGCGTGGCCCGGAGCGTGGCCCGGAGCGTGGCCCGGAGCGTGGCCCGGAGCGTGCAGGGCCTCCGGAGCCTGCCCCACGGTCTGCGGGACCTCCGGGGGCTGCGGCTGGCCGGGGGCGTGGGTGGAATGGGGGGTTTCGCGGTGCGGCGAGCGGGCGGCCAGATCCCGCGGGCTGGGACCCGGCACCCCGGGTGAGCCCAGGGGCCCGGTTGCGGCCGCTGGCGGCCGGCCGGAAGCGTCGGCTTCCTGGCGGCCCGTCATCTGCTCGGTCATCGGTAAGTCTCCATCGGCTTGCGGGTCGTTGTTTGCGAAACAGCGGCATAAAAAATCCCCTCGTGCCTGACGGCAGCCGAGGGGAGCGCGCAGTGAGCTGGCTTGGTCAGCAGCCTGCGCGCCGGCCAAGTACGAGAATCTTCGGATGAGTCACGGATACACATTACTGCCGTTCGCGACAAGGGCGTCAACCGCTGACGCGAGTTGTCTCACATTCCGAGACGGACTGCTCGCGCAAATCGGCGGAATCGGGCCCGATCATGGCGGCTACGTCGGTGGCGGCCATCGGATTGGCCAGGAGAAAGCCCTGCCCGTACTCGCAGCCCAGCTCGCGCAGCGCGATGAGCTGACGGGGCTGCTCGATGCCCTCGGCGACCACCCGCAGGCCAAGCTCCCGCCCCAGCTGCACCACGGTCCTGGTGAGCAGCGTGAGCGTGTCGTCGCGGCCAAGACCGCCCACGAACGAGGGATCGACCTTGATGGTGTCCAGCGGAAGCTCCCGCAAGTGGGCCAGCGAGGCGTAGCCCGTGCCGAAGTCGTCGATCGCCAGCCGGATCCCGAGACGGTGCAGGTCGGCGAGCCGATCGACGATCAGCCCGTCGCCGGGGACCAGGATCCGCTCGTTCACCTCGACCGTGAGCGCCTCGGGCGGCAGGCCGGCCTCGGCCAGGATGGCGGCCACCTGGGTCACGAACAAGGGCGCGGTGATCTGCCGGGCGGACAAGTTGACGCAGACTCCGACGTCCGCGGCGGACCGCCGCCAGGTGACGCCCTGCGCGCAGGCCTCGCGGAGCACCCATTCGCCGAGCGGGACGATCAGGCCCGATTCCTCGGCCGCGCCGAGGAACTCCTGCGGCGGCACCAGCTGACCCCCGCGCCGCCAGCGGACCAGCGCCTCGGCCCCGGTGACGCGCGAGGTCTCCAGGTTGAGGATCGGCTGGTACTGCAGCTCGAGTTCGTCCTGGCTGATGGCCTGCTGCAGGTCGCTGACGATCTCCAGTCTGCGCACCACGTCCGCGTGCATGTGCGCGGCGTACACCTCGACTCGGTCGCCGCCTGTCTCCTTCGCCCGGGACATGGCTACGTCCGCGTTGCGCAGCATCAGCCTGGACGGGGTATCGGAGGTGCCCGGATTGGCCCCGTGCTCCGGGTTCTGCGGGTTCTGCGGGTTCTCCGGGACGAATTCGGCGAGGGCGACACCGACGCTGGCGGTAAGGGCGATCTGCTGGTGGCCGGCCCGGAACGGCTCCGCCGCGACCGCGCCGCCGAGCCGCTCGGCGATCTCGGTGATCTCCTGGGCGCTCGCGGCGTTCTCGATCAGGACCGCGAACTCGTCACTGCCCCAGCGCGCCACCGTGTCGTGCACAGGGACGACGGCGCGCAGCCGCCGGGCCGCCTGCGCCAGCACAAGGTCGCCGGCGCCATGGCCCACCGAGTCGTTGACCGCGGTGAAACGGTCCAGGTCCAGGAAGATGACGCCGGTCGGCCCGGGGCCGGTGCCGGCGGCCAGCACGTCCCTGGCCCGTTCCTCGACGTAGGCGCGGTTCGGCAGTCCGGTCAGCCCGTCATGGAAGGTCAGGT
This sequence comes from Streptosporangiaceae bacterium, assembly GCA_050010815.1. Classification (GTDB taxonomy): domain Bacteria; phylum Actinomycetota; class Actinomycetes; order Streptosporangiales; family Streptosporangiaceae; genus Palsa-504. Next base: position 329 of record JBEKKH010000777.1, on the reverse strand, counting down.
GGGTTACTTGCTGGCGCAGCGCCACCTGGTCGCTGACGTCGCGGGCGGTGACGAGCATCTGGCTGGGCTCGCCCGGGGCCTGGTACCGCAGCACGGTGGACTCGACGTGCCGCCACGTCCCGTCGGCCGCCCGGATCCGGGCCGGGAACCGGCCCGACCCTTCGGCTGGTCCGTGGCCCGGCGTCTTCGGGGACTCGGCGCCCCCCGCCGGGTGGTAGCCCCCCAGCGCGAGCCGGACGGCGGCCAGCGCGGCCCCGCGGTCCTCGGGATGAACCAACTCGAGGAGCGGTCGGCCGACCAGGGCACCCGCCGCGTAGCCGTAGTCCTGG
>JBEKKH010000776.1:0-3592 GCA_050010815.1 Streptosporangiaceae bacterium | reverse complement strand
CCGAGGCATGGCGGCCAATTCGATGATCCTGCCTCAGGCTGCACGGAATTTATCAGGATGCAGAGATCGATGATTTCTTCGCGATCGAACCCAGTGGTATAATGCACGTGATGGCCTGTTCTGTGGATTAAGTCTAGTAACTCAATCCTTTCGTGAACGGGCCATCTTTTTATGATGCCATGCCGCCGGACGGGATAAACTTCAGATAACGTTCCTATCCCCTGAATAACCCTCTGGCTACTGGCCATCAGGGAAAGACTTGATGCCGCACACCGCCAAGCTTGGTCCCCTCCAGGTTCACCCGCCCCAGCACCACCATGCCTTCGGCTGCCAGCAAGTGGCCAAGCTGAAGGCACTACCCGCTTCGGCCTGGACGGCACAGCGCATTAGATCGACCTAACCGCAGCGCATCGCCCGGTTCTCCGGCTGCGGCTGGCGTGCTACGTCGGTGCCGCCCGGCAAGCCGGCGGCAGTGCCCGGCACCAGCCTGAGCCTGCGGTGGTTGCCGGGCGCCAGGCGCCAGGCACCAGACGTGCAGCCCCACCATTCGTTTTAGCGGAGATGCAGGAGCGATAAGAATTAGGCTTTCAGGATGGTCAGGATCCGGTGATGACAGGTTGAGAGAGACCGCAGGTAGCCCACGCCGCGTCAAAGTCGCGGTGGCAGCATTCCTCGCTGCGGTGTTTCTTGGCGGGTTGCTGTCGGTGTGCACCGTCTTCGGACCCGCCTGGATTGTGGGAGGTGGACCAGGCCTTACAAGGGCGGATCGACTCAACGCGGAGAACGACGTCCGGTCCACGCTATTGCAGGGGCTCGGCGGGCTCCTCGCGCTTGGCGGCGTCACTCTTGGCGCGCTGGTGACGCTGCGTCAGGTTCGCGCTAACCGCGAGGGGCACTCAATCGAGCTGTTCACCAAGGCGATCGACTTGCTCGCCAGTGACCAGGTGGAGGTTCGCCATGGTGGCGTCTATGCCCTGGAACGACTATCCGGACTCGACGACAGCTACCGCGGTATGGCCCATGCCCTTCTCACCGCATTCGTCTGCCGTCATGCACCCTGGTCGCGTGGTACTCCGGAATCGGGGCTGCGCCGGAAAGGGCACCCCTGCAAGGTGGTCTGGCCGACGATGTTGCGGCCGCGCTCGCCGTCCTCAGCAGAGGGAAGATGGTCGTCGCCGGCAACTCGTCGGAGTTGGAGAGAGTCGACCTGCGCCACGCAGAACTCAGCAAATATAGCTTTCCATCTGCCTGCTTCAAGCATTCCAACTTGAACGGAGCCAACCTAAGCGGTGCCAATCTTGCTGGCGCCACCCTGTCCGACACCCTCCTGCGCAAGACCGACCTGTCCGGAGCGGACCTGACTGGAGCGGACCTGACACGAGCGGACCTGTCCGGAGCGGACCTTGATCGGGCCATACTTCTCGGTGCTGACCTCACCAATGCAAAGCTCTCCGATATCAGCCTCAGCGGTGTGGTCGCCGACAACACCACGACATGGCCACATGGGTTCACGCCGCCTCAGCCGGGGACCTGAAACACGCTGCGACCGAGGCCTGCATATTTTGCCGCCTTCACCTCAGCGGTCGAGGATGACCTCATTCGCGGGTAGTCACATTCTTTTTCCGGACGCAGAATGTTGCTGTCCCCGACAAGTCAGCGACTCCGTGTGCAAGGGTGGCATCCAGTGTCTCCGAAGAGGCCTCGGTGCTGACGTCGTCAGCAACGACCTGACACTCCAACGCCAAGGTGACCGGATGCTCCGCATCCGGCCGGAGCCGGTCATCGGGTACGAAGACCGGCGGCTTATCGTATGGTCCGGATCTTCATACTGCTGGCCACGGCGAGCCGACCGTCCTCACCACTGGTAGGGCAGGAATTTGCCGTCCAGCGTGACGATCACCCGGTCGCCGCCGGGATCGGGTTCGCGCCGGACGTCGAGGCGGAAGTTGATCGCACTCATGATGCCATCGCCGAACTGCTCGTGGATGAGCTCTTTGATGGTGGGGCCGTAAACCTGGACCACCTCATAGAACCGGTAGATCGTCGGGTCAGCCGGCACTGCCGACTCCAGCGCGCCCCGGGTGGGCTGAAGCTGCAAGGCCTGGATGACGTCCTCGCCCAGCTCGAGCAGCGACCCGGTGGCCTTGGCCTGGGCGGCGGTCATCGGCTGCTGGCCCAGCAGCGCCGACGTCGTCCACGCCACCGGCCGTCCCACGGCCTCAGCCAGCTGCGCCCACGTCACGCCCAGCCTGGCCTTGGCCGCCCGGACGGCCTCGGCGGCCTCCTTCTTAGTCAGCATCGTGTCCCTCCCGCCATCTGCGCGGCGCACCGCACTGCTGCCACGTTACGCAGCCAATGTTCCCTGACCATTACGAGCCGCGCGAGACCCGGGCCGCCACCGCGCGAACTATCCGCTGACCTGGCTCAGACTCGCGCGGTGTCCTTGCTGAATCGCCAGACCGCACCCCCGGCGAAGATCACCAGCCACGCGATGACGTTGACGATCCAGGTCCAGTCCACGCCGCCGCCGAGCAGCGGTGCATGTACCAGCTGGTTGAGCCCGTACTCAGGAGACCATTTGGCGATGTCCTGGATCGCCTGCGGGAGCAAGCTGATCGGGATGAACAGGCCGCCTATGAAAGCGAACAGCGACATGATCAGGCCAAGCAGCTGCGGGACGGCATCGGCGGGCACCAGGAAGCCGATGAACAGCCCGAACGCGGCGAAAACCAGCGAGCCGATCCAGACGCACAGGGCGCTGACGACCCACAGGTAGACGGGCATCGAGGCCTTGTGGGTCAGCAGGCCGCCGACCACGTTCACGACGGTAATCGGGACGAGCCCGAGAACCAGCGCGGTCGCCACCTTCATGCCGATGTAGGCGGCAGGCGACAGCGGCGTCAGCCGGAGCTGCCTGCTCCAGCCCTGGGCGCGCTCGACGGACACTCCCGCACCCGTGTAGGTGGTCGAGAATATGGCGCCGTAAAGCGCAAGGCTGACCAGAACCCACGCCGCGTAGTTCCCGTGGCCGTAGTTGCCTGTCGCATTGGTTTTATTCAGCCCGAAGGCGAAGAAGAAGATGACCGGGACGATGACCGTGATGATGACGGCGCGCGGGTTCCGCCGGAGCCGGCGGACCTCCAGGTTCAACGCAGTCAGGTTGAAGCCGCCGAGGCGCGGGGCCCGTCGGCCGCTCAGATCCGGGACTGACGTTGTGGTCATCCGATAGCTCCAGTGTTCACGGTGCCTGGCTCGGCGTCGTCGCCGGTCAGTGCGAGGAACGCGTCCTCGATACCACGAGCGGCGATTTCAAGGTCCCTGGCTGAGGTGCGCGTCAGCAGGTACCTGGCCACCGAGTCGCTGTCGTTCGCATGGATGAGGACGGTCTCGCCGCGGATCTCCACGCCGTCCGCGCCGGGGATGGCGCGGAGCTCGGCCTCGCTGGCCTCGGCCATGGTGGCCCGCACGGTGCGGCCTGCCGACATGGCCTTGATCTCGGACGCGGTGCCGTCGGCGATCTTCTGCCCGTGCCGCAGCAGGATGATCCGGCTGGCATAGGCGTCCGCTTCCTCCAGGTAGTGCGTGGCGAACA
>JBEKKH010000775.1:0-3601 GCA_050010815.1 Streptosporangiaceae bacterium | reverse complement strand
ACGGTCGGCGCCGTCTCCGCCGCCCGCAGCTTCTGGGACGACCTGCGCGGCCATCGCTAGTCAGCAGCGCGCCGCTGGCTAGCGGTCGTAGACCTCGCTGCGGTGACCAATCTGGTCGTCGGTAGTGCCCGAGGTGCTGGAGACCGGCGAGATCCTGGTCGACGGTCAGGTCGTCAACGTGATTCACGTAGGGCAGGGTGACGTGGATGGATCGACGGCCTGAAGACGCCACGTACGTCGAGGAAGCAGTCTTCGTGACGCGACCCAAGACGTGTGCGCCGGGAACGTGGTGTGGCTGCTGTTTGTCAGTGGACGCGCTTATGCTGGGCGAGACAGCGACCCATAGGAGAGCTGCTGATGACCGCGCCGCATGCCAGGCAACCTCAGGTCCGGCCTCGTCCGGCCTGCACGCCGACGGCGATCCGGGCCGTGCTGGCCGCCAACGCCGACAGCGGCACCCTGCAGCGGTACGACCAGGATCTGGACGCGGCGTTCGAGGAAGCGCGCGAGCAAGGTGACGTGACACCGCTGGTGCAGACGGTCAAGCGCTGGTGGTTCGAGGCGGACGCCTGGCGTGATCCCCAAGCGCAGCATGAGTTTCTAGCTCGCATCGACGGCTACCGAGACGGGGATCTGCCGCCTGCGGACCAGCGGATGAGCCGGGAAGAGATCCAGGCCCGGTTCGGCGTCTGACGCGTGTACCGGTGGGAGCTGGACGGCCCGACCCAGCAGGAGTTCGCCAGCCTGCCCGCGGCGGCGCGAGCATCCATGGCGGCGTTCATGGACGCGCGCACGCCAAAGCACGCGCCCGCTGTGGCACACGAGCTGGCCGCCGCGCTGGACCAAAGGGCCCGCGCACTCGGCGACCAGCTGGCCGCCAGCCCCGAGCCATGGCTGGCCAGCCAGCTCGGCGTCCTGGCCCCGCACGCCTCCCCGCTGCTGCGCGAGGACTACGCCCGCCGAGCCGGAGCCGCGGCTACCTACCGGGAGGCGCCGGGATCACCGATCCCGGCCAGGCCATGGCCCCCGAACCGCACCACGGCAACCCAGAACTCGACCACCTGCGCCAAGCCGCGATCCGAGCCCTAGAAATCCGCGACGAAACCAAGATCACCCGCGGCATGACCAACGGCGAGCTCGAAGCCCGGATCCTCGACGAGGATCGCGCCCTCGTCAGGGCCCCGCCCGACGTCTCCCGCCAACTGCGGCTCACCGCCCAAGCCGAAGCCGACGCCCGGCAGCAATCCGCCGACGCCCAGGTCAAGCACGACCAGACCGGATCGGCGGGCGCGACGGCGCTCGCGCGCCACATGGCAGCCCAGCGCGAGCAACTCGAAACCGCCAACGCCCGCTACCAGACATGGGCCACCGACACCAGCAACAGGAGGGAAACAGCCGGGAAAGCCAGAGTCGAGCTGCAGCGGCGCGGCCTCGCGCAGCACACAGCTGGGCAGCAGCGAGCCGAGCCAGAAAGGAAGCCACAGACCATGGTGGAGTGGTGGCGGCAGCTCGAAGCCGGCCTCGCCGCTGCCGGAGCCGGACAGCAGTCCCGGAGCCGGGCAGGCAGCCGATGGCCGGCTCGGCCTGGATGATCAGGCCGCCCGGCTTGACCGGCTAGTTGGCCAGGCCCTGGGGGCAACCCAGCGTCTCACTGCCGAAAACGCGGCCCGCGAGGCCAGAGCCGGATATGTCGTTGGCCTCGAACGACAAGCCCATGCAGAATCAGAGCACGTCGTGCAAGCTCAAGCCTCTTACGAGCCGGAGATCGAGTTGTAAGTGCTGCTCTGAGGAAGTCGCCGGAGACATCCCTGACACCCGTCACGGCGCCAGCCCCGACCCTACGTGTCCGGGTCCGGCTCTGATTCCGTTCGAATGCGCCCCTGCAGGGGTTCAGATGCTCCCGTGGTGCCCCGGTAAGTCACGCCGTGCTGGCGTTGCGCGCCAGGCCTGCTTGGACTCGATCGCTCATCGATCGGATGGCCAAGATCATTCCGCGCATATTCCGGATTATGGAAATTGCACGATGATCCGGCCCGTACCTTGCAGGGGATGGTCCGCGTCCGGTCCGGGCAGGCCCGGCCGCTTCGACTCAGCACGTGGTGGTTTAGGTTAACCATGACAGGACTTGCGGTCCAGTCCAGCGCGGCAGAGAACTTGCGGTCCAGTCCAGCCCAGCAATGGCCGTGTAGGCACAGTCGGAGGACCCCATGCCTGTCTACAACCGCACGAACGTCCCTGCATCGGTGGGCCGCGGCACACTGGACCTCGAACTCAAGGAGTGGCTACCGAAGGTCCCACTCTCGGCGCCGATGTGTCCATTGCGCAGGGCCGTCGCGATCACACGGTGCTCGGCGAAGGACCCTGGCCTGAGATCAGCGCCGTCGAGACGCTCGTCCTGCCCGGCCCGCACGGGTCCCTGACAGCTCGCAAACATACGCCGACCCGTCCGACGAGTACCCCGTCCGGGGCGCTGGTGTACATCCACGGTGGCGGCTTCACCTACGGCACCCTCGACGAGTTCGAGGTACCGATGCGTCTCATCGCCGATCGTGCAGGCATCCTCACCTACGCCATCGACTATCAACTCGCTCCAGAGGCGAAGTTCCCGGTGCAGATCGATGAGATCGAGTATTTCGTGCGCTGGCTCTTCGACAACGCCGACGCGCAGGGGGTCGACGCGAACAAGATCGCTGTCGGCGGCGACTCGGCAGGCGGCAACATGACCTGTGTCATCGCGCTCAAGCTTCGCGATGAGAACGGCCCGGAACTTGCCTTGCAGGTGCCGCTCTTCCCGGAAGCTGCCTTCCCCGGCGACACGCTGTCAGGCAGCGAGAACCGGACCGGGCTCTATCTTGAAACGAATGGCATCTATGAGATGGTGCGCAACTACATCAAGAACTCAGATGATGGCCGCCATCCCTACATCACCCCCCTGAACGCCGAATCACATGCGAACCTGCCGCCGGCGATCCTGGTCACGAACGGATTCGACCCGCTCCGGGACATGGGACACGCATATGCTCAGAAACTTGCGGCGGCCGGGAACGATCTCACCTACGTGCACAATCCTGACCTGACCCATGGGTTCCCGCAATTTACGCGCTACTCTGCCGCCTGTGACCAGGCGACGACGGAGCTCGCCGACCTCATCAAAGCGCGTATCGGCTGAGACGACTCATCGCCGCGGGGTTTCAGTCGAGCGGCGAGTGCACAGCGGGTGTGAGCAGGGTCGCCAGCTGAGCGACGTCGTCGAGAGTGTCGATGCCGAGGACGGCTTTCTCGATCGCGGCCTGCCGCTCGGCGGAGATGACGTCGTGGGTCAGCTTGGCGTATTTGTCGCGGATTTCCGCGTTCGTCAGGCTCCGGTCGCCGGTGCCGCGCGGGTGTACGACCTTGGCGGCGCGGTTGGTCCCGTCCTTGAGGGTCAGGCGCACCTGGGTGGTGAGCTGCTCGTCGACCGGGAGGTGGTCGTAGGCCTTTTCGTGGTGGGTCAGTGTCCGGTCGATCAGCGCCCAGACGTCATCCCGGTTGATGCGGTCCTGCCGGAACTGATCGACCAGCACGTCGCCGTCGAGGAAGGCCACCGCGACGACGTAGGCGA
>JBEKKH010000774.1:0-3604 GCA_050010815.1 Streptosporangiaceae bacterium | reverse complement strand
GGTCCGTCGGCCTCGCCGCGGCCCCGCCGCGGCGTCGCGTCTCCGGACGCCGGATGGGCGGTCGAGACCGACGGCCTGACCAAACGGTTCGGCAGCAACGTCGCCGTCGACGGTGTCGAGCTGCGCGTCCCGCGGGGCAGCGCTTTCGGCTACCTAGGGCCGAACGGCGCAGGCAAAACCACCCTGATCCGCACCCTGCTCGGCTTGACCAGGGCCGACGCAGGCACGATGTCCCTGCTCGGCATCCCCGTCCCCGCCCAGCGGAGCCGGGCCCTGGCCCGGGTCGGAGCGATCGTCGACGAGCCCCGCTTCCACCCCCACCTGACCGGCCGGCAGAACCTGCGCCTGCTCGCCGCCGCCCGGGGCGGCGACGCGGACACGAGGATCGCGCCGTCCCTGGCCAGAGTGGGTCTCGCGGACCGTGCCGACGACAAGGTGGCGTCCTACTCGATGGGCATGCGCCAGCGCCTCGGGGTAGCGTCGTGCCTGCTCGGCGACCCGGAGCTGCTGATCCTGGACGAGCCGATGAACGGCCTCGATCCGGCCGGGATGCACGAGATGCGAGGCCTGATCGCCGGCCTGGTCGACGAGGGCCGGACCGTCATGCTGTCCTCGCACCTGCTCGACGAGGTCGAGCGAACCTGTGACGCGGTGGCGATCGTCGACCGCGGCCGGGTGATCCGCCAGGGCCCGATCGACGAGCTGACCCGCGGGGCGGGCACGGTGGCCGTGCAGCTGGCCTGCGCCGAGCCGGCCCGGGCCAAGCAGATCCTCGACGAGGCCGGCCTCGCCGCGGGCACGACCCTGACCGAGACCGGCCTGACGGTCACCCTGCCGCCAGGATCGCCGCGCGAGCTCATCGCCGACCTCAACCGGTGCCTGGTCGGGGCCGGGATCTCGGTCTACGGCCTGCAAGAGATCCGGACGTCCCTGGAGGACTGGTTCCTGTCCGTGACGAGCCGACTGGGAGAACCCGCATGAGCTGGGCGCTTATTGCCACCAAGCACCTGGAGCTGCGCAAGCGCCGGGGCCTCGTGATCACCGCCGCGCTGCTGACCGCGGGCATCGTGGTGCTCGTCCTCGGCCTCCGCCTGGTCTTCCACCTGGCCGATCCCGCCAGCAACGGCCCGGCCGGGGATCCCAGCATCTTTTCCGGTCTGAGCAACCTGCTGGCCGAGTTCGGGTTCCTGGTCGCCGCCGCGGTCGGCGCGGCCGCCGGGACCACGGACCTGACCGACGGCGTGTTCCGCGGCCTGGTGATCACCGGCCGGTCCCGGCTGGCCCTGTACCTGGCGCGTATCCCGGCCGGCCTGGCGGTCATCCTCCCGGTCATCGCCCTCGCGTTCACGGTGCTCTGCCTGGTCACCAGCTACGCAGGCACCCCGCAGCCGACGTCGGTCAGCGTGAACGGCGTCTCTATCCCGGCCAATTTCGACCAGGCCGGGCTGCAGGGCTGGATCCGGCAGCATCCCCAGCTGGCGGCGGAGGCGTTCCTGCCTGGCCCCGTCGGCCCGGCCGGCCCAACCCCCAGCTCGAGCCCGGCCCCGTCCGGCGCGGCCGCCAGCCAGCCCATCTCCGTCCTGTACGCCGAGTACACCGGCGACGAGGTGGCCGGCTCCAACCCCGCGGTCAACGAGATGGTCAAGATCGGCCTGTGGCTCGAGCTCGAGGTCGCGGTCGGGTTCACGGCCGGCCTCGGCCTCGGCTCGCTCACCGGCCAGCGAACCCTGACCACCATCGTGCTGATCGGCCTGCAGATCATCGTGACCCCGATCCTGGCCGCCCACGTGATCCCCTACTTCATCGACGGCCAGCGTCTGGTCGTCGGCGTCGCCCTGGACCAGCTCCGCCCGGCCGCCCTAGGAGCCGCGGGCCTATCGGGCGGCGGCCCCGGCGGCCCCGGCCGGGTCCTGTTCGGCGGCCGCGGAGCCCTCGACATCCCGCTCATGCCGACGTGGGCGATGATCTCCGTCATCGTCGGCTGGATCGTGGGCTGGTCCGCCATCGGCGCCTGGCGGATGATGACCCGCGACGCCTGATGGCCGCGCGCACTGCCGCAAAAGGCAGGGTCGGCCCGGTCGGTATACTTCGAGTATGACGGATATGACTACGATCAAGGTTTCCGTGCAAACGCGCGACAGGCTCAAGCGGCTCGCGGATGAAGATCATCTCACCATGGATGGCGAACTCGCACGGACCCTCGACCGGGCTGAGGAAGCGCGGTTCTGGGAGGGAGTCCGGGCGGACTACGCACGGCTGCAGGCCGAGCCGCAGGAGTGGGCAGATTACGTCAACGAACTGGCCGAGTGGGATCATGCCGTAGGTGACGGGCTGGATGACGAGTGAGCGAGCCGCTGCGGCCTGGTGACGTGTGGCTGGCCGACCTGAATCCCGTCATCGGATCGGAGCAGGCTGGCCGGCGGCCGGTCGTCGTCGTTTCCGGACCGCGGCACCTGGCCCTGCCGCACGCGGTCGTCTTCGTGGTTCCCGTCACGAGCCGCGACCGCGGCCTTCGCCACCAGGTTCCGATCGCTTCGCCATCGTCTGGCCTGAGCAAGCTTCCCTCTTTCACCCGGCCCGAAGACATGCGGGCGGTGGCGTATCAGCGCCTCGACCACCGCCTCGGCGCCGTCACACCCGATGAGCTGGCCGCCGTGCGGCGCATCCTGCGTGCATTCTTGGATCTGTAAGCCCGCCATCCAAGCTGACGACCACGGACCGTTCGGGATGATTAATTTTTACCGGAACGAACCGTTGTTCGACACAGAGTCGCAGCTAGGAGGCTTGAGGGGGCCTTGAAAAGTCAGGGGCCTAGACACCTCGTGGCGCGCCGGGGGCGCCGTCGGCTGCAGAGCTAAACTGCCGGTTATGGAGGACCCGGAGGCCTATCTCCGTACCCTGACGGCTCCGTTGGCCTCGGCCCGGGAGGGGAGCCCGTTCCCGGTCGTGCGGTTCAGCTTGGAGGCGGTGGCCAACGCGTTCGTGATGCTCGGGCTGCTGCCGGAGGCGCGTGCCGAGGAGATCCTCGCGGCGCAGCGGCCGGTGCTGGAGGCGGCCGGCTTCCGGGTGGGCCTGGAGATCGGGGAACTGAGCCTCCGCCATGGCGCGCGCGGTTTCCAGCAGGCGCGGGCCGCCGCAGCGGACAGCCTGCGGAGGATCCCGCTGGCGGTCGCGGCCGGTCCGGTGCGCTGCCGGCTCCGCGGCCATGACCTCACGATCACGTCGGCCACGCTGACCCCGGAAGGTATCTCGCTGCGCTATCACGGCGTCGCGCGGGAGGGTGGCGGCAAGGGTGGCGGCGCTTCCGGTGAGGGGATCACCGAAGCGATCAGGGAGCTGTCGGTCACCGACGACGCCGGCGGAACGTACCGGGTCCTTCCGGACAAGGTGCACGGTGTCACGTTGGGGCAGCGCCTGCCGTCAGGCGGCACCCGCTGGATGCCCGAGGGCGAGTTCCTCGCCGTGCCCGAGGGCGTGACCGATTCCCGCACCGGCCGGCCAGCCGTCCGATGGCTGGAACTCTCCGGCGGATCCGGCCCGCCTGCCCGGGTCACCATCCGGCCGCCCGCCGTGGTCCCGACGGGGACCATGGAGCCGCCGTGGC
>JBEKKH010000773.1:0-3617 GCA_050010815.1 Streptosporangiaceae bacterium | reverse complement strand
AGGCGCGTATCGTTCGCCATCGGACGGGACCGGACGCGGCAGGGATAAATAGCAGGTCGATCCCCGGCCGGCAGGAAGTGCATTGAAAGTGCATGACCGGCGTGCCGACCTTGACCTGACAGGGACCTGACACCGCGCCGCCGATGGTCTCGTCGGGCACGTACATTTCGCCGTCTACCTGCGGGTACCTGGTTCGGCGAGGGTGTCGGCCGTGTCGCACAGCGCCCACACCACCTTTCCGCCGCTGTGGTGCCCGAAGTGGTCCCATCGCGTGCTGAGGGTGTCCACCAGCAGCAGGCCCCGGCCGTTCTCGGTATCATCGTCCGGGCTGACGCGGACCGGGGGCAGCGGGCTGGCATCCCACACGAGCATCAGCAGCCGTGCCCAGTCGGCCAGCAGCCACAGCCGCACCGGGGCGGTTCGCGCGTCGGCCTGCGTGATCTGGACGGCGTTGGTCATGATCTCGGAGACGATCAGTTCGGCGCTGTCGGTCAGGCTGGTGAGACCCCACTCCCAGAGCAGGTGCCGGGTATGCAGCCGGGCGCAGGGGACCGCGCTGGGCAGCGACCCCAGCTCCAGGAAGCTTCGCAGCGGCCAGCGGCCGGTCACGTCGTTGCCCTGCGGATCAGCGAGCGGCGGAATCCGCACCGCGCCAGCCGGCTGGCAGGCGGTGCCGGTAACCGGTGCCGCCCGGTCGGATGCTGCGGCATGGCGAGCGTGCCCGCCCGCGCTGGCCTGCCTGGCGGTACCGATGGTGCCGCACATGATGATCTCCCCTATCGCATTCAGCCAGCCCGCCCCCGCCCGGTACTGTCGGCGGATATCACGCGCGCCCAGTTCCCCCCGGACGGGCGCACACTCAGGCCGGGCACGGCGTGCTGCCCGGTGGTGAGCTGATCCAGCAGCAGCCAGGGATTCACGCCGGGGTCGCGCGCCAGGCGGCGCAGCCACGCCCCGGCTGCGCAGGTGTCCCCGCTGATCACGTGGCCGATGAACCGCCCGGCTAGCTCCCGGTGCCGGGCCATGGTGAGGTCATCGCGGGCCGGCGGGAACGCGCACGCCGACGGGGACGCTGGTGCCCACTCATCAGATCCGCCGATCACGCTCGGTGCTATCTCGGCCGGCGGCACCTTCAACGCAGCGGCCAGCGCGTTGACATGATCACGCCGGCGCAGTGACCGCTGGCCGCGCTCGATCATCGAGATGTAGGAGGACGCAAGGCCGGCCAGCCCGGCCAGCTCGACCTGGGTCAGGCCACGGCGCAACCGGGCCTGTCGCAGCGGGTGCTCCGCACCGCTCACCGGTACCGGCTGGGTCTGCCTGGTCATGCCCGCCCGCCGTACTGCCTGGGCGGGCCGGGTGAGGTGACCAGCGACAACCCGGCTCCCGGCTCTGGTTCCCCGTCCTGGGTGTCCAGGCCGGAGATCTCGATCACGAGCCGACCGGACACGTACCCGACTGACACCGTGAGCCCGTGGGCATGGACTGTTGCGATCGGGGAGAGCGCGTCCGTCCGGGGTGCCGTGGTGCCGTACTCGGTGACGGGAATCTCGAAGGTCTTGCAGTAGTACAGCTTGTACCGTTCGGTGGGCTCGTTGTCGCCCCGTTCCCAGCGGTGGATGTTGTGGTACACGCCGTCCACGCTGGGCATGGAGGTATCACCGGCGTCCCGGCCGGCCTGGACCAGCCGGCGGGCCTGCTCCCGCTTGTTCCAGCCCCGGGTCTCGCGCTGCTCGCGCAGCCATACGCTCAGCGGCAGCTCGCCCTGGACGGCCTGCACCGTCATGCGCCGGTCACCTCCGCCCCGCCGGCACCGCCCGTACGCGGGACCAGCGCGAGCCGCCCGCCGGCTGCCGTGCGGACATCGCCGCCCGCGAGCTGCGCAGTACCCTCAGCCGGGCCGGATATCTCGATCACCAGCCGCCCGGGGACATACGGCAGCGACAGCGACATGCCCTCGCCCATCGCGACCCGCGCGCCAGGAGCCTGGCCGGGAGGATTCCCCGGCGCGGCAGGCTCGTCGTCGCCGGTCACGACCTCGGCTGTCGCCGCGAGCGTGACAAGTTCCCCGCCCGCCTCCAGCACCTCATCCAGCCGGGCCGCGACCCGCACGGAGGGCCGCTTACGGCCATGGATCACGTTGCACAAGTAGCCCGCGCTGCACCCGGCACGCCGCGCGCTCTCCGCCGCCGACAGCCCCCGCGCCTCCATCAGCGCGACGACACGTTCCGCGAACGGGGTCGCGGCGCGCGGGCGGCGCAGCAGCACCAGCCGGTCCTGCTGCGGCAAGCTCTCATGATCAGCCAGGTCCAGCAGGAACAGCACATCGGTCTGGTAGATCTCAGCCAGCATGACCAGCACGTACACCGAGGGCTTGCGGCTACTGCGCGGCCACTGCTCCCATTCCGACAGCCGCGAGCCCGTCAGGCTCGCGCGGGCATCAGGGTCCGCATCCTGACGGGCGGCACGCTCGTTGAACCGCGCCGCCGCCTGCTCCAGACTCCAGCCCCACGCCAGCCGGTACGCCTGACGCGGACGCAGCCGGTACCGGCGGCCCATCTCGGCCGCGATCTCATAAGAGCTGAACCCCAGGGCACGCATCCGCTCCCGCAACCCGTCCAGCTCGGCCTTGAACCCCTTGCCCCCAGCCGCCACCCGCGCATCCCGCGTGACCGCCGCGCCCGCCACACCCGCCGGGCCGGTCATGACCGGCCCCCCCCCCCGGCCATCTGCGGTGCTGCCGACACCGAGTCGGCCAGCAGCTCACCCAGGCCGCACGGCTGGCCCAGGATCACCGGCAGCAGCGCCTCGCGCGGCATCTGCACCGCGTCGGCGAAGTGCAGCAACTGCCGGATGTCATAAATCCCCTGCCGCCTGCCGACCTCCCAGTACCAGATCACGCTGTGCGAAACCCCGATCAGCTCGCCCAGTTCCCGCCGCGACAGCCGCGCCGCCGACCGGTAAATCACCAAGACGGCGGGGAAATCCAGCCGGGCCAGCGCCCGGCGCATCGGCCCGGTATCCCACACCCACCCGGCCAGATCAGACCGGCCGTCCGGGTCGCTCAGCTCCCGCGCCGCGAACAACGCCCGCTCGCACGAGGCGCACACGGTGCCCGGGTTATACCCGGAAAGAAGGGTCTCGTTACAGGCACCGCAGACCCGCGCCGCCGGCTTTACCCGAGCCATCCCGTCCGTCTGCACGACCGACTGCCCGGTCATCTGTGGCGTTCTCCCTGCTTGACGTACCGACATGAATACCGGCAGTCAACCGCGCCAACGGCATAACCTGAAGGCGTTGCGTGTATGGCGGACAACGGCATACACACAACGGCGGCACACCCCCTTTACGCGCGATCGGGCACCCGCGGGATGAGTGAGTTCGGCAGGGAGCTAGCGCGACTGATGCAGGCGCGCGGTATCGGCGTGCGCGAGCTGGCTCGGACGGCCTACTGCAACCCTGGCCATATCTCCAACCTGCGCAGCGGCAAGGCCCGCCCGTCACCGCAGCTAGCCGAAACGCTGGACCGGCACCTCGGAGCCGGGGGAATCCTGACCGTAATCGCCGCCCGCAGCGCATCGGGCAAGCGGCGGGGACACGCCACCAGGCCGTCACGG
>JBEKKH010000772.1:0-3638 GCA_050010815.1 Streptosporangiaceae bacterium | reverse complement strand
CCAATGGGACACCTGGATCCGCCGCCACCAGGCCCGCTCCCGCTGGTTCCACAAACGCGCAAGACTCGCCCGCAACACCGAGATCTCCCAGGCCAGCTAACGAAGTACGGCTGCCGTACTAGGCAACTGTTGGACCGCTACGGGCTAGAGCCCAAAGCTGAAGTCCTCGGTAGAGTCTGCGCCCATAAGGCAATCAGCTATGAGAATAATGCCAAGAAGTATCAAAGAAAGGCTCAGCTATGGCGGCTAAGCCTCGCTAGCCTCACGCTTGGACTACTGATTTCAACACTTATACTGCTTTGGGACGGTCGCCATGGTTAACCCGCAAAAAGACGAATATACTGATGAAAAAAGGGTCGACATGACCGATGACGAGGCCGATAACGGCGTTCAAGAGGAGTTCTCTCTAACCGAGGGTCTTTATGACGGAATGCTTACCGCAGAGCCGGCAGGGATGCCCCAGGAAGGGATGCCCGCGGGCTAGGGACTCGGCCTTAAGCTCGGCCACCATGAGGCCTCATTAAGATCGTCAGGCCGGTCGTCTTGCCCGTGTCCGTTCAGACTCGGGCCATCCGCTGAGCCTGAACGTTACGCTACGGTGGCCGGCGAGGCGGAGGCCCGCGAGAGTCACATGCACAGTTTGGCGGTGAGCGACAGAACGTTCATTATGCATCCCCGAACGGCACGGCTCAGACCTGCTGCTTTACGCGCAGATCGGCGGCTCGGCGCGTATTATCCGCAGACTTAAAAGATCACATCCCTCGGGCCGCTCCCCCGTCGGCGCGGGCAGCGGACCCCTGGACGGGACCAGGCTGCTGCTGTCGATGCTGTCCGCGAGGAACCGACAGTGCTTCATGCTGCTTCCAGAAAGCGGTTAGGGGGCACCGTTGGCTACGGCTAGGCTGGGGTTGATTGCCCCTGGCTTCTGGCTTGTCATAGCGGGGTGAAGGCGATGGAGGATCAGAGACTAGCCGTTCACCGGGCGATCGTCGTCGTTGATGTTGAGGGGTTCGGGGATCAGCGTCGTACCAATCAGCATCAGGTAGCCGTGCGCGATGGTTTGTACCGGGCGATGCAGGACGCGTTCGGCAGCGCCGGGATCCCGTGGGATAACTGCGGTCATGAAGACCGCGGCGACGGGGTGTTTGTCTTGGTGCCTGCCGAGGTACCGAAAGCCTTGCTAGCAGAATCGCTGCCGCCCGCGCTGGTGACGGCACTGCAGGCGCATAACGGCGTACATCCTGAGCCGGAACGGATCCGGCTGCGGATGGCCTTGCACGCCGGTGAGGTCCATTACGACCAGCACGGGGTAACAGCGGTGGCGGTCAACCTGGCGTTCCGACTGCTGGACGCTCAGCCGCTCAAGACGGCCCTGACCCGGTCCCCCGGCGTGCTGGCAGTCATCGTGTCGTCGTGGTTCTTCGAAGAAGTGGTGCGGCACAGTGAAAGCGCGCCGGGTTACCGCCCTGCTGAAGTGGAGGTAAAGGAGACCATGACAACCGGCTGGATCTGCCTGCCGGATCAGGCGGTCCAGCCGGACGGCTCCCGACAGGCCGACCAGCGGTCGGCACCCTCAGGGGTCCGGCGCTCGCTCGCCGACATCGAGCCGCTGCTGTCTTTGTCGTCCGGCCGGCAGCCAGCGGACATCACCCTGGCCCTGTCGAACGCGTACCGGGCAGTGCTGGGACGGCCGATCCTGGCCGAGGACCAGACTCTGGCCGGCGTTCGGCTGCCCACGCTGAAAGACAGTTATCTTGATCCTGACTTCCGTGTCAGTGCGGTCGGGGCCGGGGAACTGTCTTCGTCTGAAGACTGGTGGACTGGCGTTCCGGTTCGCCGTGATCTGACGGAGTATCTCGGCGATTTCCTGACATCGCCGGAGGCGTCAACAGCGCCTTTGATGGTCTTGGGCCAGCCGGGTGCGGGGAAATCGGTTCTGACAAAGGTGCTGGCGGCACGGCTGCCGCCCAGGGGTTTCATGCCCGTGCGGGTAGCGCTGCGCGAGGTGCCTGCCGAGGCGGAGGTCCAGGACCAGATCGAGTATGCGATCCGCGCAGCGACCGGCCTTCGCATGGATTGGCCGGAGGTGGCACGGGCTGCAGGTGCTGCCGTCCCGGTGGTGCTGCTGGATGGCTTCGATGAGTTGCTGCAGGCGACCGGCGTGAGCCAGTCCGATTACCTTGTGAAGCTCGCCCGGTTCCAGCAGCGCGAGGCTGACCAGGGCAGGCCCGTGATCATGCTTGTTACTAGCAGGATTGCCGTCTCCGACCGGGTCCGCTATCCGGAAGGGACGACAGCGCTGCGGCTTGACCCTTTCCGTGACGACCAGATAGCGAGCTGGTTGCGGACCTGGAATGCCTGCAACGAGCAGCTCATCACGAGCCGCGGCCTCAGGCCCCTCACAGCCGAAGTCCTGTCTCGCCACCGGGCGCTCGCGTCCGAGCCTTTGCTGCTGCTGATGCTCGCGATGTACGACGCAGACGCCAACGCGCTGCAGCGCGGAAGCGGGACGGGCGAAGAAGGAAGCATCGACGAGACCAGTCTCTATGAGGAACTGCTCACCTCTTTCGCTGCCCGGGAGATCGCGAAGTCCCACGATTGCGCGTCGTCCGCTGACCTGTCGGATCTGGTGGAACAAGAGCTGCAGCGGCTGTCTCTGATTGCCTTCAGTATCATCAACCGCCGACGGCAGTGGGTGACCGAGGCGGAACTGGATACGGATTTGGCTGCGCTCCTCGGCCGGGCCGCCACGGAGCATGCCGGATTCAGGACGCCGCTGACGCAGGCAGAGATCGCCATCGGCCGGTTCTTCTTCGTGCAGCGGGCGCAAGCAGTGCTCGAGGGTTCGCCCATGCAGACGTTCGAGTTCCTGCACGCGACCTTCGCCGAGTACCTCGCTGCCCGGCTAACGGTTCAGCTGGCGACCGACCTGCTAAGGCGACGTTCTCCACTCATAGCAGCGATGGCCGAGGACGACCTGCTCTACGGGCTGCTGTCCTTCGCCCCTCTGTCGTCCCGGCAGATTCTCCGGTTCCTCAAGGACATATGCCAGCGGCAAGTCCCTGAAGGTGATCGCCGCAGGCTCGCCGACCTGCTCATCGAGGCCTTTGCGGCAGGCGAGAACAGGACAGAACACCATTACAGCGCGTACCGCCCGGCTCCGATCCCGACTTCGTCGCGGCACGGGATCTATGGCGCCAATCTGGTTCTCCTTATCCTTTCCCTCGAGTCGCGCGTAACTGCATCCCGGCTTTTCCGCGCCTCTCAGCTTTACAACGACCCGCCGGGAATGTGGCATCGCCGGGTGCTTCTCTGGCGCTCTGCGATGACCGAACCTGACTGGACAGACCTGGCTCTTGCTCTCCGTATCCTGCACACCTGGGAAGGGGACAGCCGCGATCTCGAGATCAGCCTCGCCGCAGCCCCGCTCACCAGCCCGGAGGCGATTGATCCGTACTGGCATTACCGCTATCCACCCACTGACCAGGGGCGCGACCAAGCACAATGGCACCGCCCGTACTGGGCTACCATTTTCCACAAGATGGACATCTCTAGCGGCACTAACGACTCGGGGGTGCGCCACGCGGTCGAGCCGATATTCCGCCGGATCGGGGCCAGCATCACGACCTTCCACGGCT
>JBEKKH010000771.1:0-6555 GCA_050010815.1 Streptosporangiaceae bacterium | reverse complement strand
GATCCCTATCCGGGGCGCTCAGCCCAGCAGCGGCCTTCGGCGCCGACTTCGTCCTCACGATCCCCGGCACCAGCCGGACCGACACGATCCCCGCCGAAACGCCGCTAGCCGGAAGGCCGTGAAGGGCATGCCATCGGCCAACCGCTGACGCCCGGGAGGAGAGCACACCATGAGGACTTCTCGGGATTCGCCGCGCATGCGGGTGATCGGGATGCTGGGCGGGATGAGCTGGGAATCGAGCGCACAGTACTACCGGCTAGTGAATGAGCTGGCCCGCGCGCGGCTCGGCGGGCTGCACTCCGCGCGAATTGTGCTCGTATCTGTGGACTTTGCTGAGATCGAACAGCTTCAGGTCACCGGCCAGTGGGAGCGGGCCGGCGAACTGCTCGCCGAAGCGGCGAAGTCGGCCGAGGCCGCCGGTGCCGAGTTGCTGTTGCTGTGCACGAACACCATGCACAAGGTCGCCGGGCAAATCCAAGATGCCGTATCGATCCCGCTCCTGCACCTGGCTGACACGACCGCTGCCGCCGTGCGGCGGGCGCGGCTGTCGACAGTGGGATTGCTCGGCACCGCGTTCACGATGGAGCAGGACTTCTACCGAGACCGCCTGGCGCGCCATGGACTCACTGTGCTCGTGCCACCCGCGGAAGACCGGGCACAGGTCCACCGCGTGATCTACGAGGAACTCTGCCTCGGCGAGATCCGCGAGCCATCAAGACAGGCCTATCAGAGGGTCATTGACCGGCTTCAGCACGCGGGAGCAGAAGGCGTGGTCCTCGGCTGCACAGAAATCGAGCTCCTCATCCGGCCGCAGGACAGCCCCATCCCAGTGTTTCCGACAACACGACTGCACGTCGAAGCAGCCATCGAACAGGCACTTGTGCCCGGCGGCCGATAAGCACACCGGGCTCGGATGCAAACAGCGACGCCCCGCTCCGCACGCAAGTCTCCGCCGAGCGCATATTGACTCGTTCGGTACGCCCACGACAGCCGAGCCTCCACGCCCTTTGCCGTGCCGAACGGCGGTTCTCGTGTCGAGCGCTCCAGGTGCCTTGCAACGCAGCGTGACGACGCGCTCGATGCCTCCGACCCCTCGTCAGCGACGCATCCTCCTGCCGATCACAAGCGGGTGACGACGCTCGCCCGGCTCTTGGGTCCGCGGTGGCCGGCAGCTATGGCCATGCCGTCATGGCTTTCTCGCGGGCTGGGAATCCCGCACGCATGGATCGCGGGGCGGCCCTGGCAGGAAAGGGCGCCCGGGTGCGGGCTGCGCCGCACCACCGTCGCGGCCGGGGGTCGCCATGGAGACGGGCCCGGGCGTGCGAGTTTCCGCACACGTCGCGGCACCGGGATCGGCGTCGGCTCTGACCGGGGGTTCCGCGCGCTTACGAGGTGGCCTGCTGCCCTGGCGGTGACGCCGGCGGATCGGCTGATGCCGTCCCGGGTCCCTCGAGTGCCGGCGGGGCGGCGGATGCCGGCAGCTGCGCCTTCATCCGGGCCAGCTCGCCGTCCACGTCATGGCCTGCGGTCAGGGCATCCAGCTCAGCCTGGACGTCGTCGCGGCCGCCGGGCAGGGTAGCGTCCTGCAGGGCGCCGGAGGCCAGCAGCTCGTCCAGCGCGCCCGCCCGGGCCTGCATCTGCTCGGTCTTGTCCTGAGCGCGCTGCATCGCCATGCCGATGTCGCCCATCTCCTCGGAGATCCCGCTGACCGCCTCCCCGATGCGGGTCTGTGCCTCGGCGGCGGTGTAAGTGGCCTTGATGGTCTCCTTGCGGGTACGGAACGCAGCCACCTTCGCCTCCAGCCGCTGCGAGGCGAGGGTCAGTTTGTCCTCTTCCGCCTGCAGCGACGCCTGCTGGCCCTGCAGGTCGCTGATCTGAGAGGTTGCCGCCGCCCGGCGGATCAGCGCCTCCCGGGCGAGATCCTCGCGCCCGGCGGCGAGCGCCTGCTGCGCCTGGTCCTGCAGTTTGCCGGCCGACAGCTGCAGCTGGATAACCTGCAATTCGACGCGCTTGCGGCTGGTCGCCACGTCCGCCAGCCCGCGGTGCACCTTCTGCACCATCTCAAGCTGCTGCTCGTAGGAGTAATCGAGCACCTCGCGAGGATCCTCGGCACGGTCCAGCACCTTGTTCGCCTTCACCCGGAACAGCATGGCGATACGGCGGAGGATGCTCATCCCGCCCACTTCCCTTCATTGGCCGGAGGCCCTGGCCCGATGGTATGTCCAGGGCCAGCAAGCCGGACTGCCCTGACCGAGGGCGGCCTCGCCCGGCACGCCCGCCTACTGGGTGGGTGGCCGGCCCGCCACACCCTGGAAGCAGTCCCCGGCATCACCAGTTCCCGCAGGTCAGATCCCCGGGCAAGTCCTGAACGCAACGACTCATGCCGAAGGCTCTTCCCGGGAGCAAGCCGGGAGCAACCAGGGGATCCGCGGGTCCCGCCACGAACGCACTACGTGAGTTCTGCGCCGCCCGGCACGCCGCTACCTCCGCTATGCGATGCCACCATCGCGGTGGACACCTGAGCCATAAAAGAACGACCCGACTTGACCTGATTACCTTGGTGCAGGGCCCCTCCTTCCAGCGGCCATAAGCTGGCCCCATGGGCAACCAGGTGAAAGCGGCGGAGACGCGAGCCTGGCGCCTGCAGGTAGCACCCGCGCGACCTGCTGGCCGTTCAGCCTGGACGCCGAGACATCACAGACCCAGCCGATCCCGGCCACCGGCCAACTGGCCGACTGTTTCCGCCCGTGTGAACAACCCGGTTTGCAATGATGTGAGTGTGCGTCTACAAGTCCTGCTAGTCCGAATTTTCCGGGGAGTGCCTCGCATGACTGAGGATCTGCGAGGCCCGGGTAAACCGGGCCGTGCCGCGTTTTGGCGGAAGCGGCATATTGCCGACCTCTCAAATGCCCGGCAGCGGCAGACGCCTCGCCCGCCTACCCGGTCACCCCGAGCCTCGCGGCTGGCATCGCTAACGCGATCCCCGACCCTGCGGCGGCCCCGGCCGGAGCCAACGTCCCCGGCTGCCACAGCACGGCTCATCCGATCCCCGTCGTCCTGGTCAACGGCACCTTCGGCAACGCCGTGGACGACTTCGGCGGCCTCGCGCCCACGCTGGCCAACGCCGGATACTGCGTCTACACCTTCGACTACGGGGCACCCTCCAGCCAGCTCATCCAGTCCACCGGACCGGTGCCAGCGTCCGCGCAGACCCTCGCCAGCTACGTACAACATGTTCTGGCCGAGACTGGCGCGAGCCAGGTCAACCTGATCGGGCACTCTCAGGGCGGCATGCTCGCCGAGTACTACGCGAAGGTCCTCGACGGAGCCCGCTACGTTCACGACCTCGTCGGCCTGTCACCGACCACCCACGGCACCACGCTGGACGGCCTCACGCTCCTGGCCGGCCTGTTCCCCGGCGCCGGCGGCCTGATCGGCGACGCCTGCCAGGCCTGCGCCGGCCAAGAAACCGGTTCCGCTGTCATCCAGCAACTCGACGACGGCCCCATCGCCCAGGCAGGCGTCAACTACACGATCATCGAGACCCTCAACGAAACCGTCGTCACCCCCCTCGGTTCCTCGTTCATCCACGAGCCCGGCGTCACTAACGAGTACGTCCAGCGGTACTGCCCCTTTGACCTGGTCGACCACGGCGACCTCTCCTACGACCCCGTGGTCTTCCAGCTGGTGCTCAACGCCCTCGACCCCGCCACCGCCAGGAACCCCGACTGCTTCGACGAATATCCTGCCCCCGCGTGACCGGCAGCCATCCGGCCGGCTGACCATAGCCGCGTGATGCGATGGCCTCCTTGGCCACCGTGCCGGTAAGCAGGTCATCCACGCGATCGGTGCGCAGGGCGCGCTGATCATCGAGGTCAGCGGCGGCGAACTCCTGGGCCAGGATGCTGAGCAGCAGCCGCCGATCGTCCCCGCGGCGTGCTAGAGGAGCGCGCCGAGCGGCACACGGATGACGGCACGCGCGGTTGCAGCGGTCGGAATGAGGTCGATGCTGGTAGCGCGCGATGTCGTCGGTGTGGATGACTACAGACCCGGGGACCAGCTCGCTGATCCGGGCCGCCAGCGTGGTCTTGCCGTTGTTGCTGCGCCCGTCGATGGCCAGCACGGCCGGACGGCCAGAACCGCCCCGGTCCGGTCGGCGCCTGGTCACCGCGTTGACGACCGTACTCAGCAATTCCACCCGCCACGGTCCGGCTTCGGGCTCTTCTGGGGCTAGCCGCAACGCCATGCTCCCATCATGCCGCGCCGCCCCGGCTCCGGCGTTACGGGTGAGCCGGTCGATCGTGGCGGGCGCGGATGAGCATCACAGCGCACCGCGCCCGCGCTTGGATCAGACCGTAACGTGCTGCTCGGCCAGCGGTGTCGCGCGGTCGGGAACCGGCGGACAGTGGCGGCGCTTAGGATCCCGTACATGGCTGGCGCGATCGATTACTCCGCTCCGGGTCGGCTGACGGACATCGGCGAGGTCAGCGCGGCCGTGCTCGAGGCCGTCCCGGCCGATCCGGCCGGCATCTGCCGGCTCGTCCCCGGCTTGGTGCTGCATCCCTTCGAGGCGACCGACCTTGGCCTGGACGCCGGCCGGCTCGCCGGAATCCAGATCCGGCCGGCCAGCGCGATCATCGGTGCCGTGCTGGCGCTGGACCCCGCGGCGCTGGATATCCCGCGCGAGCCGGAGCGGCGGCTGGTCGGCACCTGCCGGACCTTCGTCGTCCTGAGCTGCGCGCTGCTGCGCCACCGGGGTATCGCGGCCCGCGCTCGCTGCGGTTTCGGTACGTACTTCCGGCCCGGGCTCGGCCTGGATCACTGGATCACCGAGTACTGGCACGAGGCCGGCGAACGGTGGGTCAGGGTCGACACCCAGCATCTGGGGCACTCGTTCGTACCCCGCCCGGAGGACCTGGCGCCGGGCGAGTTCCTCACGGGCGGAGAGGCATGGACCGGTTACCGGCACGGTGGCATCGACGCGGCGACATTTGGCGTGGCCGGGACGGAGAACTTCGGTCCGGCCGAGATCAGCGGCAACGCGATCAGGGACCTGGCCGCCCTGAACAAGGTCGAGATGCTGCCGTGGGATGAGTGGGGGCGGATGACCGCAGCCTACGCGGGCCAGGTCGGCCCCGGCTACGGCGAGCTCATCGACGAGGTCGCTGCCGCTTGCGCGTCGGACCGCCCTCGGCGCGTCGCGGACCTCTACTCCCGCCCGGAGCTGCGGGTGCCCGCCGAGCTGATCCAGTAGGGCGCCCGGCCGCGTTAGCCGCGGTCCCGTCATTTTCACTGTGCACCATACGCCGGCCGTCATGTTAATGGTAATTTGACCGTTTCCCTGGGCGAGGCGTCCCGAGTCGGCAGGGTAATTTCGATCCGTCGGCGCACGCTTCGTTCGTCACGGTGCGTCTTTTCTGCCTGG
This sequence comes from Streptosporangiaceae bacterium, assembly GCA_050010815.1. Classification (GTDB taxonomy): domain Bacteria; phylum Actinomycetota; class Actinomycetes; order Streptosporangiales; family Streptosporangiaceae; genus Palsa-504. The sequence continues at coordinate 1,130 of JBEKKH010000771.1, read as the reverse complement.
CGGAAGAATGTGCCGCGGCGCAGCCTGCGGACTGTGGTCTCCGGTGATGGATCCTTAAGGGGACAGCCGTTCGGTCGTCCAGTTATTGCCTGCCCGCCGGTAGCGGATCCGGTCGTGCAGGCCGTCCGGGGATTCCTGCCAGAATTCGACGCGGGCGGGAAGCACCCGGAAGCCGCCCCAGCGCTGGGGACGGGGGAGATCAGTGCCGGCGGGGTGGCGAAGCTGCAGGTTCTGCACCCGCGTCCGGAGGGCGGCCTGGCTGGCGATGACCCTGCTCTGGTGGGAGGCGGCGGCGTTGCGGCGGGTAGCCGCCGGGCGGGTCCGCCAGTACTCGCTGGCTTCCTGTTCACTTACCGGCTCGACGGGTCCCGTCACCCGCACTTGACGGTGCACCGGGACGAGCCAGTGCAAAACGGCAGCGGCCTGCGGATTGGCGGCCAGTTCAGCACCCTTGTCGCTGGTGAGGTCGGTGAAGAAGACCAGCCCCGGCTGGAGGCCGCGAAGTATCACCACCCGTGCCGCAGGGATGCCGTCGGCGGTCGCGGTCGCGATGGTCATGGCCTCAGGCATCGGCTCGCCCGCACTGCGGGCGGCCTCCAGCCATGCCGCCAGCTGCCGCAGCGGATCGGCATCCAGATCTACGATGTCCACCCGGTCAGTATTGCCGCACCTGACGGCACCCCGCGTCGTCCGGCCGGGGACCGGCTAACCTGATGGCGGTGACCGTTGAGCTGGCCCTGCTGTCGCAGGTTAGTTACAGCAGCCTGGAGATTACCGGCTCCCGGCTGCAGGGCCTGCTTGCGCTCCTGGCCGAGGACCCGCACCTAGGCTGCAGCACCTCCCGGCTGGTGGACGGGCTGTGGCCAGACGAGCAACCCGAGCACCCGGCCAAGGCTCTGCAGGTCCTTGTGTCCCGGGCCCGGGCCCGGCTCGGCCCCGGGGTCATCGTCAGCACGCCGGGCGGATACCGCCTCGCGCTGCGCGAGGACCAGATCGATGCCTCCGCGGTCCTGCTCAGCGCGTCCGAGAGTGAGAAGCGGTCCCGGGCCGGTGACCACCTCGCGGCGCTGCGGCACGCCGAGGCCGGGCTCGCGCTGTGCGAGGGCGCGGCGGGCTGGGACTCCGGGGAC
>JBEKKH010000770.1:0-3667 GCA_050010815.1 Streptosporangiaceae bacterium | reverse complement strand
TCGCTGATCCCGTTCTTCGAGATCGGCCAGCTGATCATCGGCGTGCTCGGCGCGCTGACGATCACCTCGGAGTACTCCACCGGGATGATCCGCACCTCGCTGACCGCGATGCCGCGGCGCGGGGTGGTCTACGCCGCGAAGGCGATCATTTTCACCAGCGTGACGCTTGTCTTCGCGCTGATCACCTCGTTCGTCGCGTTCTTCGTCGGCCAGGCGATGGTGGCCAGCTCGGGGGAGGGTGCCTCGCTGTTCGGGAACGTCAAGATCCCGGCGAACGCCATCTTCACCGGGCCCGGCGGCCCGAACGGACCGCCCAAGGTGACGTTGCAGGGCATCGACGTGATCAGCGCGTCCACCGTGCTCCGAGCCGTCGTCGGTACCGCGCTGTTCGTCACGCTGGTCGCGTTGATCGCGTTCGGCCTCGGTGCGATCATCAGGCACACGGCCGGGGCGATCGCCACCGTGATCGGCCTCATGTTCATCATCCCGGTCGTCATCCAGGCGCTGCCGGACAGCTGGCGCTGGGACATCATGCGGTTCTTCCCCGACGCCGCCGGGAGGGTAATCTCCGTCACCGTCCCCGGGGGCGGCAACCAGCACCTGTGGTCGTCCTGGCCCCAGATGATCGTGACGGCCTGCTACGCGGTGGGCCTGCTCGCCATCGGCGCCTACCTGTTCAGGAAGCGCGACGCGTAAATCGTGCCCGGTTTTCATTCGAGGGAGCTACTGGCGAGGGCGTCGCGGAGAGCGGCGCGTGAGGTGATGCCGAGCTTGGGGAAGACCTGGTAAAGGTGGGTGGAGACCGTTCGCGGGGAGAGGAAGAGACGGGCGGCGATCTCCTTGTTGGTGTGGCCCGCCGCGGCGAGCAGGGCGATCTGGCGTTGTTGCGGGGTGAGGGAGGCCGGGCCGGTGCCGGCGGTGGCGATGGTGATGCCGGTGGCTCGCAGTTCATGGTCGGCGCGGGCCGCCCAGGGCGTGGCTCCGAGCCGGCGAAAGGTTTGCGCGGCGGCGGCCAGCTGATGGCGGGCGTCAGTGGTGCGCTTGATGCGGCGCAGGTGGGAGCCGTAGGTGAGCTGGATGCGGGCCAGGTCGAAGGGCCAGCGGTCGTGGCCAGGTCCGGTGATCGCCTGCTCGAGAGTCTGGGGGTCGGTCTGGGGGTCGGTCCCGGTTCTGGGTTCGATGATGGCCGCGCTGGCCAGGACGATGAGGCGCAGTCGCGGGGAGAGCCGGTCGAGGTGGCCGTCGCGGGCGGCGGCGACGTGGGCCGCGGCCTCGGTGCGGCGGCCGGTGTGGAGGGCGGCCTCGATGAGATCGTGGAACACCCACAGGGCGTGCGGTGCGTAGGGGGCCAGGACGCCGGGTGGACTGATGGCGGCGGCGTTGCGGAAGGCGGTCTCGAAGTCGGCTTGGCCCAGAGCGGTGAGGCTGCGGATGTGGGACGCGTAGGCGCCGATGATGCCGGCGCGCCGGGGCGCGGCCCAGGCGTCCATGTCCGCGGCGGTGTCCGTCGCCTTCGCCGAGTCACCGCGAGCGGCGGCGAGCAGGGCCGCGGTGAGCCGGCCTGGCCAGGTCAGCAGGTCATAGCCATGGGTGTCGCACAGCTGGAGCCCCTCCTCGATCAGCTGCTTGGCCTCGTCCCACCGCCCGGTGTGGAAGGCGTCCTGGCCGAGGAGGAAAAGCGCTTCGATGGCCGAGGTGACCGCGCCGCCTTCACGGCCGTGCTGGATGGCGCGCTGGAGGGGTTCGCGGCAGGCCGAGAGGCGGTCGAGGTAGGCGACGGCGATGCCGGTGCGGGTGATACGGGCCGGGCTGACCTGCTGGTCGAGGCCGGCTACGGAGGCGTCCGCGCGGGCCAGCATGGCCGGGGTGAGGCGGGCCGGGTCGCTGAAGGTCTTGGCGAGGATCGCCAGGAGCTCGGGCGGGCGCGGGGCGAGGCGGTCGACAGTGTCCTGCAGCGGCGGCCACAGGTCGGCGCGGCCGCCGAAGAAGCAGATCATGATCAGGGTGTAGAGCGCTTCGATCAGGACCTTGTTGTGAGCGTCGCGGGGTTCCTCCAGTTCGTAGATGGCGGTCACGAGCAGCCGGTGGGCGGTGTCCACGTCGCCGTCGCCGTGGAGCAGGTGGTAGGCGCCGGCGACGGCGGCCGAGAGCGGGCCGCCGGGGCCGGGGTGGGCACGGCGGGCCTGCTCAAGCAGGCGGGGGGCGTCGCGCAGGTCGCCGGTGACGATGGAGCCCAGGTAGGCGGCCTCGGCCAGCCGTCCGCTCCGGCCTTTCCCTGACGGGCTGAGCTCGGCGGCGCGCAGCAGTTCGGTGACGGCGCCGACGGAGTCACCGCGCCGCAGGTTGGCGTGGGCGACCTCCTGAAGGAGCGCGGCGACGCGCTCGTCGGGCTGCTCGGTGGCCTCGGCCAGGTGCCAGGCGTGCCGTTCGGGCTGGCCGGCGAGTCGGGCGGCGAGCTCGGCGTGCGCACGGCGGCGCTGGGAGATGGTCGACAGTTCCACGACGGCCGACCGGATGAGCGGGTGGCGGAACGTCAGTCGTTCGGTGGCCTCGTCGGCACGTACGAGACCGGCTTGCTCGGCGGGTCCCAGGCCCGCTGGACCGCGGTCGGCGGCGAGGGCCCGGATGAGTCGCAGATCACCCGTGCCATCCAGGACGGCCAGGAGCAGCAGCTCATAGACCGAGGGAGGCAGCGCTTGGACGCGGGCGGCGAAGACCGTCTGCAGCCGATGGCCGAGAGGCAGCGCCGCGGGCAGCGTCCCGGCCACGGTACGGGCCAGGTCGCCGAGGGAAACCGGAAGTTCGAGCAGGGCGAGCGGATTTCCCAGCGCGGCGTCGAGCAGCCGCCGCCGCACCCGCGGTGTCATCACGGGATAGCGGTTGGCCAGCAATTCCGCCGCCGCCTCTTCCGACAGCGGCTCCACCCGCGCCACGGGCAGGTCCGAATGATCGAAGAAGCTGGGCTGGCCGGTCCGGCACGCGGCCAGCAGGGCCACCGGGAGGCCGGCCAGGCGGCGTGCCACCATGCCGAGCACGAGCGCGCTGGCGCGGTCCAGCCACGGCAGGTCGTCCACGATGAGCAGCAACGGCTGCTCCCTGGCGGCCTGCTGCAGCAGTTCCAACACCGCGCTGGCGACGAGGAGTTGTGCGGGCGGCGGCCCTTCGCCCAGGCACAGGGCCACGTTCAGAGCCCGGGCGAGCCACGGGCTCAGGTGGGGCAGCTCGGCGAAGCACGGGCGGAGGAGCTGGTGGAGGGCGGCGAAGGAGATGTCCGCCTCGAACTGCGAGCCGGTCGCCCGCAGCAGCCTGATCCCGGCGCCGGCGGCCATGGCGGCGGCCTGATCGAGCAGAGAGGTCTTCCCGACGCCCGGGTCGCCCGCCAGCAGAAGCGCTTCGGATGCCCCCTGGGTAATCCGGCTGACGAACAGATGCAGCTGCTGGATCTCCGCTTCGCGGCCGATCAGGTCCAATGGTCCGGTGGCCGCCTGATCGCGGCGCGCGCTGATCCAGTCCATCTTCCGACCTTGCTCCGTCCGCCGGAACATGTCCAGCCCGGGCATTCGTCGCCGGGCCGCTCGCCCGGCGGACGGTGTCCCGCCCGGGCGGGACGGGCGGGCGGGACGGGCGGGCGGGACGGGCGGGCGGGACGGGCGGGCGGGACGGGCGG
>JBEKKH010000769.1:0-6653 GCA_050010815.1 Streptosporangiaceae bacterium | reverse complement strand
TCCCGCCGGGCTGAATTTCGGTGATTGCTTCACATACGCGCTCGCCGAGCGAACCGGGCACCCCGTACTGTGCGTCGGTGATGACTTCGCCGCCACCGATATTGCTGTGGTACGCCCCCAGCACGGGCCTGATCCAGCGTAGCCATGTCAGCCCGCAGCAGGGTCTGTCCGCGCGCCGGCTGGCGGTACCGGGTTGCCCGAGGGCCAGATCGACGAAGTGTGTCGTCATGTCATGCATGGCAGCGAGTCGACCGGGTCATCATGGTGCACGCCGACCTTCGCAAGCCGACCTCGATCATGCATCACCCGGACGTTCTGGGCTGCTTGACCTGGCACAGCCGGTGGCGCTTTTGTGCACGTCATGGAGGCCTTCTGGGCATGAGCGCTGGTCCCGGGACCCGCACCTCGATCATCCAGACCACAAGATCCAAAACGGCCGCGTCACGCCGCCCGGACCCCGATTCCCCTCGGAATTAACCAGCAGGGTCGTACCGGGAAGTCATTCCGTCCCAAGGGCTCTCAGGCGATGCTGATCCGGCTCCTATGGCTGCTCGTGCGCATGACGTACCTGACCAGGCTGACCAGAACTTTCTTCACGGAGTCCCGGTCCCGGGCGTCGCACAATTCGATGGGCACCTCAGGCGCTAGGCTCAGCGCGATCCTGATGTCGTTCGGCTCGAACTGCGGGGCGCCGTCGAAGCAGTTAACGGCGATGGCGAAGGGTGTCCCGTTGCGCTCGAAATAGTCGATCGGGGCAAAGCAGTCGGCGACGCGCCGCGTATCGGTCATCACAAGAGCGCCGACGGCACCGACGGCCAGTTCGTCCCACATGAACCAGAAGCGCTCCTGGCCGGGCGTGCCGAACAGGTAAAGCACCAGCCCCGACGGGAAGCCGATCCGGCCGAAGTCCATGGCCACCGTCGTGGTGGTCTTGGCGCTTACGGCCTGGGTGTCGTCAACGCCGACGCTGCGCTCGCTCAGCGGTTCCTCGGTCCGCAACGGCCTGATTTCACTGATCGCGCCGACCAGGGTGGTCTTCCCCACGCCGAAGCCCCCGGCAATGAGGATCTTGGCGGTGGCCGGCATGCTCCCGCCCGCCGGGTCGCCCTCAAAGTGATTCAAGTCCATCAAGCACCATCCTCAATAGTCCCTGATCGGTTACCGGCTGCTTCTGCGTAGGGAGAACCCGGAGCATCCTCTCACTTGTAAGATCACCGAGCAGAACGCGCACCACGCCGACGGGAAGGTCAAGTTCTGAGGTCAGGTCAACGATTGGAGTGGGACGGCGGCACAGGCTCAGGATCCGACGATGCTCGGGGCCGGGCCGGAAATGCCCTGGCGGCCCTTCGTTGGTCGCGATCACGACATCGATCAAGCCGAACGATGCCCCGCCGCTCGGCAGGGTCCGCCCCTTGGTCAGGGCATAGGGCCGGACCACTGGACCTGCTTCCCGGTCGAGCCAGCGGTCCCCGGAACCGTCGTGGGTGGTCACTCCGCAGGTGTCTCATGGTCAGGAAACCTTGGCTCCGCATCGAGATACTTCCCCATGCGCCGTATGAGCATCGCCATCTCGTAGGCGATGACACCTACATTCGGCTCTGCGGAAGTCAACACCGCTAGGCATGTCCCCTGGCCGGCCGCGATGACGAACAGGAAGGCGAACTCCATCTCAATGATGGTCTGCCGAACTTCGCCACCGCGGAAATGCCGTCCAGTTCCCCGGGCCAGGCTCTGCATGCCGGCGGCCAGGGCCGAGAGATGCTCACCGTCCTCAGCCGTCAGACCCTGCGATGCCGCCACCATCAGTCCGTCCCGAGACAGAACCAACGCCTGCTGGACATGCTCGACCTGGGCGACGAGGTTGTCTAGCAGCCAGTTCAGCTGTCCGGTCATGTCAGTCTGTGTCACTACCCCGCCTCGCTATCAGTCAGTTCCCCGTGCCCGGAGCGCCCTCGGGATCATCGAGATCGTCCACGCGCCCGCGACGCCATCCTTGCTGCATCAAGATCAACATGTTGCGGGTCGCCTCCGGCGACCGCTCGTCGGCTTGGGGTACCTCGGGGGCCGCCGTCTGCGGGCCTGCCCCACGGCGGGACCGCAGCTGCGGGGCCAGGCTGGCCTGCGGAACCCGGATAGGCATCCCGAGGTGGCTGCCGGACGACGCGGGGCCGGATCGCTCGGGTTCACCCGCCGGGCGTGACTGGGGCGGGAACGGCTGGCCCGCTGACTGGCCGTCATCCGTGGCTATCGGGCCGTCCGGCCGCGACGGCTCTCGCCGGGGTGCCCCTGGCTGGAAAGCCTGCGGCCAGGGTGCCATCGCATCGGTGTCCCACGGCGCCCTCGCGGCCGCGGATGCCGCGGGAGACGACGGCGCCTGCGCCTGCGGGGCAGTCGGCCTGGACTCCCAGGGCGCCAGCGGGTAGCTGCTGAGCGGATGGGGCCGTTCCTGCTCGTCGGTACGGGCGTCCGTCCAGTATCCCGACGCGGCCGCGGAGGACAGCCGGTGCCGTCCGGTCAGGCCGAACGGCGGCTGCTCGTCGGACCCGTCGGCATGGGATTCCACCATGGTCGCAGACGTCACTGACCTGTCCACGCCCGGCGGGAGAGCCTGTCCGACGAAGGCGCCGTCGTGGGCCAGCTGGCTGCCCTGAGCGCGCGGTTGGCCGACCTCTTCAGCCCGCACGATTACACCGAATGGCATCAGGATGATTGCGGTTGTACCGCCGTACGCGGATCGGCGGAGCGAGACGTCGATGTCGTGCCGCCCCGCCAGCTGGCTGACGACGAACAGCCCGAGTTGGTTGCTGTTGGCCAGGTCGAACTCTTGCGAGCTGCCGAAGCGCCGGTTGATGTCGGCGAGTTCTTCGGCGGACAGGCCGAGACCGCGGTCTTCGATCTCGGCCACGAGGCCCGTGCCTACCCGTTCGGCCCTGACCTCGATCCGGGTGCTGGGCGGGGAGAAGACCGTGGCGTTCTCGATGAGCAAGGTGAATGATGTCGTTGACCGCGCCGCCCGCGACCAGGTCGCGTGATTCGCTGGTCACGTCGACTCGGACGTAGTCCTCGACCTCGGCCACAGCGGCGCGCAGCACGTCGACGACGGGTACCGGATCACGCCAGCCCCGGCCGGGCGTGGATCCCGACAAGATGATCAGGCCCTCCGCGTGCCTGCGCATGCGCGTGGTGAGGTGGTCGAGGCGGAACAGGTCGGCGAGCGCCCCCGGCTCAGAGGTCCGCCGCTCCATCAAGTCCAGCATCCCCAGCTGCCGGTGCAGCAGGGACTGGTTGCGCATGGAGATGTTCAGGAAGACCTGGTTGACTCCCTTGCGCAGTTTTGCCTGGTCGACGGCCGCCGCGACGGCTGCCCCCTGCACGGTGGCGAACGACTCCGCGACCTGGGAGACCTCCTGGATCGAGCTCGCGGCCGGCGGCGGGGACTCCGCAAGCACGTCCACGTCCTCGCCCCGCCTGAGCCGTTCGACGACGCGCGGCAGCCGCTCCTCGGCCATCCCGCGGACGCTGTCGTTCAGATTGGTCAAGTCCCCGGTGACCTTACGGCCGAACCATACGAGCAGGAAGATCGAGGCGACGACGGCGGCCAGTCCGACGCCGCCGGCCAGGACGGCCTCGGTGATCAGCCGGTCGGTGAGCGACGCGCTCATCTGCGACAGCTTGACGCCGCCCGCCATCTCGGCCTTCTGCATGCCGGCCAGGTAAGCCCCCGAGTCCGCCTGCCAGGCGGCGGGGTCTACCGGGATGGGCCCGCTGGGCGGGCTGGCCGAGATCTGGTCTTCCATGTTCAGCAAGGCCTGGTACTGCGGCGAGGCGGTGACGCTGGCGTACGGAGCGCCCAGGTCGGGCGTCAGCAGGGCCAGGGCCACGCTCATGAGGTTGCGCCGGCTCGCCACACTGGCGGCGAACTGCTGGCGGGCGGCCGCGTTCATCTGGCCGCGGTCGATCAGCGCGCCGCCGACGAGTACCGCCTCCCGGGCGGCCATCTCGAGCGCGTACGACATGTCCGTGGAGCCGATCGACGCGTCGGCGAACGGGGAGCCGTTGTTTTTGATCCCCGCGAAGTAGAACTGCCACTGGGCGTCGATGATCTTGGTGTAGGCCTGGAACGCATCCAGCGGGCTCATGGTGCCGGAATCGATCTGCGCCCGGATCTTGCCGAGCTGCGCCAGGTCCCCGAACATGGCGTTCAGGTCTGTCCTTGACTGGTCGGAGAGCTGATCCTGGGCTGGTGCCATCGCGTCCCTGGCGGCGGGGATGCCCTGGTCCACGAGCTTCCTGGCGGCGAGCAGGGACGCGTCAGAGGTCGTCCGGTCGCTGCTCAGCCAGAGGTAGGACTGGGCCCGCTCCTGGGGCAGCCCGGCCGTCAGCGAGGCGAAGCCGTTCGTGATGATCGTGACGCCCTGATTGTAGTAATGGTCGTTGACGGCACTGTAAACCGTGATGCTCGCGGCGAAACCCCACAGCACTGTCAGGGAGACCAGGGGGACGGCGAAAATGCTGATCAGGAACAGCCTGATGGGCCTGGAACGGGCCGGACGGCGGAAGAACGCCATTGTGCCTCACACGAGATAAGCAGGGAGGAGGTGCTGCCCGTCCGCTCGCAGAAGCACGCCGTCAGAATTCGCCTGACGTACCTACAGGCGGCAGCCGAGGCCCCCCGGCGTGACCAACCTTCACAATGTACAGATAACAGACTTCGCGACCGTAACACGGGTGTAGGCGGGTAAGCGGGATCTCTTTTCAAGATCGTTAGCAGACCGCGACCTACGGACACGGAGACACCGTGCCCGGCCGCCTGCCTGCGCCGCGCAGGATGCCGTCGCCGGCACCGATCTCGAGAATCTTGCCCACCGTCATGACCCGGACCTCGACCTGGAGGCAGTGGTCCAGGTCGCAGCGGGCGGCCGGGCGACCGCATCCGGGTGCGCTGCACCGGGTGCTCCGGGTCCGGATCAGGGCCTGCTACTCGTCGACGCGCTCAGCAAGGAATGGTCGTACTTCTCCCTACGAGAAAGTCAACGGGAGCGCAGTCGTGTCTACCGGAACCGAGCCAGCGGGCTGCGATCCGCTTACCGCGCTGAGCAACCAGTACGGAGCAGAATGGCCCGTTCTCCAAGAAATCCCTTGAGCGGAATTGGCCGAGGGATCGTTAGGCTGTGGGGGTGTCCGTCAGGCCGAGACAGGTGTTCGGTTTCTCCGGGCTCCTGAACCGCCCCCCGGGTGAAAAGAGTGACCCGGCGTTCCTTGAGTACGCGGTGAGCCTCGCCGCTGGCGACGGGAAGAAACGGGTCTGCTTCATCCCGACGGCCACCGGGGATTCTCCGGCCGCCATCGAAGCGGTGACCGAGGCCGTCGCCGGCCGCCAGGATGTGGACTTCAGCGTGCTCACGCTGTTCACGCAGCCCAGCGTGCCCGATGTCGAGGCGCATCTGATGGCGCAGGACGTCCTCCTGGTGGGGGGCGGCAGCGTGGTCAACCTGATGGCGGTGTGGCGGGCGCATGGCCTGATCCCGGTCATGCGGGACTGCTGGGAGGCGGGGGTGGTTCTCGCCGGGTGGAGCGCCGGCAGCCTGTGCTGGCACCGCGGTGGGCCGACCGACTCTTTCGGCGACTCCCTGGCCGCGTTCACCAACGGTCTAGGCCTCCTGCCCTACAGCAACGGGGTTCATGACTCGCTCGGCGGCCAGCCCCGCCGCCGGGTCTACCGCGAGTACGTAGCCGACGGCGAACTCCCGGCCGGGTACGCCACCGAGGACGGCGTCGGCCTGCACTACATCGGCACCGAACTGCATGAAGCCGTCGCCATGGTGGACGGTGCCCGGGCCTGGTGGGTGGAGCCGTCCCCCGACGGCGGCTACCACGACGAACCGATCCCTCCACGCAGGCTCTGAGTGCCTGGCAGGGGCAGGGGGAAGGGGCAGGAGCAGGGCAGGGGCAGTCAGAACAGGGTGTTTTCCGGCAGCACGCCGCGCATGCGCTCGTAGTCCAGGGTGACGCAGCGGATACCCCGGTCCTCGGCCAGGGTGCGCGCCTGCAGCTTGATCTCCTGGGCCGCGAAGATGCCCTGTACCGGGGCCAGCAGCGGGTCCCGGTTCAGCAGCTCCAGGTATCTCGTCAGCTGCTCCACGCCGTCGATCTCACCGCGGCGCTTGATCTCGACGGCGACGCTGAGGCCATCGGAGTCCCGGCACATCAGGTCGACCGGGCCGATCGGAGTCGGGAATTCGCGGCGGACCAGCCGCCAGCCGTCGCCGAGCAGGTGCACCTGGGCCGCGAGCAGCTCCTGCAGGTGCGCCTCCACGCCGTCCTTGACCAGCCCCGGGTCGATCCCGAGCTCGACCGAGGTGTCGCTCAGCACATCGGTGAGCGTGATCGCGAGCGTCTCGCCCGCCTTGTTGGTGACCGACCACTGGCCCGGCGTCTCGGCGAACCGGCACGGCGGCGACATCCAGTTCAGCGGCTTGTACGAGCCGCCGTCCGAGTGCACGAGCACCGACCCGTCCGCCTTGACGATGAGCAGGCGGAGAGCCGACGGGAGATGAGCGGTGAGCCGGCCGACGTAGTCGACGCTGCACCGGGCGATGACGAGCCGCACGTTCAGCAACTCTACTGGCCGCCAGGCGCAACCGGATGCGTAC
>JBEKKH010000768.1:0-3688 GCA_050010815.1 Streptosporangiaceae bacterium | reverse complement strand
TGGACGCGTCGCTGCTTGCGCGGGGCGGTACGGCGAGCGCCCGTCTGGCGCTGGCCTGGTCGAGCCAAAGACTTCTCCTCTGGAATGCCGGGGCACGGTGGCCACGGCAGCAGGCCGCACGGTCCCGCGGCCGGGCGAGGAACGTCCCGAGCGCAGGGCCGCTGCTTCGAACGCCGAGCCGGCTTGCGGGTCTCCGACGATCGAGGCCGCGGGCCCCCGGCAAGCGTCTCACGCGGACCCGGAGCCTCCGGTGGGGGTGGACTGGTGACCACGGCATTGGGGAGAGTCGTCGTCGGATGACCGGCTCGGTTCTTAGGTACTGCTCATGTTAACGCGTGCACGGGCGCATAATTCCCGGCTGCACCGTGGGTGAACGTCCTCACTTGCCGCGAGTCGGCGGCTCGGTTCGGCGGTGCCGCACTATCATGCGCCTGCTCGTGCCCCCAGCAGCCTCGCGTCAGCCGATCTGTTCGGCCAGGGCGACGATGCTGCCCGGGCTTCGTCCGGAGCGACCGAACGGGGCGACCTGTGCGGCTGTGGCGGGGATCGCCTTCAGTTTCTTGCCCCGGCGTGCTACCGGCTGGTCAGGCCCGCATCGTGGGCCAGCAGCCCGGCCTGGGTGCGGTTCTCGAGGCCAAGTTTTTCCAGCATCCGGGAAACGTAGCCCTTGACCGTTGCCTCGGAGAGGTAGAGACGAGCCGCGATCTGGGCATTGGACAGCCCCTCGCCCAGGCAAGTGAGGACCTCCACCTCGCGCTCGGTGAGCGAGCCGGCCAGCTTGCGGGCGCGTTCGGCGGCGGGCTGGCTGTCGGCGGAGGCGGCGATCAGCCGCCGGGCGGCCGCGGGGGAGAGCACCGTGTGGCCTTCGGCCGCTACCCGCACCAGCCCGATCAGGTCCTCCGGCGGCGTGGACTTGACCAGGAACCCGGCCGCCCCCGCCCGCAGCGCGCGCAGCACGTACTGGTCGGCGTCGAAGGTGGTGAGCACCACCACGACCGGCGGGTCGGCGAGCCTGACGATCTGCTCGATCGCCGCGATTCCGTCCAGTACGGGCATGCGCAGGTCCATCAGCACCACATCGGGGCGGTTGCGGCGGACCGCGGCCACGCCCGCCGCGCCGTCGTGCGCCTCATCCACGACCTCGATGTCGGGCGCGGAGCCGAGGATCGTGCGCAGGTGCGCGCACACCATCGGCTCGTCGTCCACCACGACCACCCGGACCATGCCGGTCACACCGTCGCCCCGGTCGTCGGCACGTACGACGGCATGGTGGCCTCCAGGCAGAACCCGCCGTCCGGTGTGCCGCCGGCCCGCAGCGCACCGTGCACCACTTCGATGCGCTGCCGAAGGCTGGCCAGGCCGAGCCCGGAGCCGGTGGCGGCCAGGCTGCCGTCCGGCGGAACGGCCGCCGCGGTGTTCCGCACGCTCACCCTGACCTGCGACTCGTCGTAGCTGACCTGGACGGCTACGTGCGCGCCTGGCGCGTGCTTGCGCACGTTCGTCAGCGCCTCGCGGACAATCCGGTGCACCGTGCGGCCGACCACGGGGGAGGCGAGCGCCGGGTCGCCCCGCTCGGTCAGTTCGGCGGGAGTGCCGACGGCGGTCGACTCGGCGACCAGTTCGGCCAGGGCCGAGGCCGCAGGCGCCTGGTCATCCTCGGGTGCCGTGCGGAGGATGCCGACCAGATCGCGCAGCTCGGCCAGGGCCTGGACGCCCGCCGCGCGGAGCTCTTCCGCCGCCTGCCGGGTGGCCTGATCGGTCGCGGTGATGCCGAGCGCCCCCGCCTGCAGCACCATCAGGCTCACCTGGTGGGTCACCACATCGTGCATCTCGCCGGCCAGCCGGGCGCGCTCCTCCGCCCGGGCCTGCTCGGCCAGCAGGTACCGCTCCCGTTCGGCCCGTTCGGCCCGGTCTCGCAGCGCCCGCAGCATCTCGCCACGCGCGCTGACGTAGAGCGCCAGCAGCGGACCGACCGCCGTCCGCAGCACGGCTACCGTGATCACGGTCGCCGACGGATCCCAGACCCGGGCCGCGATGATGGTCATCACGCCCACGGCCCCGAACGCGGCGCGGCGGTCCCTGCCGTAGTAGAACGGCCCGTAGGCGGCCAGGCAGGTCCCGTAGGGGGCCCACAGGTTCCCCGCATGAGCCGGTGTCAGCGCCCCCGCCGGGAGGATCAGCTCAGAGATCAGCAGCGTGAACCCGGTCAGGATCGCGATGACGAGCATCGGCGCCCGCCGCCTGACCACCAGCGACGCGTCCGCGGTGGCTTGCAGCGCCAGCATGGCCCAGGCGAGGTTGCCGGGATGCGCCGGCCACCAGGAGGCGCCCGCCAGCGTGACCCAGGTGTCGACCGTCACGAAGAACCCCGCGAGGGCCGCGTCTAGCGCCACGCTGTGCCGCGGGCCGCACGACCGGGTGCTCATGCGGCTCACGCTACTTCATCGCCCCCCGCCCCCCGGGCTAGCGATACTTTCGGCCGGCCCAGGAACCTACTAAAGTCGCACGCCGGCCCGGTATGGCCTCCCATCGTCGCGGCAAGACCCTACCGGCGGCCCTGCCCGGCGGACCCCCTGCCGGGCTGCACTGGTGACCATGACAACCGATCCAGCGGTCCTCGCGGCCGCACCGCAGCCAGGCCACTACGACATCGACCCGGACCGGTCCCGGGTCACGTTCGCCACCCGCCACCTGTTCGGGCTCGGGCGGGTCAAGGGCAGCTTCGCCGTCCGGCGTGGCCACGCCGACATCGCCGATCCGCTCGAGGTATCCGCCGTCTACGCGGACATCGACACCGCGAGCTTCCGGACGAACAACGGGCAGCGTGACCGCAGCGTGCTGTCGCCGCGGTTCCTTGACGCCGCCGGGCACCCGGTGATGACCTTCCGGTCGGACCGGATCGCGGCCGGGAACCAGGCCCTGACCGGAACGCTGACGGTGCGTGGCACGACCCGGCCGGTCACCCTCACGGTCACCTCGTGCGAGGTGTCCCGCGGGTCTTTCACCGCCCGGGCCACCGCCCGCATCGACCGCACCGAGTTCGCCATCACCGCGGCCCGCGGCCTGGCCGCCCGCTACCTCGACCTGACCGTGGAGGTCCAGTGCACCCGGAACTGACCGGCGGGCCGGCCCCGGCCGCCGCGGCCCCGTCGGGGGCGGCCGCGGCGGCGGGCGCCGCCACGACCCGGCAGGAAGCGCCGCAGGCCATCACGGTGACCAGGCTGCGCAAGGACTACGGCGCCGTGCGGGCCGTGCGCGACGTCAGCTTCTCGGTCGCGCCTGGCGAGATCGTCGCCCTGCTGGGGCCGAACGGAGCGGGCAAGACCACGACGCTGGAAATCCTGGAGGGGTTCCGCAGCCGCGACGGCGGCGAGGTCCAGGTGCTCGGCCTCGACCCGGGCGGCAAGTCAGCCGGGCGCGAGCTGCGCGAGCGGACCGGGCTCGTGCTGCAGGACATCGCGGTCGAGCCGTACCTGACCGTGCGGGAGACCATCACCCGCCAGGCCGGCTACTACCGGGCTCCCCGGGACGCGCCCGAGGTGATCAGCCTCGCGGGCCTCGCCGGACTGGAGCGGCGCAAGGTCAGGGCCCTGTCCGGCGGCCAGAAGCGGCGCCTGGACCTGGCCCTCGGCCTGATCGGCGGCCCGGAGCTGCTGTACCTGGACGAGCCGACCACCGGATTCGACCC
>JBEKKH010000767.1:0-3697 GCA_050010815.1 Streptosporangiaceae bacterium | reverse complement strand
GCTGGTCTCTACGTTCGTGGCGCGGTCGTTGATCCGTCCGCTGCGTAAGCTTCGTAGTGATGCGCTGGATGTGGCTGGTCACCGGTTGCCGGAGATGGTGCGGCGGCTGAGCCAGAGTGAGGGTGCGGATGAGGGTGTGGATATTGAGCCGATCGGGGTTACCTCGACTGATGAGATCGGTGAGGTGGCGCGGGCTTTTGACCAGGTTCACCGTGAGGCGGTCCGGCTGGCGGCTGATGAGGCGCTGCTGCGCGGGAACTTGAATGCGATGTTCATTAACTTGTCCCGGCGTAGCCAGTCGCTGATCGAGCGGCAGTTGTCGCTGATCGATTCGCTGGAGCAGAGTGAGCAGGACTCGGGCCGGCTGAGCAGCTTGTTCCGGCTTGATCACCTGGCGACCCGTATGCGCCGTAATTCGGAGAACCTGCTGGTGCTGGCGGGTCATGAGGTGACCAGGCGGTGGAGTCAGCCGGTCGCGCTGGTCGATGTGCTCCGCGCGGCGATCTCGGAGATCGAGCAGTATGAGCGGGTGGTGCTGAATGTGCAGCCCGGGATTGTCGTGGTCGGGCAGGCGGTTAATGACGTGGTGCACCTGGTCGCGGAGATCGTGGAGAACGCGACGACGTTTTCCCCGGAGGACACCCAGGTTTACGTGTCTGGCCAGCCGCTGTCTAGCGGGGGTGTGCTGCTGGACATTACTGATAATGGCGTGGGGGTCTCGGATCAGGAGATGTCGCATGCCAACTGGCGGCTGGATAACCCGCCGGTGGTCGATGTCGCTGTTTCCCGGCGGATGGGCTTGTTCGTGGTCGGCCGGCTGGCGGCCAGGCACGGTGTCCGGGTCCGGTTGCGGCATGCTCAGGCTGGCGGCCTGACCGCGCTGATCTGGCTGCCGGATACGGTGGCGGCGCCTGAGGTCGCGGCTCCGCTGGGCCGGCTCCGCCGGTTCGAGGCCGATGACTACGGCGCCGCGCCGTCGCTGTCGGCGCCTACCCAGAGCGCTGCCTCGCAGGCCACCGCGGCGGCCCGGATTCCGAGGTTCTCACCGACCCCGTCTCAGCCTCCGGCTCAGCCGCCGGTTCCGGCTCAGCCGCCGGCTCCGTCTTTCAGCCCCGCTGCCGGGGCGGGCACGCCCGTGCAGGCCAGCCATGCGCGGAAGGCCCCGCAGGCTCCTGCCCAGCCGTCCAAGCCGGCTCAGGGCCCGCAGGCTGGGCAGGGATCTGCGCCGGGTGCCGGGGCTGCGGGTGGCCCGGCGGGTCTGGGTGGTATCGAGGGTCTGGGTGACGGGGGCCTGGCCGCGGCCCGTAACGGCTGGGATGTGGGTGGTAGCTGGGGTGATCTTGATTCTCAGGAGCCGCGGTCTTTGCCGGTGCGTAACGGCGGTCTCGCGGGCCCTGCGAACGGCATTGCGGCCGGTCCGGCGAACGGGGTCCCGGCGGGTGAGGGCGCTCAGCCGGCCGGTTCGGC
Source organism: Streptosporangiaceae bacterium (assembly GCA_050010815.1). Lineage (GTDB taxonomy): Bacteria > Actinomycetota > Actinomycetes > Streptosporangiales > Streptosporangiaceae > Palsa-504. The sequence goes on along the minus strand of JBEKKH010000767.1, from coordinate 2,230 downwards.
GGATCCGGCTGGTTCCGGCGGGCAGCCCGCGTTTACCGGGTCCGGCTCGCGGGGCCCGCAGTTCACCAACGGCAGCCAGAACGTCCGCGGCGGTGACGGGCCGGGCGCGGCCGGCGGGGCGGCCGGCGGGGCGAACGGGTTGGCTGGCCGGTCCGGGGACGGCGCGGACGGCCCGGCTGATTCCGGCGGGACCGGTTCCAGCCGGGTGACTGTCCCGGCGGCGGACCAGCATCAGCAGCGGCTGCCGATTTTCGATTCGCTTGAGTCTGACTGGTTCCGCCGGGGCGGGGAGTCTCTCACCGGCGCGGCGCGGGTCCAGGTGCCGCAGGGTGTTCCGGGGGCGGTGTCCGTGCCGCCGGCGGTGCAGGGTTCGTGGACGTCGCCGTCGGATGAGGGCTGGCGCGCGGCTCAGGCGGTCGCGGAGCCGGCTGCTGGCGAGACGACGCAGGCGGGGCTGCCCCGGCGGGTGCCGAGGGCTAACCTGGTCCCTGGTTCGGTCGGCGGCGGCGGCGCTCAGGGCGGGCAGGAATCTGCGGCCGGGGCGCCGGTGCGGTCACCGGACGCGGTCCGTAGCCGGATGTCTAGCTTCCAGCGAGGTGTGCGCGAGGGTCGCGCCGCCGCACCACCCCAGACCGAGGAGTCTCAGGACCGATGACTGATCATGGCGCAGGTACGGCGGCACTAGGAGGAGGGGCCTGTATGAGCGGGCGACGGGAGGGGTGCGGATGAGCACGCCAGGGCGCCCTGCGCAGGATCTTAACTGGCTGATCACGAATTTTGTCGAGCGGGTGCCCGATGTGGCTCACGCGGTGGTGGTGTCCTCCGATGGGCTGCCGCTGGCTTTCAGCGCGGGGTTTCCGCAGGAAAGGGCCGATCAGCTGGCGGCGGTGACGTCGGGGCTGACGAGCTTGACCCAGGGTGCGTCGCGGGTTTTCGAGGGCGGCGCGGTGGTGCAGACGGTTGTGGAGATGCAGCGGGGTGTGCTGGTGATCATGGCGATCAGCAATGGCTCGAGCCTGGCTGTGCTCGCCGCGTCCACCTGTGATCTTGGCCTGGTGGCCTATGAGATGACGTTGCTGGTGGAGCGGGCCGGACGGGTACTGACCCCCGCTTCCCGCGGTGTCATGCAAGCTGCCATCCCTGGTGATGGACGACGGTGACCGGAGGTTTCTGTGGCGGGCCAGGGTCGAGGTGATGACCGGCAGCCGTTCGTGGGCTTGCCTGGTTCTTGGCAGGGCCGGGCTGGCCTGTGGGATGAGGGGCCGGGGTCGCGTTCTGGCTTTGCCAGCTTCGGGGCTGATGAGGATGGTGCTACCAGGCTCGTCCGGCCGTATACCGTAACCGGGGGCAGGACGCAGCCGCGGTACCAGCTCGCGATTGAGGCGCTGGTCACGGCGACTGTGCTGGAGCCTCGTGACCTGTCGGTGCTGGCGCCGGAATGTCAGGCGATCCTGCAGTTCTGCCGGGACTGGAGGTCGGTGGCGGAGGTGTCGGCGGTGCTGCGGCTGCCGCTGGGCGTGGCCAGAATTCTCATCGCCGATATGGGCGCGGACGGCCTTGTCCGGATCCATCAGCGCGATGATTCCGAGGGCCGTCCGGACCTCAATTTGCTCGAAAGGGTGCTTAGTGGACTCCGTAAGATCTAGCGTCGCCCAGCCGAGGTCCGACGCATCCTCGGCCATGACGTCGGTCAAGATCGTCGTGGCCGGCGGATTCGGTGTCGGCAAGACGACATTCGTCGGTTCTGTGTCAGAGATCACTCCGCTGACGACCGAGGCTGTCATGACCGTGGCCAGCACGGATGTTGACGATCTGTCCCACGTGCCGGACAAGTCCACCACCACGGTCGCGATGGACTTCGGGCGGATCACCCTGGATAAAGATCTCGTGCTCTACATGTTCGGGACGCCGGGCCAGCACCGGTTCTGGTTCATGTGGGACGACCTGATCCAGGGCGCGATCGGCGCTGTCGTGCTGGTGGACACCCGCCGTCTCGCCGACTCCTTCCCCGCGGTGGACTATTTCGAGGCATCCGGGCTCCCGTTCGTGATCGGGATCAACGGCTTCCACGGGCAGTTCCCGCACCGGTCGCGGGACGTCAGCGAGGCGCTGGCCATCTCCCCGGACATACCGGTGATCCCGTGCGACGCGCGGAACCGGGAGTCCACCAAGGCCACCCTCGTCACCCTCGTCGAGCACGCCATGTCCATGCAAACCGCCGGACGGTCCT
>JBEKKH010000766.1:0-3711 GCA_050010815.1 Streptosporangiaceae bacterium | reverse complement strand
CCGGCCTGGCCGAAGTGCGTCAGGCGATGGCCACGACCGGGCGACGGCGGGCCGCTGTCACCAGCGCCGACGGCCGGCTTCTCGGCCTGCTGTGCCTTAAGGCCAGTAAGACGGGATTCTGCTCTGATCATGACGTTCACGCCCGCGCAACCAGCGCTTTACCTGTGCAAACGGCAGTGACCACGGTTGCCGTCAGGGTGGCGATTAGGGTAACTAATGGATCTTGGCGGGTTAGGGAAAAGCTGCTCCCAATCGAAGGGTTGCGCCGATGAAGCTGCCTCCTGTCGAGTACGAGGCACCGACGACCGTTGACGAAGCTGTCGATCTGCTGGCTGAGTACGGTGACGAGGCGAGCGTGCTCGCCGGCGGCCAGAGCCTGATACCGCTGCTGGCGCTGCGGCTGGCCCGCCCGGAGGTACTCATCGACATCAACGGCATAGCTGAGCTGTCCGGGGTGTCGGCGGCAGACGGCTGGGTGACGATCGGCGCCATGACGCGGGAGTACGTGGCCGAGGAATCCGGGGCCGTCGCCGAGGCCGTGCCGTTGCTGGCGGCCGCTCTGCCATTGATCGGTCATGAAGCCATCCGCAGCCGCGGCACGATAGGAGGCAGCCTGGCGCACGCCGATCCGGCCGCCGAGTTGCCGGCCGTCGCCAGGGCGCTGGATGCCGAGTTCGTGGTGCGCGGCCCGTCGGGGATGCGGGTGATCCCGGCGGCGCAGTGGTTCGAGGGTTATCTCACGACGGCACGCCGCAGCGACGAGCTGCTGGTTGAGGTGCGATTCCCGACCGCGGGACGCGGCACCGGGGTTAGCTTCGCCGAGGTCGCCCGGCGCCACGGCGACTTCGCCATTGTCGGCGTGGCGGTGTCGCTGGTGTTGTCCGGCGGGGTGATCGGCGATGCCCGGCTGGCGTTTGCCGGTGTTTCTGATGTGCCGGTCCGGGCGGCCGCCGCGGAGGATCTGCTGGCCGGCGAGAGGCCGTCGGCGGAGCTGTTCGATGAGGCGGCCCGCCGCGCGACCGACGATATCGACCCGCCGGCCGACCTTCACGGGTCATCGGACTACCGTAAGACGGTCGCGGCCGCTGTCGTGCGTCGCGGCCTGCGAGAAGCTGCGGACAACGCCCGCGAAAGGCAGTGACTGATGGCGGACATCACCCTGAGGGTCAACGGTGCGACGCGGGAGGGTTCGCCGGAGGCGCGCAAGACGCTGGCGGACTTCCTGCGGGATGACCTCGATCTCACCGGGACACACGTCGGCTGCGAGCACGGGGTCTGCGGTGCGTGCACGGTCATCATCGACGGCCGGGCGGTGCGCTCGTGCCTGATGCTGGCGGTCCAGGCGGCCGGCCGCGAGGTGACGACCATCGAGGGGCTAGCCACCGACGGCGGGCTTGGCCCACTGCAGCAGGCGATGTGGGATTCGCACAGTTTCCAGTGCGGTTTCTGCACACCGGGGTTCGTCATGCAGGCCACCGCGTTCCTCCGCGACCATCCTGACGCCGGCGAGGAGCAGATCCGCGAAGCGCTATCCGGCAACATCTGCCGGTGCACCGGCTACCAGAGCATCATCGACGGTGTCCTGCTGGCCGCCCAACGCAATCGAACACCGCGCAATCGAACACCGCGCAATCGAACACCGCGCAACCGCGAAGGGTGAGGCATCCAGACCATGGCAGAAATCGTGGCTGAGCGCTACACCGGCGCGAGCATCAAGCGTTCGGAGGACCCGCGCATCCTGACCGGCGCAGGCCGGTACGTCGACGACATCAAGCTGCCCGGGATGCTGCACGCCGCGTTCGTGCGCTCGCCGCTGGCTCATGGCCGTGTGCTCTCGGTCGATGCCTCGGCGGCGCGGGCGCTGCCCGGAGTGGTCGCGGTGCTCACGGGCGCGGAGCTGGAAGCGATGACGGTCCCGGGGCCGGATCCGCTGATGGCTCTTTTCGGTGCCGCCGGGCCGATCCCGGAGTTCACCCTGCTGGCCACCGACAAGGTGCGCTTCATGGGCGATCCCGTGGCGGTCGTCATCGCCGAGAGCCGTTACCTCGCCGAGGACGGCTGCGAGCTGGTGGAGGTCGACTATGACGACCTGCCTCCGGTGGTGAATGCCGCCTTCGCGCTGGACCCGAGCAGCCCGCCGCTGTTCGCGAATCTGGGTAACAACATCGCCCGCCCGCACTCGCGCAACGAGTTCGGCGACGTCGCCGGTACGTTCGCCCAGGCTGATCGCGTCATTGACGTCCACATCGACGTGCACAGGCACCAGAACGTGCCCATGGAGGGACGCGGCTGCATCGCGAGCTGGGACGCCGGCCTAGCGGCCATGACGGTCTACTCGGCCACGCAAAGCGTGCACATCACCAGGACTGGTGTCGCCACGCGCCTGGGTATCGAGCCTGAGCAGGTACGTGTCCTGGCCGGGGATATCGGCGGATCGTTCGGCCTGAAGATCGGCGCGTCACGCGAGGAGCTCGCCGTGGCCGCCGCCTCGCGTCATCTCGGCCGGCCGGTCAAGTGGGTCGAGGACCGCGGCGAGAACCTCATCGCGTCGGGACAGGCGCGCGAGGAGAGCTTCGACGTCCGGGCCGCGGTCAGCCATGACGGCGCCCTGCTCGGGCTGGACGTCAAGGTGGTCGTTGACACCGGCGCGTACCCCGGGATAGGGATGGGCGCGATGGTCCCGGACATCATGCAGGCGATGCTGCCCGGCCCGTACAAGCTCGCGGCCCTGGGTTTCGAGTCAACCGCGGCGATCACGAACAAGGCCACGTATGTCGCCTATCGCGGGCCGTGGGCGTCCGAGACGTTCGTGCGGGAGCGCGTCCTTGACCTCATCGCGAAAGACCTCGGCCTGGATCCGGTCGAGATCCGGCTGCGTAACCTCGCCCCGCGCACCGATCCCCCGGCCTCGATGATCACCGGCCGTCCGCTGGTAGGAGTCACGACCAACGAGTCGCTGGAGCGGGTCGCCCAGCTGGTGGACTTCCCCGCGTTCCGCCGCCGGCAGGCGCAGGCGCGAGCGCAAGGCCGCTACCTCGGCATCGGGGTGGCCACGTTCATCGAGGCCGCTCCGGGCCCGCGGGGGCCCGACGGCGCCCTGGGCAGTGAGTCCATGCGCCTCCGGCTCGAAGAAGACGGCATCGTCGCGCTGTTCACCGGCCAGATGCCGCACGGCCAGAGCCACCAGACCACCCTGGCCCAGATCGCCGCCGACGAGTTCGGCGTGCCGTTCGAGCAGGTCCGCGTGGTGGTCGGCGACAGCGACATCGTCCCGTTCGGACTGACAGGCGGCAGCCGGTCGGCCACCATGACCGGAGGCGTGGCGCTCCACGGCGCCCGGGACCTCAAGGCCAAGGTGCTCGATTTCGCGGCCCAGCTGATGGAGGCCAGCGCGCGGGACCTGCTGATCACCGACGGCAACGTCTGGGTGCGCGGCGACCCGGCGAGCGCGATCGCCGTCAGCGAGGTCGCGCGGCGTGCGGCATCAGGACAGTTCGGTGCCGATGCGGACGCCGCGCTCGAGGTCGAGGCCACGTTCGACGGCGGCGAAGGCGGATGGTCCGGGGGCACTCACTGCGCGATCGTGGAAGTCGATGTCGAGACCGGCCTGGTGAAGGTGGAGCGGTATGTCGCCGTGGAAGACTGCGGCGCACTGATCAATCCCGCCGTGGTCGAGGGCCAGATCCGGGGCGGCGTCGCGCAGGGCATCGG
>JBEKKH010000765.1:0-3727 GCA_050010815.1 Streptosporangiaceae bacterium | reverse complement strand
AACGAGGCCAGATCACTCAGCATCCGGTAAACCGAGAGGGCGGATCTGGAGCGCGGACTAGCGACCGGCTCATACCACGGAGCGTAGCCAGCGGTGTGAGCGCTCGCGGAACGGGTAAATGGCGGGAACCGTATCGGGAGCCAGCCACCGGCGGTGCTGGCTCCTTCTGGCAGAATTATGGCCTGCGCATCCTCGGCACGGGGTTCCCCAGGTGAGTGCCGAGGGCAGGCAGGCGGCCACCCGCCAGCCTCCGCCCGGCACGGGCCCGGCGCTCAGCTGGCCGCCATGAGCCTTGACCCGTTCGGTCATCCCGAGCAGTCCGGCTCCGCCTGCGCCGCCGTCTAGTTCGAGAGGCGCGGATCTGGCTGGCCCGTTGATGATATCGATATTCAGGCCGGTGGCTGCCACCTCCAGGGTCACCGATACCGGCAGGCGACGGCCGGATATCGGGTCGCCTGCGTCGCCGGGGTCGTTCACACTGGCCAGATGGGGCGAACCGTCAGCGCCGTGGTGACCTGGGGCGAGACTTATCTCGGCGTGATCGGGCCGTTTCCTGTGAACGTCCCGTGGTGGTCAGAAGTGGAGCCCGTCGTGGCGCATCTGCGCGAGGTGCTCGACGTCCCCGTCCTGGTATTGCGCCTGCTGCTGGCCGACGGCGGAGAGGGCGGCCGCGACGGTCACGTCACCTATCACGTGGCCGCGCTCCGCCGCCCGGCACCTGGCCTGCTGGCCGGGCAGCCGGCTGGTCAGGCGGCTGGTCAGGCGGCTGGTCAGGCGGCTGGTCAGGCGGCACTGACCGGGCCGGAAGAACTGCGTTCGCCGTGGGCCCGGCTGGAGGGCATCCGCGAGGTGCTCAGCTGGGCGGCTGACACGCTCGGCGCAGCGGGCCGCCACGTGACCGGGCCCGCCGTGCAGCGCAAGACCTGGAACCTGGCCGCCCTGTTCCGGCTGCCCACCGTCAAAGGGCCGGCCTGGCTCAAGGCCACGCCCCGCTTCGCCGCCGACGAGGCCAGCGTCATCGCTGCATTCGCGCGCGTAGACCCGGCCCTGGTTCCGCCGGTCCTCGGTGCCGGCCCGGGGCGGGTCCTGCTCGGGCACCTGCCCGGGCAGGACTGCTGGGACGCCTCACCGACGATCATCACCAGCGCCGTCCGGCGCCTGGCCGCCGCCCAGGCCGTCCTGGCCAGCCAGCCTGCCAGCCTCCCGCCCGGACTGCCCGACCGGCGCACCCCGGTCATCGCCGGGCAGATCCGCACCCTGCTCGACCGCCAGGACGGCGGTGAGCTAACCGCCAGGGAGGCGACCGCGGCGCGCGGGCTGCTGAGCCGGTTCCGGCTGCTGGATGACTGCGGCCTGCCCGGCACCATCGTGCACGGCGACTTCCACCCCGGTAACTGGCGTAGTGACGGCGGACCGCCGGCCATCGTGGACTGGGCCGACGCTCATCTCGGCAACCCGGTGCTTGACGGGCTGCGGACTTGCCACTTCCTGCCCGCGCGCAAGCAGCCCGTCGCGGCCCGGGCCTGGATCGAGGCCTGGACATCGCGCATCCCGGGATGCGAGCCCGCCCGCGCGCTGCGCATCGCCGGACCGCTCGCCCACCTCATCTACGCCGTGCGCTACCAGGAATTCCTCGACGGCATCGAGCCATCAGAAAGGATCTACCACCGCGGCGATCCCGCAGCCGCTATCCGTGCCGCACTCCGCAGCGCAAAGCACCCGGGATAGCCGCACGGCCGCGGCCCGGGCGCCCGGCCAAGGTCCAGTCGTACAGGCAGTCACGGACACAGCCAAATGCAATTACGCAACGTAAAATGAAGGGAGTCGCCTCAGCGACACTCTCCCTGCCGAATATTTCCGCTGAAGCGGCGCGGCGGTCGATGAGGCGCAGGACACCGTATCCGGCCGGGTGGAAGCCGGCGTTGAGCCAGAAGGGCCGGGACAGCGGGTTGGCGGTCTCGAAGTCGACCGAGACCCACTGGTAGCCGTGGTCATATGCCCAGGTGAGCGCGGCGTCGACGAGCGCGTGCCCGACACCTTGCCCGCGCGCGCCGGGCAGGGTGGCGGTGGGGCCGATGGCGCCCTGGTCGTCGTGCCTCCCAGCATCCCGGCGCATGGCATCATCAACCCGTTTCCCGAACGGCTGAACGGCCTTATCCGCCGGCACAACCGGATGTCGGCCCCGGCCGCCCGGATCCAGGTCCGCGCCGCCGCCCACATGGGCCCCGTGTACAGCGATGACCACGGACTGATCGGCGACGATATCAACCTGCTGTTCCGGATGCTGAACGCCAGAACGCTGCAGAAGGCACTTGCCGACTCCGGGGCCGGGCTAACGCTCGCCATCTCCGAGTACATGTACGAGAGCCTCGTCCGCCGTCACCCGGCCCAGGCCGGGCCGGGCCTGTTCCGGCAGATGAATACCAGGGTGAAAGGGACCCGGGTAAACGCCTGGATACACCTTCCCGGCGTGCTGTCACGCTGACAGCGGCCTCGTCATGTTGTCGGAACTCAGCCCTCGCGGCTGCCGAGGCGGCCGCAGCACCGTTGCTGAATGGCTGGGGACATAGCCGCTCCAGGCACGTGGCCAGGAGTCAAAAACTGCCAATTTCTTGAACCGCTTGGCGGCTGTTCCCGTTACAGGGACAGTTACCTGCGTGCAGGTGCACTGCGCGTACCGGGCCGGAAGACGGGAAGTGGCATGGCCGACCTGAGGGTGGACTATCAGCTGCTCGCCTCGATTCACGCCACCCTGACCGATCTGACCTGGGAATTCGAGACTATCGAGGACCAGGCCAGCGCCTATGACTCGGCGTTCGGGTCGAGCGACATCACCGCGGCGATGGGCAGCTTCGCCGGGAACTGGAGCGCTCACCGCAAGACGCTGCTCGGCACCATGGGCAACCTCGACCGCATGGTCACCGCGACGGCCCAGCGGTTCCACCAGACCGACAGCCAGCTCTCCAGCGACCTGACCAAGAAGTAGGCAGCACGGGGAGGATCAGGCCAGATGGGACGACCGCCGGGTTACCAGTGGCAGCCGCTTGGCCTGGACGCGGACCCGGTACCGGGCGATCCGCAGGCGATCGGCCAGGAGGTGCAGCATCTGGTCTCGGTGGCCAACACGATCGCGAGTCAGATTACGGCGCTGCGGAAGATCGCCAGCGACAACACTGAGACCGGACAGCACGCAGACAAGATCCGGTCCTCCGCGAGCAGCCTGGCTGGCTCGCTGCAAGTTGCGGAGGCAAGGTACCGGAAGGTGTCGTCGGCCCTGAAAGGCTGGGTTCCCGAGCTTGAGCAGGCGCAGTCCCTGTCGATCAGGGCGCTGAACGAGGCTGAGGCCCCGTACGCCAGGCTCGGCCAGGCCGTGATCCTGCCGTCCGGGCCCGGCCTGAGCGCGGCGGAGAAGGAGGAGGTCGCCAGTTACCACGCCTCGGTGCAGCGGTCGCAGGATCAGCTCAATGCCGCCAAGGCGCTGCTGACCCGCGCGACCGGCCTGCGTGACACCAAGGGCGCCTACTATGCCTCGAAGATCAACCAGGCCAGCGACGACAGCCTTACCGATCACGAAAGCCTGTGGGGTGACATTACCGGCGATTTCGATCGCCTGGTCGGTGATGTCTCATGGGAACTCAGGGATGTCTGCACTGGTCTGGAGATTCTCGCCACGGCCGCGACGGTGATCGCATTCGCGCTGGCCCAGTTCGTTCCTGGGGTGGATCTC
>JBEKKH010000764.1:0-3749 GCA_050010815.1 Streptosporangiaceae bacterium | reverse complement strand
CACGCAGGAAGGAAAGCAACCGTGTCAACAGACGTTCTCGGACAGCTATCCGAGGCCGGAGTGTCGGTATGGCTGGATGACATCAGCCGCGACCGGCTGCGCACCGGCAACCTGCAGGAGCTAAGCGACGACTACCACGTGGTCGGCGTGACCTCGAACCCGACGATCTTTGCGCACGCGCTGTCGAACGGCAACGCCTACGACGGGCAGGTCGCCGACCTGAAGACCTACGGCGTGAGCGTCGACGAGGCGTCCCGCGCCATCACCACCTATGACATCAGGTGGGCGTGCGACGTGCTGCGCCCGGCGTACGACCGGACGGACGGCCAGGACGGCCGGGTATCACTCGAGGTCGACCCGAGGCTGGCCAAGAACACGGCCGCGACCATCGCCGAAGCGCGGGCGCTGTGGTGGCAGGTGGACCGGCCGAACCTGTTCATCAAGATTCCCGCCACCATCGAGGGGCTGCCCGCCATCACCCAGGCCATCGCGGAGGGCATCAGCGTCAACGTGACGCTGATCTTCTCGCTGGAGCGGCACGGCGCGGTCCTGGACGCCTACATGGCCGGCCTGGAGCTGGCCAAGGCCAACGGGCATGACATCTCCAAGATCCGGTCGGTGGCGTCGTTCTTCGTCAGCCGGGTCGACACCGAGGTGGATGGCCGCCTGGACAAGCTGGGAACTCCCGAAGCCAAGAAGCTGCGCGGCAAGGCGGCCATCGCGAACGCGCGACTGGCCTACGAGCTGTTCGAGACCAAGTGCGCCACCGAGCGCTGGCAGGCCCTGGCCGGCAGCGGGGCGAAAGTCCAGCGGCCTCTGTGGGCCTCGACCTCGGTCAAGGACCCGGCGTACCCCGACACCATGTACGTGGTGGACCTGGTCGCCCCCGACACGGTGAACACCATGCCCGAGGCGACCATCAAGGCCACGGCCGACCACGGCGAGCTGCACGGCGACACGATCCGCGGGACCTACGACGCCTCCCGGAAGGTCTTCGCCGACCTGGAGAAGCTCGGCATCGCCTACGACGACGTCGTGCAGGTGCTCGAGGACGAGGGCGTCGCGAAGTTCGAGGCATCGTGGATCGAACTACTGGACACGATCAAGACAAACATGGGGCTCTGAACTCACATGACCGAACGGGCTCGTGCTGGCCGCCCTCGGGGAGGTCGGGCGTGACGGCGGAACCGGGAGACCCGCAGGGTCTTGTCCCGGCCAATCCCAGCGTCATCGCGCAGCAGGCCGAGGTGGCCTCGGGCGCGGCTAACCCGCTGCGCGATCCGCGGGACCGGCGTATTCCCCGGGTGGCCGGACCGTGCGTGCTCGTCATGTTCGGTGTCACCGGGGACCTCGCGCGCAAGAAGCTGATGCCGGCCGTCTACGACCTGGCCAACCGCGGCCTGCTGCCGCCGGGCTTCTCCTTCGTCGGCTTCGCCCGCCGGGACTGGGAGGACGAGGATTTCGCCCAGGTCACCTACCGGGCCGTGAAGGAGTACGCCCGGACGCCGTTCCGCGACGCGGTCTGGCAGCAGCTCAGCGAGGGCGTCAGGTTCGTGTCCGGCTCGTTCAGCGATGACGTGGCCTTCGACCAGCTGGCGACCTGCGTCCGGGAGCTTGACGCCGAGCGGGGTACGGGCGGCAACTACGCCTTCTACCTGTCGATCCCGCCGAACCAGTTCCCCACCGTGGTGCAGCAGCTCAAGCGCAGCGGACTCTCCGATTCCGCCGACGGCGGGTGGCGGCGGGTGGTCATCGAGAAGCCGTTCGGCCATGACCTGGCCAGCGCACGTGAGCTGAACGCCACCCTGGACGGGGTTTTCCCGCCGGAAGCCGTGTTCCGCATCGACCACTATCTCGGCAAGGAGACGGTACAGAACATCCTGGCCCTGCGTTTTGCCAACGAGATGTTCGAGCCGATCTGGAACCGCGGCTACGTCGACCACGTCCAGATCACGATGGCCGAGGACATAGGCATCGGCGGCCGGGCTGGTTACTACGACGGCATCGGGGCCGCCCGGGACGTGATCCAGAACCACCTGCTGCAGCTCCTGGCGCTGATCGCGATGGAGGAGCCGGTCGCGTTCGACGCGGACTCGCTCCGGATGGAGAAGGAGAAGGTGCTCTCCGCCGTCCGGCTGCCCGCCGACCTCGCGACAGGTACCGCGCGCGGACAGTACTCGGCCGGCTGGCAAGGCGGACGCCAGGTGGGCGGTTTCCTGGAAGAGGACGGCATCCCCGCCGATTCCCGCACCGAGACCTACGCCGCGCTGCGACTGGGCGTCGACACCAGGCGCTGGGCCGGGGTGCCGTTTTACCTGCGGGCCGGCAAGCGGCTGCCGCGCCGCATGACCGAGATCGCGCTGATCTTCCAGCGAGCGCCGCACCTGCCGTTCGCCGCGACGGACACCGAGGAACTCGGCCAGAACGCCCTGGTGATCAGGATCCAGCCGGACGAGGGCATCACCGTGCGGTTCGGCTCCAAGGTGCCGGGCACCGCGATGGAAGTCCGGGACGTGAACATGGACTTCGCCTACGGCGAGTCTTTCACCGAGTCAAGCCCCGAAGCCTACGAGCGGCTGCTGCTCGATGTCCTCATCGGCGACCCGCCGCTGTTCCCCCGGCAGCAAGAGGTCGAGCTCGGCTGGCGGATCCTTGATCCGATCGAGGAATTCTGGGCCTCCTACACCAAGCCGGAGCAGTATCCGGCCGGGTCCGCAGGTCCCGCGTCAGCCGACGCGATGATGGCACGGGATGGACGGGCATGGCGCCGCTTGTAGGGAGATCGCGATGACCATCGACCTGACCGACACGACGACCGGCGCGATCCACGAAGCGCTCACCCAGGCACGCCGCCGCATGGGCGGTCCTGCCTCGGGCACGGTGCTGACGCTGATCATCGTCACCGACGAGGCCGCGCAGTATGACGCGGTCCGCGCGGCCAGCCAGGCGGGCCGTGAGCATCCCAGCCGGGTGCTCGCGGTCATCACCCGCAAACCCAAGGCCGAATCCCGGCTCGACGCCGAGATCCGGGTGGGCGAGACCGGCCCTGGCGAGACCATCCTGCTCCGGATGTACGGGCCGCTCGGCCAGCACGCGGACTCGGTGGTCGCGCCGCTGCTCGCGCCCGACGTCCCGGTGGTCATCTGGTGGCCGGACGAAGCGCCCCCCTCTCCCCGCGCGGACTCACTCGGCGCGGTCGCCCAGCGGAGGGTGACGGACGCGGCGGCCAGCGAGATGCCCAAGGACATGCTGCTTGGCCTGGCCACGGCCTACCAGCCGGGCGACACGGACCTGAGCTGGACCCGCTCGACGCCCTGGCGTACCTTGCTCGCCGCCACCCTGGACCAGCCCTATCCCGCGCTGCTCAGCGGCGAGGTGCTGGCCGAGCCCGCCAACCCGACCGCCGACCTGATCGCGTCCTGGCTGAGCGTACGCCTCGGCATCGAGGTGCAGCGCGGCGAGTCCGCAGGCCCGGGGATCACCGAGGTCAGCTTCGACACGCCCGAGGGAAAGATCGCCCTCGCCCGGCCGGATGGCCGGACGGCCACGCTGGCCTGGCCCGGTCGGCCTGACCGGCGGGTGGCCCTGCACCGGCGCGATTCCGCCGACCTGATCGCCGAGGAACTGCGCAGGCTCGAACCCGACGAGGTTTACGCCGAGGCGCTGCACGCGCTAGCGGGAGCCAATGGCTCAGAGGCGGAGTCAACGCCATGAGCGAGCCCGAGGTCATCATTCACCGGGACGAGCAG
>JBEKKH010000763.1:0-3750 GCA_050010815.1 Streptosporangiaceae bacterium | reverse complement strand
ACGATCTGGCTTCATACTGCACCTCTTGTGGTGGCTGGAGAGTACGGGGGCTTGCGGGGCGTTCAGGTCGCTGCCGGGCTGGTGGTTTCAGTATTGCTGGGGGGTCTGACATTTTGCCTCGGCGTGCGAGGACGCCCGGATGTGCGGTGTGGGTTGCGGCGGCCTGAGCGGTGGTCGTCGCCGAGGCGCTTGACGGCGTTTTCGGTGTCGGCGGGGGTCGGGCGGGCCTGGCCGGGGTGGTAGCGGAAGATGCCGCGGTCGTCGGCTTGCTCGCCGGTGAGCAGGCCGAGGCGGTGCCAGCGCTTGATGCTGCAGGGGTGGGCGCCGAGATCGGCGGCGATCCGGGTGAGGGTGAGCAGCCCGCGGTCCTGGAGCCGCTGGTCGTGGCTGGGCATCTGGTGGTGGTTCGCCAGTTTGGCGACGCGGTCGCCGTCCCAGGGGTGTCCGTCGCTGCTGGTGTGGCCTGCGGCGTTGAGCTGGCCGGCGATCTGGGCGTAGGTGCAGCTGTCGAGCAGGTCGCTGATCAGCCCGGTGAGCGGGGCGGGGGTCGCGCGGCGCTGCCAGGCGCTGAGCGGGACGGGAAGGCGGATGAGGTGGTGGCTGCCGCCGGGGAAGCGGATCGCGGCGGTGATGGTGTCCTGGCCGCGGGTGAGGGTGACGTCGGTGATCAGGAGGCGGATCAGCCGCTTGCGTTCGCGCATCGGGGTGCCGGGGTCGTTCCACAGAGCGGGCAGGTCGGTGGCGAGCGCGCGGATCTTGCCGCGCTGCTGCTCGTCGAGGGCGGTGGCGGTGGCGGTGGCCTTGCGGTAGTCGTCGCGGGCGGCGGCGAGGGCGCGCAGGGCGGTGTTCCAGTCGGCTTCCAGGGCGTCGGCGACGAGCCGGTTGGCGGCGTCGACGGCGAGGTAGCGGTGCCGGGCGGCGTCGGCGGCGTGCTCGGCGCGCTGGATGTGGACGCGGCGGAGCTGGTCGGCGTGTTCGGCCTGGGCGGTCAGCTCGTCGCTGACGGCGAGGGAGACCTCGATGGCCGCCGGGGTGAGCGCGGTCAGGATCAGGTCGCTGACGGCGGAGTCGATGGTGTCGCCGGGCAGGTGCTGGCAGATCGGCTGCGCGGTGCGGATGCCGTCGTTCTGGCAGAGGTAGCTGGGGATCTGGGTGTCGTGCCGGGTGTGGTAGCGGATGGTCATCCGCCGGCCGCACCGGCCGCAGACGACCAGGCCCTGCAGCAGGGCGGTGCCTTCGCGGGGCGGCCCGGCGGCGCGGTCGTCGCCGCGGGCGGCGGCGTTGGCGGTCAGGACGGCCAGGTTGTCCTGGTACTGGTCCCAGGTGAGGTACCCGGGGTGGTGGTCTTTGATCAGGACCGTCCATTCCCCGATGGGCCTGGCGGTGGTGTGGTGGTGCCCGTCCAGGCCGGTGGCGTGGCGGGACCGCCCGTAGGCGTAGGCGCCGGCGTAGGCGGGGTTGTGCAGGATGGTGAGGACCCGGTCGTGGGTGAGCGGCTGGAAGAACAGCTCGCCGCTGCGGGGCCCGCGGCGGTGCCGGGCGGGGAAGGTCAGCTGCTGCTCGCGGAATGCCCTGACCACGCCGAACGCCGATCCGGTGGCGGTGAAGGTGGCGAACAGCAGCCGCACGGCGTCGCGCACGCCCGCGTCGGGGTCCAGCATCACCTGGCCGTGGCGGTCGCGGACCAGGCCGGCCGGGAGGGCGAGCGCGAGCTCGCCGCGGCGGGCCTTGGCCAGGATCCCGCCGCGCATCCGGGCCCGTAGGAAATGGAGTTCGAATTCTGAGATCTGGCCTTTCATGCCCAGCAGGACGCGGTCGTTGAAGATGGCCGGGTCATACAGGCCGTCCTCATCCAGGATGAGCGTGTCGGTGTGGGCGCAGATCTTGACGAGCTGCTGCCAGTCGGCGGAGTCGCGGGCCAGCCGGGAGCATTCCAGGCCCAGCACGATGCCGGCCCGGCCCAGGGAGACCTCCGCGACCAGGTGCTGGAACCCGGCCCGGTCAGCGGCCGAGGCGCCGGAGCGGCCCTGGTCGATGTCGATGACGTGGATCCGGTCCTCGGGCCAGCCGAGCGCGGCCGCACGGCTCTTCAGGTCGTACTGCCGCCCGGTCGACTCGGTGTTGTTGATCACCTGGTAGAGGGTGGACTGGCGGATATACAGGTAGGCGTCGCGCCGCAGCCTGGCGGGGGTCACTTTGGCGGTGTCGTCGCTGCTCATGGGAGGGTCCTTCCTGCCGGGGGGCGGGGGTCGTTAACAGCGGGCATGGTGCAGCGCCATCTGCGCGAGCACCGCGACGACTTCCGCGGTGAGCGGCAGCGACGTGCAGGCCGGCGAGCGGGCATCACCTCCGTTCGTTCTGGCATCGGGCAGGATAGGGTCGTGGGCGGGCAGGGACGGGCCGGCCTGCGGTGCCGCTGCTGCCTGGCAGTCGCCAGCGCCGGGATCTGCGGCGGGCCCCTGGGCCAGCCAGGATGCCATTCCCCGGGCGGCCAGCACCGGCAGCTGATACCGCCAGCCGCCGCCCGCGCCGGCCAGCGCGATCGCGCGCAGGGCCTCATACCGCCCGGCCGCCGGATCCGCGCCCGGGCCGGGCGGCGGTCCTGACTGCGCTGCCGCGCTGCCGCTGTCAGCCGTGCTGGCCGCTTTTGGGCGCCGCCGGTCCGGCGGTCCCGGCGTCGCGGCCGGCGAGCCGGCGCTGCAGCGCCCTGCGCACCGAGCGGGGATGCACCTGGATACCGAAATCCTGCGCGGCCTGCGCGGCCAGGTCGCTGAAGGTCAGCCGGGGATCCTGCTCGAGCAGGGCCTCCAGGCGGTCCAGCACCGGCCCGGTGAGCTTGTGGCCCCCTTTCGGGCCCGGCTTGCCCGGGATCAGCGCGGCCAGCCCGCCCGCGGCCAGCGCCGCCCGGGCGTTGTAGGCGCTCTGCCGCGCGAACCCGAACGCCGCGGCCGCCACCGGCACAGGCACGCCCTCCACCTCGACCTGCCGCACCATCTCGTACTTCACCTGCAGCAGATCGGCGGGATCGAAGAAACCGCCGGCGGTGAACGCCGGATCGGTCACCTTCTGCGGATCGCTGTTCAGCGTCCGTGACGCCGCCAGCGCGGCTTCCTTGGCGTCGGCCTGCCTGGCCATGCTGCCTCCCGCAACGGAATACTGTCCATGTAATTACATCACGCAGGTAGTTCAGGATAGGCAGGATCAGAAGAACTGATTCCAGAAAAACCAGCTTGACTGCCGGTACGCCCGGCAGGGAGCAGCGTTGCCGCCGACGTCCCGGTCGTGCAGCGGACATAATCCGCTGGGCAATCATGACGTAATCCCCTGGACAGCCGCCAGTCGCGCGCTGACCAGGTCAGCCAGCTCAGCCAGATCCCCGGCGCGGAATACCGCCCGCCCCGCGGCGACAACCGCGAACGGATCAAGCGCCGCCAGATCGGTCCATGCCGCCGGCACGCTGGCCAGCTCTCCAGCGGCATCGAGGAAGTAAACCAGATCCGACTGCCACGTCTGCAGCCGCTTGACGAACTCGAACGACTGCCCGGACAGCGGATGGAACCGGTGCGTCACCCGCACCAGGGCCGCCGGCGGCTGACCACCCGGACCATGCGCAATTGACGGCCCGCTTGAACAACGAGGCGGAAAGATCAGTAAGGCCCGTCAAAGTGCAGCAGCGCAGTTCCGGCGGCTGCTGGCGCACCCTGGAGGGCCTGGCCGAGTTCGCGATCGTGCAGTCCTACCTGTCCACCG
>JBEKKH010000762.1:0-3756 GCA_050010815.1 Streptosporangiaceae bacterium | reverse complement strand
GCAGGCCCTGTGCGCCATCTACGACAACTGCAACAGCCTGCACACCAACGCCTTCGACGAGGCGGTCACCACCCCCAGCGAGCATTCGGTCCGCCGGGCGCTCGCCATCCAGATGATCATCGACAAGGAATGGGGCCTGGCGGGCAACGAGAACCCGTTGCAGGGTTCGTACATCATCGAGCAGCTCACCGACCTGGTCGAGGAAGCCGTGCTGGCCGAGTTCGACCGCCTGGCCGAGCGCGGCGGCGTGCTGGGCGCCATGGAGACCGGCTACCAGCGCGGGCGTATCCAGGACGAGTCGATGCTCTACGAGCAGCGCAAGCACGACGGCAGCCTGCCCATCGTCGGGGTCAACACCTTCCTCGACCCGCACCGCGGCGACACCCCGGCCGGACCGGTGGAACTCGCCCGCGCCACCGAGGCGGAAAAGCAGTCCCAGCTCGAGCGGCTGGCCGACTTTCATGCCCGGCACGCGCACACCGCGCCGGAGGCGATCGCCCGGCTCCAGGACGCCGCCATCAGCGGGGGCAATATCTTCGCGGCCCTGATGGATGCCGTCCGGCACTGCTCGCTCGGGCAGATCAGCGACGCCTTCTTCGAGGCGGGGGGCCAGTACCGGCGCAACGTGTGAGCGGGTTCCCTGCGGTCGGATCACGCCTGTTTGGCCTGCGACAATGGGTTGTTGCCCGGCGATACTGGGCCCAAGCACCGGAATGTGAGGGGACAGGCTGTGACGACGGCTCCGCTGACGTTCGATCCTATCGAGGAGGCCGCCCGGCAGTGGCGGGCTCACGGCTGGGGCGACGCCGCCGACGGCATGGCCGCCGTCACCTCCGTGATGCGCGCTCAGGCGATCATGCTCGCGCGCGCCGAGGCCGTGCTGCGGCCGCTCGGGCTGAGCTTCGCCCGCTACGAACTCCTCACCCTGCTGTCCTTTACCCGGCGGGGCACCCTGCCGATGGCCCAGGCCGGCACGCTGCTCCAGGTGCACCCGACCAGCATCACCAACGCCGTCAGCAGGCTCGCCAAGGCCGGGCTGGTCCGCCGCGAACCGCATCCCAGCGACGGCCGGGCGGTCATCATCGAGATCACCGAGCCGGGCCGGGCGCTGGCCGCGGAGGCCACCAAGCACATCAACGCGGCCGTGTTCACCTCACCTGGGCTGCCGCCGCAGCGGCTCAGGATGCTGTTCTCGGTGATCCGCGACCTCCGCCGCGAGGCGGGCGACTTCGTCTGACATCCACACCGAAGGGGGCGCCATGCCGACGTGGCACGATGACCTGGGGCATCCGCTGCCCCTGACCGGGCCCCCGCAGCGCATCGTGTCGCTGGTCCCGTCCCTGACCGAGGCCCTCGCCGTCACGGTCCCCGGCCGGCTGGCCGGTGCCACCGACTGGTGCACCCACCCGGCCGGCCTCGACGTCCCGCGGGTCCGCGGCACGAAGAATCCTGACCGGGCCGCGATCATCGCGCTGCGCCCGGACCTGGTCGTCGCCAACCGCGAGGAGAACCGCCGGCACGACGTCGAGCAGTTGCGGGCGGCGGGTATCCCCGTGTGGGTCACCGAGATCGAGACGGTCGACGCGGCCCTGCGCTCGCTGCGCCGCCTGTTCACCGACGTCCTGTCCGTCCCCGAACCCGAATGGCTGCGCACCGCGGCCATCAAGTGGTCCGGTCCGCCCGCACTCCCGGCCCTGCGCACGGTCGTCCCGGTCTGGCGAGACCCCTGGATGGTCGTCGGGGCCCGTACCTTCACCGGAGACATACTCACGCGGCTGGGCCTCGCGCACGTCTTCGCCAGTTCCCCGGATCGTTACCCCAAGCACGAGCCGGCTCAGCTGGCGGCCGCCGGGGCCGAGCTGGCGGTGCTGCCCGACGAGCCCTACCCGTTCACCGCCGGCGACGGGCCCGAGGCCTTTCCCGGCATCGCGGTGGCGCTCGTCTCCGGCCGGAGCCTGACCTGGTACGGCCCCTCGCTGGCCACCGCCCGCGCCGAGCTGATCGCCTGTATCCAGGCCGTGACGGCTCGCCCTGACGGGAGGAAACCCGGGTGACTGTCCGGCCGGGACGGCCGGTGGACACCGATGCGGCGCAGGCGCTGGCCGCGGCGGCCGGCGCCGGGCCGTACTTCGCGCTCGAGCCCCGGCCGCAGGGCCCGGGCTGGCGGTCGGCCCGCCTGCTGGTCACCGATCCGCTGATGCTGGCCGGCCTGGTAAGGCACGCCCGCGCCGTCATCGCCGCCCGGGCCGGCCTCGCGCCGGCGGAGGTGACCGAACGGGTCGCCGCCTCGATCGTGTTCCTGGGGCTTGCCGCACGTCTGGTGTCACCGTCGCTGGGCGCGGCGGTGCTCGGCGGCGTGGTCCCGGACCTGACCCTGGACAACCTGTGGTGGCGCCCGGTTGACGGCGGCCCGGTCTCGCTGGCGGTCAGCGGGTCCGGCCCGGTCACCGGGCGGGAGATCGGCGACGCGCCGCCCGGCGGTCAGCCCGGCGACGCGCCGCCCGGCGGTCAGCTCGGCCACGCGCCGGCCGGCGGTCAGCCCGGCGACGCGGCCGCGCTGCTGTCGGAGCGCTGCGTGCAGGGCCTGGCCGATCCGGTGGCCGGTGCTTTCCGGGCCGCGTTCCGGCTCTCGCCGCTGGTGCTGCGGGGCAACATCGCGTCCGCGCTGGCGGGCGCCGCCGGCGTGCTGGCCAGCAGCTTCCCGGACCGGGCGGAGAACGCCGGCCAGCTGACGGCCAGGATCCTCGACCTGCCACCGCTGCGGGGCACCGGGGAGCTCGTGCAGCCGGATGCCTCCCGGCCGAGGCGTTTCCTGGTCCGCCGCAGCTGCTGCCTGTACTACCGGGTGCCGGGCGCCGGGACCTGCGGTGACTGCGTGCTGACGCCGGAGCATATCCGGCGCCAGCAGTGGCAGGCCGCTGAGTAAGGCCACCCAGTGTGCCCATGGTCCGTAGGCAATATCGGAGGTGCGGGGGATGCGGCCGGGCGCGAGGCTGATCTCGGGCCGTCGGCAGGCCTGGGGTCGGGCCGCTGCGGACGGCCCTGACCGGTTTACCCGCCGCTGGCATTGCCTACCGGAATGAGGATCATCATGGCGAATCCCTTCGAAGACCCGGACGCTTCCTACCGGGTGCTGGTGAACCACGAGGGTCAGCACAGCCTGTGGCCGGCCAATCAGCCCACGCCGCATGGCTGGACCGTCGCGCACGACACGGACTCTCGGGCCAGCTGCCTTGAGTACATCGAGACGAACTGGACCGACATGCGCCCCAAGAGCCTGATCGAGGCTCAGGAAGGCTGACCCGCCTCCCTTCCGCCGGGGTAGTACGGCCCCTACGGCGACCGGCCGGTCCGGCCGGTCCAGTCGCCGCCCGGCGAGGTCTGCGCGTTGGAGTACAGGACGTTGTCGACGTCGAGGGCCCAGATCCGTACTGTCCCGTCGTTCTGCTGAGCGGCCGTCACCGAGATCAGCGGCCCGGGAGACCCGGTTGCGGGCACGGCCGTACGGACTGCCCGCGCGGCTAAAGGTGGTCCCGATGGGTGATCGGGGGGCGGGAGGTCCCTGACGTCTAGCGCGGTACCGGGTAGCTGAGCTGGCCGGGGGTTTGGTCCAGTGCGGCCGGGGTGGTGCCTTGGTTATTTCGGCTTGTCCGCGACGAGGTCCAGGCGGCGGTCCATGTCCCCGGCGGTGGAGGCCTTGAACAGGTCTGCCATCGAGACCCGGGTGCCCAGCGCGGTGCTGATCCGCCCGGCCAG
>JBEKKH010000761.1:0-3761 GCA_050010815.1 Streptosporangiaceae bacterium | reverse complement strand
GGGGCGCTGACGGCTGGTTCGCCAGCGGCCGGCCCCGATGCTTGCGGGCGTGCTGCCAGTGCGTACCTGGCGGCGTCATCGACCGTCATCTCGCGCCCGCCGGCGAACAGCGCGTCGGCCGCCGGTACGCCGAGCCGGGCGCGGGCGAACTCAAGCACCTGCTCGGTCTTGGGTCCGATGACGGCCAGCTGGCCCAGGGAGTCCCGCAGCTGGCAGGCGGCGCCGGCCAGGGTGGCGGCCTGTTCGGGTTGCTGCCTGGCCACCGCCAGGGCCGCGAACGCCTCGAGTCCGCGGGCGATGCCAAGACGCTGCCCGCACAGCTGGTTCAGCCGCAGGCCTTCCGCCAGGCTGTCGTGAGCCAGGTCAAGCTCGCCGCCGGCCAGCGCGATCCACCCGATCCCGGCCTGGCAGCGGGCGATCTCGGACCACGCGTCGAGCTCGGCGAAAATTTCCATGGCGTCTTCGAAGTACCGCACGGCCATCTTGTCGTCGCCGCGGGCCCGGGCCAGCGTCCCCATCCCGTACTCCACGATGGCGACACCCCACTGGTTGTTGTCGCGCAACACCTCAAGCGCCGCCTCATAGGCCCGCTGAGCCGACTTCAGCTTGCCCTGCCGGACCGCGATGGCGGCTCCGGCCGCCATGGCGATCCCGGCCTCCCAGTCGTTGCCGGACAGCTGCGCCGCGCTGATGGCTTCCTGCATGTAGCCGGCGGCATCGGCGAACCGCCCCGCCCGGACCGCGGCCTGGCCGAGCACTCGCAGCGCGACCGGAACGGTGAAGTCATCGTCGTGGGCCCGGCTCAGCTTCAGGCTCTCCTGCGCGCTGCGCAGCAGCGTCTCGTAGTCCTGCAGGTCAAAGGCGACCTCCGCGCGGCAGGCCAGGGCCCGTCCCCGCACGCGCGGGGAGACCTCATCCGGCCCCGCGGCCAGGAACCGGTCGAACCAGCTGGCCGCCTCGCGGGCGTCGCCATGCGGTACCCACATGTTGCGTAGCCCGCTACACAGCCGCAGCCCCTCCTCCGCGTGACCGTGGGCCAGGCAGGTGGCGAGCGCGATGCGGAAGTTGCCGAATTCGGCAATACCGCGGCGGAAGGTGGCCCGGCGCACCGGCCAGGGCGGTTCGCCGCGGTGGAACATCCCGCGGGCGGTGTCTTCCACCAGCGCCAGGATGCAGTCGCGATGCCGCAGCGAAAGGCCGGCCTGCTCGCCCGCGGCGGCGAGCCGCTCGGCGGCGTACTCCCTGATCGTGTCGAGCAGCCGGTACCTGGCATCGCCCGCGGCCTCGCCGTCCAGCACGACCAGCGACTTGTCGATGAGGGAAATGAGCAGGCCGAGCACGGCGTCGGCGGGGATACTCCCGGGTGCGGACCCCCGGTCGGAGCACACCTGCTCGGCCATGTCGAGGTTCCAGCCGGAGAAGGTGGCCAGCCGCCGGAGCAATATCTGCTCCGGCTCCTCCAGCAGCTCGTAGCTCCAGTCCACGGTGGCTCGCAGCGTCTGCTGCCGGAGCGGAGCGGTCCTGTCACCGGAGTCGAGCAGCTGGAACCGGTCCCGCAGCCGGTCCGCGATCTGCTCCACCGACAGGGCCCGGACCCGGGCCGCGGACAACTCGATGCCGAGCGGTATGCCGTCGAGGGTGCGGCACAACCGGACCACCGGGGCCATGTTGTCTTCGGTCAGGACAAAGCCAGGCCGGGCGCCCGCGGCCCGGGCCGAGAACAGCCGGACCGCCTCGTGAGCGGCGGCGCCCATGCCTGTCACGCCATCAGGCGGGAGGTCAAGCGGCGGCACCCGCCAGACGGTCTCGCCCCGGACGCGCAGCGGTTCCCGGCTGGTGGCGATGATCCGCAGCCACGGGCACCGGGCCAGCAGGAGCTGGACCAAGGTGGCGCAGTCGCCGACCTGGTGCTCGCAGGTGTCGAGGATGAGCAGCATGTGCCGTGAGCGCAGCGCCTCGGCCAGCGTCTGCGCGAGCGGCACGCCCGGTTCTTCGCGCACTCCGATCGTGGCCGCGACGTGCTGGGCGACGGGGCCGTGCCAGTCGGCCAGCTCGACCAGCCAGGCCTCATCAAGGTCATCCCCGATCCCCGGGCTGTCCTCCCCGCCGGGACCCGGACCCGCGACCACCTGACGAGCGAGCCTGCCCGCCAGGCGCGTTTTGCCGATACCGCCGGGGCCGCTCAGGGTCAGCGCGCGCACGTCGCCGAGCAGCCGGGCCAGTTCGGCGAGATCGCGCTCGCGGCCGACAAAGCTATTTGGCTCCGCTGGCAGGTTGCCGCTCAGGAAGGCGGTGGCGGACGGCATGGGCCCTCTGGAATTCACGGACGGTGTTGGGGACACGTCAAGTCTCTCACCGTACCCGCTCACCCTGCACGCAGGCGATCAGTTGCCGGGCTCGGTGTCGTCGGCGGAGATGATGACCGGGATGGCGTCGGTGTACCTGACCCGGCCGAAATACATCACCTTCACCAGCGCCCACCACTGCGACCCGTGACGCTCGGTGGCCGGCACGCTGACCGCGAACCGCAGGGTCGTGCTCGCCTGCGACGCGGCGCTGAAGCCCTGCGCCCACGGCCCGAGCAGCGGCCAGGTACCGAACGGCGAGACCAGCTGAGCCTCGCCGTGCAGTTCAGACGCCAGCTGGTTGGTCACCCGGACCAGCAGCTCGCCCTGGCCACCCGGAGCCAGTCGCAGCTCAGGCGTCAGCACGGCCAGGTCGACTTCGGCCGCGCCTGCGCGGTAATCGGCCTGCAGCCGCTCGATCGTGTCCTCGGGGGATAGGTCAGGATCGGGCCAGCGGGATTCCCCGACCGCCACCATGACCGTGTCCTCGACGATATGGCCGGACTCGTCCCGGATCCGCGCCGCGGCGAAGTAACGGCCGGCCGCCGTCCCCGGTGCCGCCCGGACGGTCAGGTCCCAGGCCGCGTACCCGCCAGGGGCCAGGTCATACGCCAGGTCCCTGTCGGCAGCAACAATGATCCCATCGGGGATGGACAGCTCTGCCGTCCCCGACGCGGGCTCGGCGCCGCAGCCCACCGTCAGCGTCACCATCTCAACAGGAGCCGGCTCGCCGGGCTCGGGCAGGGCGATGCGGGTGGGGGACAGGTGGACGGCGACGGGAAGGTTCCCGGCCGGCGCCGGGCCCTTCCCGTGCAGCCAGTACCGGGTGTGCACCGGTCGCGCCGCTTCGGCGGGCGATACCGGAACGGGCCAGATTGCAGACGCGGTGGCCGGGGTCGGCGTACCCGCCCGTACCACCAGGGTCACGGTGCCAAAAGGCGGCAGGGGAACCGCGAGGGTACCGTCCCGAGAATCCCCGGCGCCTTCGACGGGGAGCGGGGCGTCGTCGGATTCCTCGAGCAGGTCGGTGAGCCACGCCGCCGAGATCCCGGCGGCCAACCGGACGCGCGCAGTCGTCGCCCGGCCCGCCGTTTCCCGCAGGCGCACCGTTACCTCCGGCCCGGAGGCCGGACCGGAGGTAACGGCCGCCGGACTGGCCTCCGGGCCTCCCGGCGCGCCCGCCAGCGCGCCCATTCGCCCCGCGGCGAGCGGATTGCCGCGCGGCTTCACCGCGCTGAGCGTCACGCTGGCCGGTTCCACGGTCAGCCCTCCGGCCGTCGCCGCGTCCGGAGTCCTCGCCGGGCCGCCGCCTGCCACCGCGGCACCACCTGCCACCGCACCGCCGCCTGCCACCGCGGCACCACCTGCCACCGCACCGCCGCCTGCCACCGCGGTGACCAGGTCGTGGTTATAGTC
>JBEKKH010000760.1:0-3778 GCA_050010815.1 Streptosporangiaceae bacterium | reverse complement strand
GTTGTTCGACGCGATCCAGAAGGCGAAGAAGAGCTCGGTCCCGAACGACAACATCGACCGGGCCGTCCGGCGGGGCAGCGGCCTGGAGGCCGGCGGCGCCCAGTACGAGAACATCACCTACGAGGGCTATGGTCCCGGCGGGGTCGCGGTGCTCGTGCAGTGCCTGACCGACAACAGGAACCGGGCCGCCTCGGACGTCCGCGTGGCGTTCAGCCGCAACGGCGGCTCGATGGCCGACCCGGGGTCGGTGTCGTACCTGTTCCACCGCAAGGGCGTCATCGTGGTGGAGAAGGGCGGCGTGACCGAGGACGACGTGCTCTCGGCCGTCCTCGACGCGGGCGCCGAAGAGGTCAACGACCTCGGTGAGTCCTTCGAGGTCGTGTCCGAGCCCACCGACCTGGTGGCGACGCGCAAGGCCCTGCAGGACGCCGGGATCGACTACGACTCAGCGGACACGGCGTTCCTGCCCACCGTCGAGGTGGACCTTGACGAGGAGCAGGCTAGGCGGGTCTTCCGGCTGATCGACGCGCTCGAGGATTCCGACGACGTGCAGGACGTGTACGCCAACTACTCGGTCCCCGACGAGATCATGGAGAAGATCAGCTCCTGACCGCGGCGGGCTGCCGTACGGTGGTGGCTCGTGGCCGATCAACCGAATCGCGAGGTCGAGGTCCGGGTGGTGCTCCCCGGCGACGACATGGACGCCCAGCTCGACCTGGCCGAGCGGGCCTTCGGGACCAAGGGGCCTGACGAACGCGACCGCTGGCGGGAGGCCATGTCCTGGCTCATCGCCCAGCGCCGGTGCCTGGGCGCCTTCGTTGACGGCCGCCCGGCCGGCGCCGCGGCCTTCCATGACATGCGGCAGTGGTGGTGCGGCCGGGCGGTGCCGATGGCCGGGGTGGTCGGCGTCCGGGTGGCGCCGGAGGACCGGGGCCAGGGGATCGGGCGCCTGATGATGACGGCTCTGCTCGATGAGATCGCGTCGCGCGGGTACCCGCTGTCGGTCCTGTACCCCGCGACGATGCCGCTGTACCGGGCGCTGGGCTGGGAGCTGGCCGGGGGTTATCACACCGCGGTGATCCCGGCCCGGTCGCTGTTCCGCCTCATGCCGCCGGACGCGCCGGTCGGGGCGGCGGAGCCCGGCTCCGACTCGCCCGCCCTGCGCCGGGCGGGCCCAGCTGACGCCGAGGCGGTCCTGGCCGTGATGGGCCGCGTGCACGAGGCCGCCCGGGACTGCGGCCCGATTACCTGGCCCGCCAGGATGCAGGCTCGGTGGCTGGCCCAGCCGGAGATCTACGCCTACCTGTGTGACGACGGCTTCCTCGCCTACCGCTGGGACCACGCCAACCGGCACCTATTCGTGGAGGGGGCCGAGGCGGTGTCGCCGGCGACCGTGCGCGCGTTCTGGTCCCACCTGGGCGGGTACGGTTCGGTCGCGGAGAAGGTCTACGCCCGGGTCGGGCCGGCCGACGCGTTCTGGTGGCTGACCCGCGAGCGCGACGCCTTCGTGGATCGCCGCACGATGTGGATGCTCCGGGTCGTCGACGCCCCGGCGGCCATCGCCGCCCGCGGCTTCCCGGCCGCCGTCTCGCTCACCGTGCCCTTGCTCATCACCGACGACGCCCGCCCCGCCAACTCGGGGCGCTGGGAGCTGACCGTGGCCGCGGGGCAAGGCTCGCTGACGCCCGCCTCCGGGGCGCAGCTCGCCTCGGCCCGTTCCACCGCGCAGGCGCCCCTGGCCGTGGGCGCACGAGGCCTGGCCGCACTGTACGCGGGCACCCCGGTCGGCACGCTGCGCCAGGCCGGGCTGGTCTCCGCTGGCTCCCCGGAGCACGACGCGGCCCTGGACGCCGCGTTTGCCGCGGCGCCCTACATGCTCGACGACTTCTGAGCCAATTGCGGACACGCCGCCCGCGCTGCGCGGCCTGCGGGCCGAAGGCCGGTAGGTTCGAGGCGAACAGATGTTCGCGGAAGCTGAACTCCGGACGGAGACCATCAGGTGGCCCTGACCCATGCGGCGCATCCGATCCGCGTCCTCGGCGTGGATCCCGGGCTGACCAGGTGCGGCGTCGGAGTCGTCGAGGGGGCCCCGGGCCGGGCGCTGACGATGGTCAAGGTCGGGGTGATCAAGACCTCGGCCGGCGACGACATCGCGACCCGGCTGCTCATGATCGAGACCGATATCGAAGCCTGGCTGGATGCCTGCCGTCCCGACGCGGTGGCCGTGGAGCGCGTTTTCAGCCAGCTGAACGTGCGTACGGTGATGGGGACGGCGCAGGCGGGTGCGGTCGCCATCGTCTGCGCGGCCCGCCGGGGCTTGCCCGTCGCCCTGCACACTCCTACCGAGGTCAAGGCGGCCGTGACCGGGAGCGGGCGGGCGGACAAGAATCAGGTCACGGCGATGGTGATGCGGCTGCTGCGCATCACCGACCCGCCCCGGCCCGCCGACGCCGCGGACGCGCTGGCGCTGGCTATCTGTCATATCTGGCGCGGCGGCGCCAATGGCTTGCGGCTCTCGGCCGCGTCGGCCAGCCAGGCGCTGGCCAGTAAGGGAGGCAGGGCGTGATCGCTCATGTGCGAGGCACCGTCGCCGGGATCGCGCCCGACGGTGCCGTCATCGAGGTCGGCGGTGTCGGGATGCGGGTGCAGTGCACTCCGGGGACCCTGGCCACGCTCCGGCCGGGAGAACCCGCGCAGGTGGCCACGTCCCTGGTGGTCAGGGAAGATTCGCTGACCCTGTACGGCTTCACCAGCGACGACGAGCGGAACGTCTTCGAGCTGCTGCAGACCGCGAGCGGCGTCGGGCCGAGGCTGGCGCTGGCCATGCTGGCGGTACATTCGCCGGACGCGCTGCGACGGGCCGTCTCCACCGAGGATCTCAACACGCTGACCATGGTCCCCGGCGTCGGCCGGAAGGGCGCCCAGCGGATCGTGCTTGAGATGAAGGACCGGCTGGGACCGCCGGGGGACGGGGCCAGCGCCCTGCCGGGCAGCAGGCCGTCGTCGTCGCGGCTGCCCTCATGGCGGGACCAGGTGCAGTCCGGGCTGGTGAACCTGGGCTGGCCGGCTCGTGACGCCGACCAGGCGATCGCGGCCGTGGAGGAAGAAGGCACGGTCAACGGTTCGGACGGCGGCGACGTTGACGTGGCCACCGTGCTGCGGGCCGCCCTGCGCAAGCTGAGCAGGCAATAGCGGCCATGATCGAAGGCGAGATCGACGGGACGGACGCGGCCCAGCGCGACAGCGCCCAGGCAGCACTGCGCGACAGCGCCCAGGCAGCACTGCGCGGGGCCGAGGAGGCGGAGCTCGCGGCGCGCCGGGAACGCCAGGACCGCGGCGCAGAAGATGACGGGGTAGTTGGGGTAGTGTCCCCGCTGGCTGACGCGGATGAACGCGTCATCGAGAGCGCGTTGCGGCCCAAGCGGCTGACCGAGTTCACCGGCCAGGTGCGAGTGCGTGAGCAGCTGTCGCTGATCCTGCAGAGCGCGCTGCGGCGCGGCCGGCCACCGGACCACGTGCTGCTGGCCGGCCCGCCCGGGCTGGGCAAGACCACGATCGCGAATATCGTCGCCGCCGAGCTCGGCGCCCCGCTGCGCATCACCAGCGGCCCGGCCATCGAGCGATCCGGTGACCTGGCGGCGGTCCTGTCCACCCTCAGCGAGGGCGAAGTGATCTTCATCGACGAGATCCACCGCCTGGCCCGGCCCGCGGAGGAGATGCTCTACCTGGCGATGGAGGACTTCCGGGTCGACGTGGTGATCGGCAAGGGCCCGGGCGC
>JBEKKH010000759.1:0-3788 GCA_050010815.1 Streptosporangiaceae bacterium | reverse complement strand
CGGCCAGGGTGGCGGTCCGCCGGCCGCTGGTGGTGTCCCACAGGCCGACATCGCCGCCGTTGTCGCCCACGGCGAGCGTGTGGCCGTTCGGGCTGAACGCCACGCTGCTGACTTGACTGCCCTCGGCTAGGAGGTCACGGAGCGGTTGCCCTGCCGCTTCGATCAGTGCGCTTCTGGCTTGCAGTGTCTGAGCGCGTTCGTAGGCTTGCAGGCTGAGGAGCATGGCAAGCGGAACGTTAGCTGAGAACAGATTGGTGGCCTCGGCTGCCATCTCCTGCGATTGGGCGGCGTCCGACTGGCTGACCGCTTGGTTCCGCTGAATTACCGCAACGATTGTTAGGCCTATCGCAATTATCAGGCCGGCGGAGAGCGCGCCGACCATGGTCCGCACGCGCCGTCCTGCCGCTTGTCGGCTGCGGGCGATGTACTCACGATGCTCACGAGTCAGAGCCTCCCGATGCCCTTCTTGCTGGGCCTGCCACGCCTCCGCAGCTCGCAGGTCGGCGCCCCGGAGCAGGTAGCTGGCGTTGCGGCCAGAGTCCACCCACTCGCGCGCTCGCCCGGCGAGCCGCGTGTGCTGGTCACGCCACTGAAGGTCGGTCTCAAGCGCCTCAACCAGCCGGTCCATGCCGGCAGAAAAATCATCGGCTGCGCGCAGGAAGACCCACTCCGCGTCGGCCAACGCCGACGGCAACGACCTGCCATCGTTATCCCGGTAGACAATCGGGATGACCTTCTTGTTCAGCGCGACCGCGTCGTCCAGCTCCTGGCTACATTCCCCCGAGGCAACTGACGCAGGACTGATCACGAATATCAGCGCCTTGCACGCCTCGATTGCGCGCAAGACGCGTTCCCGCCACCTAGCGCCACCGGTAATTTCGAGATCCAGCCAGACTCGCTGTCCACGCTCGCGAAGTGCCTCGAGCAGGCGACCGACTACGAAGTCGCTGTCCTCGTGCGCATAGGAGATGAAGGCGTCATAGCGCCCCGCCTCGGACGCTCGCGGCGCCTCGGTGGCGCCTGCACCGTTGACAGCAGCCATCTACATCAACAACCCCAGCTGCCCCTATAGATTTACTTCATGCTTGAGTCATGAGGCGCACACCAGGTGCGCTGGCCGTCCATGTCGTGACCGTAGTACTGCTGACACCGGCCTGACCGCCGTTAGCGCAGCCGGTCCGCGATATCCATGATAGGCGGATGCGTCGAGATAGACGACCCCCATTCCGCCCGCACCTAGCCTGGCCGTCAGCCGGTGGTGCCCGATCCGCCGGCGATCCCCCTCCAGCCGTGGTTATCCCAGCCAGATCGGTCCCCAAACGTTACGCTTCGCCGCCGACTGCCTGAGCGAACCAAGGTACGTCCTCTCATTATCACATCAAACGCGTCCGACGGCGAGCCAGCCCAATCCACAGGGCCGACGACCCTGTTCAGATGAGGACGGATGCAGCAGGACAGGCATAGCATTTAACCGTGGACCGGGACTCGCTTGCTGATTTGCCAGTCGGCTCGCGCCGCGAGATCGTCGCGGAAGTGTGCGCCGCACTTGATGTTGAAGCAGCGACTGCAGAGGACTTGGTTCGATCGGCGGAACCTCTCTGGGACGCGATGGAGCGAGCCGGGGGGCTCGTCGATTCTTGGGGCGGGGGCGAGTTCTGCCACATCTTCCCGCGCGTCTTGGCGTTCATTCGGTCGAGTGCGGTCGGGGGCTGATTGCGGCATGAGAGTGCGCGTCTTGCCGTGAGACTGGCACACTTCCGGTATGGAGCCGCATACCCGACGCATGGGCACATCTCCGATGACAGGGCACATGGAGTGGACCTTCACTGGCGAGGTGATCGAGTGGCGCGGACCGGCGCCATACCTCTTCGTGGTCATGACGCCGGAGGAAAGCGAGGATCTCAAGGAGGCAGCCCGCGGCCTTATTTACTGGGGCCAGGTGCCGGTCCACGTCACCATCGGCAACACCAAGTTCACCACTGCGCTGTTCCCCAAGGACGGGCGCTATCTCGTGCCCGTCAAGGTGGCGGTGCAGCGAAGGGAGGCAATTGGGGAAGGCGCAATCGTTGAGGTCGTCTTGCGTCTCAACGCCGTGCGCCGGAAATGACGGCGCACGGCGTCAGCGGCAGAAGCGGACGTTCCTACGTACGCGACATGGGTGGTTACGCAAGCTGATCAAATGCTTACCCGGGGTATTGCACCCGACACTAAAACCAGATCACCGCGTAGTTCAGCCTACCGTAATTCTGGCCATCCTCGACTTCTGATGGCTTAGAGATGCACTCTTGGCACGGAAATTCAATGAACAAGCGCAACGTTCTGGATAGCGCAGATGTTAGGTTGCGCTTCGCCTGGGGCATAGTTAGTCCATTCGGCTTTTGTTGGCCTCCCGACATCGGCACAGAGTGCCGCATAAGGATCTTCCCATAGCCACACTCGCCAGATTTCTATCGTACCGTCGCCGCCGCCGCTGGCGCTGGCGCTGACGAGGAGCTTGCCGTCAGGACTGAACGCCACTCCCAGCACGCCGCCGCCGTTGCCGTTGCTGGGGTCGGCGGGCAGGGGTCCGCCGAGGGGGCGGCCGGTCGCCGGATCCCACAGCCGCACATGGCCATCGCCGCCGGCGCTGGCCAGCAGTTTGCCGTCAGGACTGAACGCCACTTCCGACGCGCCGATGCCAGCGGTGAATTCGGAACCGGAAAGATCAACGGGTAGCTCGCCGTTTGGCTGTTCAGTCAGCAGCGTGGTCATCACAGAGGAGGCCTGGTCGGTGGGATACACGCGCCAGGCAGCGACTGCAAGCCGCCTAGCGGTTAGGGGATCGCTGGGATCGAGGGAGAGGCTGCCGGCGGCCAGCTGGCGCGATAGGGCAATGGCATGCTGCCGGGTCGCATTCGCAGCATAGTGCGATGCGACGCCAGCGGCGGTGATCGCGGCCAGGGTCAGGGTCAGGAAGACGGCAGTTACCGTGCGCCGCCGTATTCGTGCTCGACGTGCCGTACGGCGCGCGGCTTCAAGGAACGCAGTGCAGGCGGGGATTAAGCCGGGTACCGAGCCGGGCTCAACGCCCAGCGGGCTAGCGGCAGCACTTATTTCGGCCATCCGGCCCGGCTGATAAAGGTATGAAGGATCGCCTTGGTTAACGTCCCACGTGCGCGCGTCTGCAGTGAGCTGGGTATACAAGATCCGGTCAAGCTGGTCTTAGTCGAGCCAGGTCGCCACCGGCGCCCGTTGCAGATGGCAGCCTGTCTGCGGGCTGACCAGCTGCGGCCGCTCGTCGCTCAGCTGCCCACGCCACTACGCCCAGCACCAGCGCTGCCAGTTCACAGAATCCGACGACTACCCCTGCCAGTGCAGCCGCATTGCTCGTCCCGGCCACTACTACATCCACGACCAGCCCGGCAGCAGCCGTTAAGGCGGTGATCACCGAAGACCAGATGAGCAAACGCCATCTCATAAGCAAACCATCACCTCAGACATGAGGTACTAAAAGACATTCTAGTACCGGTGCGTAGCGGCCTCGGCGGTCGCTTTATTCCACGACCTAAAGGGGAGAGACTATCCGCGGTAACTCCCGGGCCGGCTCGCTTGCGGCTGCGGCCTGCATCGCGGCGGCTACCTCTGTGCGCTTCGATACGCCGAGTTTGGCCAGTACCGACGAGACGTGGTGGTCGACTGTCTTTGGGGAGATCACGAGCTTGGTGGCAATGCTGGCGTTGGTGAGCCCAGCGCAGAGCAATTCGAGCACTTCCTGCTCGCGCCGGGTCAGGCCGAGCGGATTTTCGCGC
>JBEKKH010000758.1:0-3789 GCA_050010815.1 Streptosporangiaceae bacterium | reverse complement strand
ACGACCGGGGGCGATGGGGACGCAAGCCGATCGCCGCCGATTGCCTGATCGCAGTGGAGATCGTGTCGGCCGACTCCATCACCACCGACATCCGGGACAAGCGCGCGGAGTACGCCGCCGCCAACATCCCGCACTACTGGATCGTCCGGATGACCGACAACGACGGCCCCGCGATCTCCGTAGAACGGCTCCTGCTCACATCGAACGGCGAGTACACCAGAGAAGGGCTCGCGATCCGTGGCCGTGACTTCCACGCCATCGACACCATCAGCCCATTCCCGCTCAGACTCACCTGGGAAGCGCTGGACGAAGGCTTGTAAACCCGGGTCGAAGCACCACAGGCGGTTCAATCTAATAAGTGGTCCGTTGGGGAGCGATGCCTGTGCCGTGGCGGCGTCCGGTGCCGTCCCGGTGGTTGAGTGGCGTCGGGGGTCTGGAACAATCGAGATCGCCAGCGGCATGCCGCACTAACGACTACCAGAGGCAGATGCTGGTATCTGGCAGTCACGAACGCGGCGCCCTCGGTCAAGGTACGCCGGAAGCCCGGGTCAAGGTCCGGTAACGACCGGACGTATTTGCTTCGGGATCCGGCTCGACCGGGCCAAGGGCGGAGAGCTCGCCGGGCCGCTCGGCCAGGCCCAGCAAGGTGGCCAGCGGGATGGTCAGGTTGATCGGCTTCCTGGCTTCTTCGGGGTCCAGGGCGGCGACTGCGCGGGCGATGATCTCGACCTTGGACTGGCGCAGCGCCCCGGTGCGGAACGCGGCGTAGGTCTTGGGCAGCTTGGTGGCCAGGCAGTGCGCCAGGTCCAGCATGCTGTCCGCTTCCCACCGGGTCTCGGCCAGCACGTAGGACAGCTCTGAGCCGGTGAACTCCTCCCAGTTCCCCGGGGCCGCCATCCCGGATCGCAGTCCGGCGCGGGACGCCTTCACCGCCCCGGTGCTCTCCTTCACGCCGCGGACCCGCCCTTGGCAGCTCCGCCAGCCTGCTTAGCGGTACCCGGCCGCGCCGGGAGGGAATGATGTGGAGGTTGACTTCACACCTGAGATGGGAGGGTGGAGCGGGCGATAATGGCGGGGTGATGGCGGAGCTGATCGCGCGGATGGCGGTCATGCTCGAGTCGTTGCAGGCGCGGGGCGACCAGCGGCGGTTTTTCCACGCCACCTACCTGCGGACCACGATCGCGGTGGCCAAGGACATCGAGGGCGGCGGCTTCATCGACGCGGACTGGGTCGAGAGGTGGGATGTCGCCTTTGCCGAGCTTTACCTGGACGCGCTGGAAGCCTCGCTGGCAGGCCAGCGGCCGGCCAGGCCCTGGGACATCGCGTTCGGGGCCGCCGACCTGCCGGCGCTCCGGCATGTGCTGCTGGGCATGAACGCCCATATCAACTACGACTTGCCGCAGGCGCTGCTGGCGGTGATCAGCGACGAGGATTTCGGCGACGAGACGCTCATCGCGCGGCGCGAGGCCGATCACCGGGCCATCGACCGCGCGCTCGCCTCCCGTATCGGTGCCGAGGCGGACGAGCTGGCCAGGATCTCCGGGCCCGTGCCGCGGCTTGACCGGATGCTCCGGCCCCTGAGCCAGCTTGGTACCCAGCGGTTCCTGCGCGAGGCGCGAGAGAAGGTATGGGCCAACGCGATCGCCTTGAGCCACGCGCGCCGGCGGGGGCCGGACGCCTACTTGAGTCTGCTGGCCCAGCTGGAGGAGCTGAGTGCGGCCAAGGTCGCGGTCCTGCAGGCGCCCGGGCAGGTGCTGCTGAGGCTCGCGGTTACCGGCTTCGGCGTCCGGCTGCCTGAAGGGGCGTATGCCTGAGGGCATAGGGCGGCCGGAAAGTGTGGTCTGGGGACAGATGGCCGCTGGTCACGCCGCCCGTAGCGTTCGGGTCATCAGCAACGACTGATGAAGGGGCGCAAGATGATCGAGATTGACAGCCTAACCAAACGGTACGGCGACAAGACCGCCGTCGACTGCCTGAGCTTCGTGGTGGAGCCGGGGGTCGTGACCGGGTTCCTGGGGCCGAACGGAGCGGGGAAGTCCACCACGATGCGGATCATCGCCGGGCTGGACCGGCCGACCAGCGGGACGGTGCGGGTCAACGGCAAGGACTTCGCCGGGGCGGCCGCCCCGATGGCCGAGCTTGGCATCTTGCTGGACGCGCGGTCGGTGCACCCGGGGCTGTCGGCCCGCAGCAACCTGCTGGCGCTCGCGCGGACGGCCGGGATCGGCCGCCGCCGGGTCGACGAGGTGATCGAGCTGGCCGGGCTGGGCGAGGTGACGGGTACCCGGGCCGGCGGCTTCTCCCTGGGCATGGGCCAGCGCCTGGGCGTGGCCGCGGCTCTGCTGGGCCAGCCGCAGACCGTGGTGCTGGACGAGCCGGTCAACGGGCTGGACCCGGACGGCGTGCGCTGGATCCGGCTGCTGCTCAAATCGCTGGCCGCCGAGGGACGCACGGTCCTGGTCTCCTCGCACCTGATGAGCGAGATGGCGCAGACCGCGACCCGGCTGGTCGTGCTCGGCCGCGGCAAGCTCATCACCGAGACCAGCGTCGAGGATTTCACCGGCCACGCCGCCGCGGGCGTGCTGGTGCGGACGCCGGAAACCGTGCGGCTGGGCCAGGTGCTGGCCGCTCCCGGTGTCACCGTGACCAACGACGGAACGGACCTGCTGCGTGTCACCGGGACCACCGCCGAGCAGATCGGGACGGCGGCCTGGCGGGCGCACCTGCCCGTGTACGAACTCACCCCCACCCACGCTTCGCTGGAAGAGGCCTTCATGCAAGTGACCAGGGACAGTGTCGAGTACCACGCCGGAGCGACGCGATGAGCGCCGTCACGGGGATGAGGCCCATACCGGCTCAGGCGACACCTGGCCCGGCGACGGTCGCGGGACCGGTGACCCAGGTACGCGTCATCCGCGCGGAGTTGACCAAGCTGCGGGGGCTGCGCTCGACCTGGTGGTGCGCGCTGATCGCGGTCGTGCTGATTGTCGGCCTGGGTGCCACGATCGCGGGTTCCGCGATGGCGTACCACGTCTCGCCGGGCAACTCCGCCGCGGCGGCGGTGTCGGCCGCCCTGCTGGGCGTGTTGTTCGCGCAGTTGGTGGTGGGCGTGCTCGGCGTGCTGTCGTTCAGCGGTGAATACGGCACCGGGATGATCCGCGCCACGCTGGCCGTCGTGCCGGCGCGGCTGCCGGTGCTGTGGGCGAAGCTGATCGTGCTGGCCGGGCTGGTGCTGCCGGTGAGCCTGCTGTGCGTGGTCATCGACTTTTTCACGGCGACGGCGATCGAGTCGGCCCGCGGGGGTTCGGCGATCTCGCTGACCGATCCCGGTGTGCTGCGCACGGTGGTCGGCTCCTCTTTGTACCTGACCGTCGTCGTCATCATCGCCCTGGCCCTGGGCGCCCTGCTCCGCAGGACCGCGGCGGCCCTGTCGGCGTTCGTCGCGATGTTTTTCGTCGTGCCGATCGTGGTGGGGGCCCTTCCGCACAGCATCACGGGCTTCGCGCCCTACCTGCCGTCCAACGCCGGCGAGGCTCTGTGGGGCCAATCAGTGACCGGCGCGAACACGCTGAGCCCGTGGACCGGGTTCGCGGTGCTGTGCGGCTACGCGGTCGTGCTCACCGCCCTGGCCGCCTGGCAGCTGCGCCGCCGCGACGCCTGACCGCCCGGAAAGGCTGCGAGGATACAAGTATGTCCTTCTGGACACCGGTCGAGAACCCGGGAACGCGCCCGCTGCGTTCCTGGGTCTTCGACGGCGGCTGCGCCCTGCTCGCCGCCCTGGGCTCCTTC
>JBEKKH010000757.1:0-5099 GCA_050010815.1 Streptosporangiaceae bacterium | reverse complement strand
GGCAGCCGGATATCATTCTCGCGCTTATCCGGAGAATTGACATATTCGTGGATCAACGGGCGTGTCACATCGGGCCGGTCCGCCTTGTCATAGGGATGTAACCCGAAAAATACGTCAAGGGAGATCATCATGGACGCACGGCTGGACTACGGCAGCTCCGAGATCCTGCAGAAGTTCGCGAAGCACCTCAACGCGGCGGCGGCGGCCGTACCGAAGGGGACACTGCCACCCGCGACCGTGAACCTGGTCCTGACCAGGGTCAGCCAGATCAACGGCTGCGCGGTCTGCGTCGACATGCACACCAAGGACGCCGAACACGGCGGGGAGACCCCGGTGCGGCTCCACCTGGTGGCGGCGTGGCGGGACGCGAAGGTCTTCACGGACGCCGAGCGGGCCGCGCTCGAGCTCGCCGAGCAGGGCACCCGCATCGCCGACGCCGCCGGCGGTGTCAGCGACGAGGTCTGGGCGAACGCGGCCAAGCACTATGACACCGAACAGCTCGCCGCGCTGACGTGCACCATCGCGATGATCAACGCGTACAACCGGCTGAACGTCATCAGCCAGAACCAGGGCGGTGACTACCAGCCCGGCCAGTGGGGATAACGGCGTCTCGCAGGGCCGGCCAGGCGGCGCGCAGGCCCGGGTGGAGGCCGGGATGACCGGAGACTTGCTCGGCTGGCACCCAGGCCAGCCCGGCCGTCTCCCACGCCGCGTGGCCGGAAGCGACCCGGGCGCTGGGCAGGTCGCTCGGCCCGGTGTTCTGGATCCGCACCGCGAAGGTGGTGTACGTCCACCCGCAGCCGTGATCGCACGGAACCTCCAGCTCGGCGGTCACGACGCCGAGGCCCACGTCGATCCCGTCGATCTCCTCACTGGTCTCGCGGACGGCCGCGTGCCACGGCGTCTCGCCGGTCTCGATGGCGCCGCCGAACGTGGACCAGGTGCCGCCCGCCTGCACGTGCGGGGAACGGTGGCTCAGCAGTACCCAGCTACGCCCGTCGGGCGTCACGGTCCACGGCAGGACGCCTGCCGCACCGTTCGGTCCCCAGTGCCGCCCCGCCGGGCACGGGTGGAAACGCTCGTCGGGGGCGGGCGGCCTGGTGGAACTGCCCGCCGGCTGGGCGCCTGCCGTGCCCTCACTTGCTTCCATGCTGTGGCTGCTCCCCCGGTCTCCCGCCGCTGCTGCGATCTCGCTTGATCACTACATCTACCCGGCTGCTCGAGGCGCAGCATCTTGACATGGCGGAGGCGCTCGAGCGTCACGAGGAGATGACGGGCGCCAACGGCGAGCCGTTCAACCTCGCGCACGCTCCATCAGGTGACCGCCAACCAGATCCTGGCCGACGACCCGCCCGAGACGTGGCAGACGGTCCAGCGGCTCGCCGGGCTCGGTTACGACTGGCACAACGTGATGCACCTGATCATGGGTCCGGTGACCGAGGCCTTCTGGACCACGCTGGCGTCCGGACGAGGCGGCTGCACAGGCATGCCTATCCGTCCGTTCCGGTTCGGCGTGCGGCAGAAGCGGACGGCCCGGCCGAGGGGGGCGCCCCGGCCGGGCCGCCTCGCAGTTGGCTGATCCTTCCCTTCGAAACCCCCAGCAGCACGGCGGTATCGCCGACCGAAAGCTGCGCGGCGAAGCGCCGCAGGAGCTCGGAGGTGTCGCTGGCGATCTCAGCGGCGGCGCGCTCCTGCTCGCGGCGGCGGGCGCGCAGCCGGCCGGCCCGCTCGTCAAGCAC
Source organism: Streptosporangiaceae bacterium (assembly GCA_050010815.1). Lineage (GTDB taxonomy): Bacteria > Actinomycetota > Actinomycetes > Streptosporangiales > Streptosporangiaceae > Palsa-504. The sequence goes on along the minus strand of JBEKKH010000757.1, from coordinate 3,360 downwards.
CGGGTCGCCGGTGCGGTAGTCCATCTCCAAGTCCAGGGCCGCCTCGGCGCTGCGCGGAAGATCCTCGACCATGCCGATGACCTCGCGGACGTTTCGGTCGAGGGCCCGCAGGGTCTTTGTCCAGGTATGCGTGCCGGGCAGCGCGGGTACGTCGGCCATCCACCCGTCGCCGTCACGGGTCACCACGACGTGATACGTCATCGCCCCTTCAGCCATCCCTTCCCGAACACCGGCTCCAAGTCGCGCTCGATAGCTCGCAAAGTCCCGGGCCGTACATCACCGGCGTGCTGGGCGACGGTGGTACGGGCAGTTACCTCGGTGCCATCGGCCAGGGTGACCCGGGCCTCGTACTGGCGGTGGGAACCGCGCTGGCGCAGCATAATCCCTCCGTTGTACCCGATGAGCCTCATGACCTCCCTCGCCGTCATCAGTATAGTTTAGCGGCTAACCATTTCAACTGTTTAGCTTATAAACACTACGCTGCGCGGCCGCGGGCCGCCGCTAGCGCGGACCCTGACCTCCGTCAGAGCTCGATGTGGTAACCCATGGTCACGATGCGGTGCTCGGGCAGGTGGAAGAGAGCCACCGGGCTCTTGGACGTGCGCGCCAGCAGGAGGAATAGCCTCTTGCGCCACTTGCGCATGCCGGGGTCGTCACCCAGGACGATGGTGATCTCGGAGACGAAGTAGACCGCCTTCTCGGCATCGATCTTCACCGGGAGGCCCCGAGCCGCGGCCTCCCGCAGCGCCGCCGGCACGTTCTGGTCATCCTGAAAGCCGTAGCGCACCGTCAGGTAAACGATGCCGTCATCTTCGTATCCCAGTTCGTCGACCGCTACGCGTTCGGAGCGGTCGACGTGCGGGACCGTCTCGGTCTCGACCGACACGATGACGACGCTCTCGTGCAGCACGTGGTTGTAGTCGACGTTGGCCCGCAGCGCCAGCGGCGTCGTCTGCTTGCCGACGGTAAGGAAGACCGCTGTGCCCGGCACGCGGGGCAGCGGGGGGTCCGTGGTCCGGACCTCCTCGACGAAGTCGCGGAGCCGTCCCTCGGCCTGCGAGCGCTTGGCCGTGACGAGCTCCCGTCCGCGTTGCCAGGTCGAAAGCAGCGTGAAGATGATCAGCGCGATCGCCAGCGGGAACCAGCCGCCGGACATGACCTTGGTCAGGTTCGCCGAGAAGAACGCGAGGTCAACGGTGATAAAGGCCAACGCGCCCGGCAGCACGATCCACAGCGGCTTTTTCCATTGCATGCGCACGACGACGAAGAACAGGACGGTGGTGGTCGCGAACGTTCCGGTGACGGCGATGCCGTAGGCGGAAGCGAGGTGTGCAGCGGATCCGAAGCCGATCACCAGCGCGACCACGGCGATGTAGAGCAGCCAGTTCACCGCCGGAACGTAGACCTGCCCTTCCGATCCCGACTTGTGCCGGATCCTCAGCTGGGGCAGGAAGCCCAGCTGCACCGCCTGCCGGGTGACCGAGAACGCCCCGGTGATCACCGCCTGCGACGCGATCATGGTCGCGGCCACCGCCACCACGACCATGGGGACCTGCGCCCAGTGGGGAAACAGCCCGAAGAAGGGGTTCGAGATGACCGTGGGCGATCGCAGGATCAGCGCGCCCTGGCCCAGGTAGTTGATGATCAGCGCCGGGAAGACGACGAAGATCCACCCCCGCCAGATCGACCGGCGGCTGAACTGGCCCAGGTCGGCGTAGACCGCCTCGGAACCGGTCACCACCAGGACGACCGCGGCGAGAGCCAGGAAACCGGTCAAGGGGTGGCCGAGGAAAAACGCGAACCCGTAGCTGGGCGACAGCGCCTTCAGGACCACCGGATTCCCGATGATCTTGTCGAGACCGGAAACCGCCAGGACCGCGAACCACACCACCATGGCGGGTCCGAACAGGCGCCCGATGACGTGCGTTCCGAATTGCTGGATCACGAACAGCACGGTCAGCAGGGCGAGCGTGATCGGCACCACGAACGACTTCAGGCCCGGCGCCGACGTCTCGAGCCCCTCGACCGAGGAGATGACGCTGATCGCCGGGGTGATCGTCCCGTCGCCGAAGAACAGCGCCACTCCGAAGATCCCGAGCAGGACCAGAGCCGCTTTCCTGGCCTGGCCTTTGACCGGCAGGCGCAGGACCAGCGCCACCAGGGCCATGATGCCGCCCTCGCCCCGGTTGTCGGCGCGCATCACGAACGTCATGTACTTGACCATGACGACCAAGATGATCGTCCAGACGATCAGCGAGATCATGCCGTCCACGCCAGCCGCGTTCGGCCGGACGCCGTGGACTGCGAAAATGGAGCTCATCGCGTACAGGGGGCTCGTACCGATGTCGCCGAAGACGACGCCGAGCGCGCCCAGGGTCAGCGCGGCCGTGCCTGCCTTGGCCGCGGTCTTCTTGCCGCCACGCCGGGACGGGCCGGGGCCCTGCGCCTCGTCCTCGGGCGCCGAGACATGTGCGCGCGTCATCCGGGCTTATCTCCTCGCCCGCCAGCCGCGAGGGAGTCTTCGTTTGCGCCGGGACGGTTAACCACGCAGGTTCACTGCCCACTCACCACCACCGAACCCGGCTTCCTGGAAGATTCCTGCCTTTCTTCCGACCGAGCCGTGGCGGCCAGCCGGTGCAGCGGGCGCGAAGGAAGTGGAAGTGCCGTTGCGTCCAGGCAGGTCTGGCTAACCGACGAGCATCATCCAGGCTGTGGTGCGGGACTCCTTTACTTCGACAGGAACCCGGGAGTAGCTCGCCACGTAGTTTCGGTCTTGATCGTGTTTGACGACCGTGTCGTAGACGAACGGTGACACAATGACGCCGAGGCGGACTGTGCTCCCGGTGAAGGCTTCCTTAAGGGCAGGCGCTTCCACCATTCGCGCGGCGACTATGAGTGCCTCGCCGTCGACGCCCATGGCATCGCTCGTCACGGGGCCGACGTTGACGGAAAGGCGAAGCTGGAACTGGGCCGGATTACGGTAGCTGCTATTATGCTGATCGAGCGCCTGGGGCAGCACGCGGAGCAACTGATCTATGGCTCTTGCCGTCGGAACGTCCGGTGGAACGTCCGGTGGAATCACTATCAGGATCCCGTCGCCACGGTCTTCCAACCGCGCACCGGGAAAGCCTTGCATTGCCGCTTGTATCATGCTGTGGAGCGCCTCCCTGATGATATTACGGTCTGTGTCTGTGCGCTTATGTGCGCCGAAGGCAACTACATCAGTGAGGATGACGGTACAGTTCTCGCCGTTCAGCGGTCGTTGATGTCCGGCTAGAACGTCGTTAGGCTGGCCCGGGGCCATTTCGTCGACAGGGTCAGTGCGGAAGCCAGCCGGTTCCCTGTGGTCGTGTGCCTGTC
>JBEKKH010000756.1:0-3793 GCA_050010815.1 Streptosporangiaceae bacterium | reverse complement strand
ATGCCGGGCAGCACGTACTGCAGGTACGTGTGCCTGCTCTCGCCCTTGATCGCGCCGCCGAACAAGAACACGAACAGCGTCACGAAGACGATCGGCTGCAGCGTGACGTCGAGCAGCTGCTCTGGGTTGCGCCTGATCCGCACCAGCGACCGCCACGCCAGCGTCAGCGCGTGCCGAAGCGCGCGGGCCGGCGTCATGCGCCGTGCCCGGCTCGGTCCGGTCTCCGTGATGGCCGTCATCGGGTGTCCTCCTCGGCAGCGTGCCCGGTGAGCGCCATGAAGACCTCATCCAGGCTGGCCAGCCGCAGCGCGAGTTCGGTGACCTCTATCTGCTCCGCCTGCAGCCCGCTGACCACGGCCGGCAGGGCCTGGGCGTCATCGACGGGGACCGACAGCAGGCCCGGGTCCTCCTCGGTACCGACCGGAGCGCGGCCTACGGCGGCGGCGACGATGCCGGCGACCCTCGTCAGGTCCGCCGGATCGGCCGGGCGCACGTCGAGAGTTTGCCGGCCGATTTTGGCCTTCAGCTCGGCGGCGGTGCCGGTCGCGATCACCCGGCCGTGGTCGATGACCGCAATCTGGTTAGCCAGCCGGTCGGCCTCGTCCAGGTATTGGGTGGTCAGCAGCACCGTCGTGCCCTCGGCGACCAGCTCCCTGATCATCGCCCACACCTCACCGCGGCTGCGCGGATCCAGGCCGGTGGTCGGCTCGTCCAGGAACAGCACCGCGGGCCGCTGAACCAGGCTCGCCGCTAGGTCGAGCCGGCGCCGCATCCCGCCGGAGTAGGTCTTGACCGAACGGCCGGCGGCGTCAGCCAGGCCGAATCGTTCAAGCAGCTCACCCGACCGCCGCTTGGCCTCCTTCCTGGGCACCTCGAGCAGCCGCGCGATCAGCAGCAGGTTCTCGAAGCCCGTGAGGTCCTCGTCGACTGCCGCGTACTGGCCGGTCAGCCCGATCAGCTCACGGACCCGGTCGGCCTGCCGGACGATATCCGCGCCGCAGACCCGGGCGTAACCGGCATCGGGTCGCAGCAACGTGGCCAGCATCCGGACCACGGTAGTCTTTCCCGCCCCGTTCGGGCCAAGCAGGCCAAGGACCATGCCCGGCCGGACCGCCAGATCGACGCCGTCCACCGCCAGCGTCTTCCCGAACCGCTTGGCCAGGCCCACCGCCTCGATCGTGAGCGTCATGGCATCAACTTATCGCTGTGAGCTTGCTACGCCTCGGCGGCCTTCGCGGTCGGCCCATTCGAGCGCGCCGAGGACTTGCGGTTTCTCGTCCTGGCCGGCTTGCGCGGTTCTTCGATCAGCTTGACGACAATGTCGGGGCCGGCGGTTTCGACGGTCTGCACGCGGTGCGGCAGCAAAGCCAGGAACGCCCGGAAGCTCCGGCATCCGTAGTTGTGCTCGTCGAAGGCCGCGTCCAGTGCCAGCATCTTGCTCTTCAGGCCGCCGGCCGTCAGCGTCTCGGCGTTGGACTCCTCGAAGGCCCGCACCAGGAGCTGCTCGGCGCTGGTGATGTCGAACGCGGCGTTCACCGCCGGCCGCACCTCTGGCTCCACTTCGGCGACCAGCGTGCCCCAGTACTTGTACTCCGAGCAGACCGACACCAGCTTGCGGCTGGCGTTGGCCTCGGTGCCGACACCCACCACCCACTTGCCGAACTCCCGCAGCCTCTGCACCAGAGGCGAGTAGTCGCCGTCCCCGCTGACCAGCACGAACACGCTGATATCGGGGTGCACGATCAGCGTCTCCATGGCGTCCACGGCCATCCTGATGTCGGCGGCGTTCTTGTTCTGGATGCCGACCCGGGCGACCTGGATGAGGTCCACGCCATTCATGGCGAGGTCCTCCTGGTGGGCGCCGAAGCGCGTATTGGCCCAGTCCGCGTAGGCGCGGCGGACCGAGGCGTTGCCGTATCCGCGGCACAGCCGGGTCAGCGCCTCGTAGGGGGCCGGGTTGGCCTGGTCAGGTAGTTCCTTGACCGCGCCGAGGACGAGGTTCTCGAAATCCACGAACACGGCGACCTGCGCCGACCCGTCGGGCTCCATCGTCGAACTCCTTTAGCCGATTAGGCGAGATCGTCACCGGGTAGCCAGGCCCCAGCGATCTGTCGGCCCGGCGCTGAAACGCTATCTCAGTGGGCGAGGAATCAGCCGCAGATCGTCGGCGTGGTGTTGATAGTGATCTATTTGTTCCGGCTGTGGCGGGTTATGCTGCCTTGCTATTGGTGTGAAACCTTCAGCCGTCCGGCCTCCTGCCCGGGGGGCATGCCGAACGTTCTGCGGTACTCGCGGCTGAACTGCGACGGGCTTTCGTAGCCGACGAGATAGCCGATCTCGGCGACTCGCGCCGGCTGGGTCATCAGCAGCGTGCGCGCTTCCTGCAGGCGTATTTGCTTCTGGAACTGGATCGGGGTCATCGACGTCGCGGCGCGAAAGTGCCGGTGAAAGGATGACGCGCTCATGCCGGACAGCTCAGCGAGATCCGCGATGAGCACAGGCTCATTGTAGTGCTCGCGGATCCAGCGGATCGCACGAGAGATGTGGGTGAGGCTGCTGTTGGCCAGGCCAATCTGACGGACGAGCGCGCCTTGGTCGCCCGTGATGAGACGCCAGAGGATAGACGCAGCAGCCGGACGATCGGATCGAGCAGCTCCGGTGTCGCGTCGCTGATCGCCAGGCCGGAGAATGCGGGCGGCCTGGCCGTATTGACGGTTTCGAGCAGCAGCGGAGCGATCGCCGCAGGCTTGAGTTTCATGCTGAAGACGGCGAAGGGTTCGTCCACGGTGGCCTGCAACGCCTGGCCGACGACCGGGAGGTCGAGTGACACGACGAGGTACTGGCCGGCGTGGTAGTCGTAGGGCACGCCGTTCAGCACCGTGCGCTTGACGCCCTGAGCCACCACGGCCAGCGACGGCTCTGACATCGCGGCGGCCGGAGGGGTAGGTTCTGTGACACAGGTGACTGAGACGCCGTCCAGGATCGTCGCCCTGTGCCGGGGGGTGCCATCGGCGTGCCGCACGATCAGCATCCGGAGTTCGGCGCGCAGGTCCATCCCGCCAGCAACAGGACTCCGCACAGCTGACACGTCTGGAAAGGCAGAAAAATAAAATGAAGCGCAGGACCCTCGGCGCCACCGGCATGTCCGTCAGCGAGTTCGCGCTCGGCGCGATGATGTTCGGCCAGATGGGCAACCCGGATCATGAGGACTCGATCCGCATCATCGGTCGCGCGCTTGACGCGGGCATCAACTTCGTCGATACGGCCGATGTGTATTCGCACGGCGAGTCCGAGGAGATCGTCGGCCGGGCCATCAAAGGCCGCCGGGATGATCTCATCATCGCCACCAAGTTCGGCATGCCGATGGGCGAGGACCCGAACCTGCGGGGCGGCTCGCGCAAGTGGATTGCGCGCGAGGTCGAGAACAGCCTGCGCCGGCTCGGCACCGATTACATCGACCTGTACCAGATGCACCGTCCCGACTACGAGACCGAGATCGGCGAGACCCTGTGCGCGCTGACCGAGCTGGTCCAGGCGGGCAAGGTCCGGGCCTTCGGGTCCTCCATGTTCCCGGCGGAGATGATCACCCAGGCGCAGTGGGCGGCCGAACGCCTGGGCTGCTACCGCTTCAGCACCGAGCAGCCCATGTACTCCATCTTCACCCGCAAGCACGAGGCGGCCGTGTTCCCGACGGCTCAGCGCTACGGGCTCGGCGTGCTCACCTTCAGCCCGCTGAACGGCGGCTGGCTCTCCGGGCACGCCGATCCGACGTCGGGCCACCGGGCCTCGCTAC
>JBEKKH010000755.1:0-3796 GCA_050010815.1 Streptosporangiaceae bacterium | reverse complement strand
CCTACAACCAGGTCCGCGGCCTGCCCTTCCAGTCGGCCGAGCTCGCGGGCGTCATAGAGGATGTGATCGGGCATGCCTGAGAAGAACGGTCACGGCCCGGCGGACGGTGCTGAGGGCATGCGGGGGCACGAAGGCCACCGGCTCGCGTCATTGACCCTGGTGCCTAAAGCCACGGTTCGTTCGGCGGCTAAAGATTTCAAATCTGACCAGGAGGTGCGCTGGTGCCCGGGCTGCGGGGACTACGCCATCCTGGCCGCCTTCCAGGCGTTTCTGCCCGAGCTCGAGGTGCCGCGGGAGAACGTCGTGGTCGTCTCCGGGATCGGCTGCTCCTCCCGGCTGCCGTACTACGTGAACAGCTACGGGATGCACTCCATCCACGGCCGCGCGCCCGCGATCGCCACCGGGCTCGCGTCCTCCCGGCCTGACCTGTCGGTCTGGGTCATCACCGGAGACGGCGACGCGCTGTCGATCGGCGGCAACCACCTGATCCACGCGCTGCGGCGCAACGTCAACATCAAGATCCTGCTGTTCAACAACCGGATCTACGGGCTGACCAAGGGCCAGTACTCGCCGACGTCTGAGCAGGGCAAGGTCACCAAGTCCACCCCGTTCGGCTCGCTTGACCACCCGTTCAACCCGGTATCGCTCGCGCTTGGCGCCGACGCCAGCTTCGTGGCCCGCACCATCGACTCGGACCGCAGGCACCTGACCTCGGTGCTGCGGGCCGCCGCGGACCACCAGGGCACCGCGTTCATCGAGATCTACCAGAACTGCCCCATCTTCAACGACGACGCGTTCGCCCCGCTGAAGGACACCACCGCGAGCGACGACCGGCTGATCCGGCTCGAGGACGGGCAGCCGGTCCGCTTCGCCGGCGGCTCTAAGGGGCTGCGGTTCGGCCGGCAGGGTCAGCTCGAAGCCGTCGACGTGGCCGAGGCCGACCCGGACTCGCTGATCACCCACGACGCGCAGCGGGCCGACCCCTCCTACGCGTTCGCGCTGTCCCGGCTGGACACCTCCGACTTCCGGCACACTCCGGTCGGGGTGTTCCGCAAGGTCTCCCAGCCGAGCTATGACCAGCTGATGGCCGAGCAGATCGCCGCCGCCCGCCGCCAGAGCGGACCAGGCGACCTGGCCGCCCTGCTGGCCGGCCACGACACCTGGGAAGTCGGCTGACCCGGAGCTGACTCAGGCGCGCCAGGTCAGGCTGTGGGCCGGGGCCAGGCCCGGACGCGCCCTCAGGCGGTCAGGCGTCGGTGAGCCGCTGGCGGATGATCTGCCGGGCCAGGGTCAGCACGGCGGGGTCGTCGTGCTGGACGAAGTTGGTGTCGGTGGCCGCGATGATGCCGTTCAGCTCGAAAGCCAGCCGGGCGGGATCCTCGCTGCCGGGCAGCTCGCCCTGCGCCAGCGCCGTGACGGCAAAACCCTGCAGCAGCCCGCCGAACGCGGACTGGTGCTCCCTGATCAGCTCGTTCACCGGCCCGGGGCGGGTCCCCATCTCCAGGGCCATGCCGGTCATGAAGGAACCACCCGGGAACGTCCCGCGCTCCAGGTGCGCGAAAAACGCCTCGCACACCGCGGTCAGCTGGCCCAGGCCAGCCGGTGCGGCGAGCGCGGGCTGCACCACCTCCGCGGCGAAGGTCCGGGCCGCCTCGGCCACGACGGCCAGCTGAAGGTCGGTCTTGGAGCCGAAGTACGCGTGCAGGCCGCTCTTGGGTATCCCCACCGCGGCGGCCACGCCGGCGATGGACAAGCCCTCCAGTCCGTCTTGGGCGGCCAGCGCCGCGGCCGCGCGCAGGATCGCGCTGCGGGTCCGCTCGGAGTCGGCGCTGAACCGCCGCGGCCCGGGGCGGCCGGGCCGCCGGCTGGGACGCCCGGGCTGGATCGCCTCATTCATCTGGACGTCCTACCCGTGACAGCCCGCGCTTGATCACGAAATCTGCGGCCGCATTGGTGTTGGCGGCGGATAATGTCCCGTAAACACCGCACGCCCCATACGACACACTCGTGCCGGACCGCCCCCGCTCTCGGGGGACGACGATGGTCCATCGGTGTGGTTGTGGCAACACCTTTGGTCCATCGTTGTGGTCAGATCCCGGTCAGATTCGGGGGTTCTGGCCTCGCGCCGCGGCTGGAAGCGGCCCGGAGCGGATCGGAGCGGGGCGAACGTTACCCGCAGCTAGTAACTTGGGCCTCAGCCGCCCGCCTGGACGTCCCTCGACCCGTCGGCGGACACCACACCCACCGGGCAGGCCACGCCGGTGCCGTGGTCCGGACAGTATCCGTGCGGATTCTTGGCCGCGGACAGGTACTGCTGGTGGTGGTCCTCGGCGAAGTAGAATTCCCCGGCGGGAACGATCTCCGTGGTGACCGGCCCGTAACGCGCGGCGGCCAGGGACTGGCCGTAGGCCAGCGCCGACGCCTCGGCGGCCGCCCGCTGCTCGTCACCCCGGTAGAAAATTACCGACCGGTACTGGGTGCCGAGGTCATGGCCCTGCCGCATGCCCTGCGTGGGGTTGTGCGACTCCCAGAACACCTTCAGCAGACTCTGATACGACACCTGACGGGGATCGAAGACCACCCGTACCGTCTCGGCGTGCCCGGTGCGCCCGCGGCAGACCTCCCGGTAGGTCGGGTTCGGCGTGTACCCGCCCTCGTAGCCGACGGAGGTCGACACCACGCCGGGCTGCCGCCAGAACGCCTTCTCCGCGCCCCAGAAGCAGCCGAGCGCGAACTCCGCCACCTCGGTACCCGGCGGGTAAGGCGGTGCCAGCACCGAGCCGAGCACCGTGTGCCGCTCGGCCACCCGGACTGGCGTGGCCCGCCCGGGCAACGCCCGGGCGGCGTCGACCGGCCGCTTCCTGAGTGCTCCGAAAATACCCATCACGCACGTGTAACCCTCGCGGGCGCAAGCCTGTTCCGACCAGGATCAGCCGGTTCGCTTCTCCACGAAGTCGCACAGGGCCAGGAAGGCCGCCCGGGCGGGAACGTCGGGCAGCGCCATGAGTTCCTGGCGGGCCCCGAGCACCCAGGTCAGCACGTCCGCGCGAGACTGCTTCATCGCGTGGTGGCCGCGCAGCAGCGTCAGCGCCTCGTCAAGCAGCGCCTCATCGGTCAGGTCGGCCTCGGTCAGCAGGAAGCGCAGCCGGGCATCCGCCGGGGACTGCACCGCCAAGCCCAGCGCGTACAGGACGGGCAGGGTCCGCACCCCCTGGCGAAGATCGGTGCCCGGCGTCTTGCCCGACTGGGCCGAGTCGCTGGCGATGTCGATCACGTCGTCGGACAGCTGCCAGGCCACGCCCAGCTGCTCGCAGGCGACGGCGATCCGGTCCGCGATCTGCCCGGGAGCACCGGAGAACAGCGCGCCGAACTGGCCGGAGGTGGCGATCAGCGATCCGGTCTTCTCGGTGATCACCTGCAGGTAGAACTTGAGCGGGTCCTGGCCGGGATGCGGGCCGACGGTCTCGGCCATCTGCCCGGCCACCAGCCGGCTGAACGTCTTGGCCTGAAACCTGACGGCTTCCGGCCCGAGGTCGGCGAGAATCTGCGAGGCCTGCGCGAACAGGAAGTCCCCGGTGAGGATGGCGACCGAGTTGCCCCAGCGGGAGTTGGCCGAGGGCGAACCGCGGCGGACCAGGGCCTCGTCCATGACGTCGTCGTGGAACAGCGTGGCCAGGTGGGTGAGTTCCATCGCCACCGCCGCCTGGATGACCCGCGGGTCGGCCGGGTCACCGAACCGCGCGGCCAGCAGCACGAGCATGGCGCGGAACCGCTTGCCGCCGGCCGCGATGGAATG
>JBEKKH010000754.1:0-3807 GCA_050010815.1 Streptosporangiaceae bacterium | reverse complement strand
TAGCGGCCGGCTCCGGGCGCGCGGACAGGACGACCCCGTAAGGCGGCTTCAGCTGCCTTACGGGGTCGCAGCTCGCCGCCGGAGCGCCGCGCGAACCTCGGGTCGGGTGGTCACTCGCGGCATGATGTGCGCTGCCCTCTTGCTGGCCGCGCCCAGGTGCCGGGACTTCTGACCAGGTGGGCCGGGTCGTATGGCCGTGGGCCGTGGCTTTGGCGAGTAGTGAGGTTGAAGTGGTTACCGGCGCCGGGATTCCCGGCGGGTTGTGGCCGGAGGAGAGGACGATGACTGTTCGCACGCGTGAGATCCCCGTACCAGTCTCCGGATCGGTCATGGGCTCAATGCCGCGCGGCCACACTGGCGTCGGCGCCGCCGCCAACGGCGTGTTCATCCAGGTCGGCAGTGCCCTCGGCGTCGCCGTTATCGGCAGCCTGCTGTCCACCCGCTACCAAGACCGGATGACCGCCGCGCTGGCCCCTCATCACCTGCCGCACGCGATCCAGGACACCATCCTCGGCTCGGTCGGCGGCGCCCTCGATGTCGCGGCCCGGGTCGGCGGGACCACCGGCCACCTGCTCGCCCACGTGGCCCGCTCGGCCTTCATCAGCGGGGCCGATCTGGGGCTGCTCACCGCGGCGGCGGTCGCCCTAGCCGGCTGCGCCTTGGCTTTGGCGGTCCTGCCGGGCAGCCCATCTGCCGATGCCGGACCGGCCGCCGGTGCCCGTGCCGCCCGGCGGCCAGCACAAGACGATCACGAGACAGGCGGACCGGCTTGACCGGACAGCCAACTGGCTCAGCCAGGCCGCTGACCACTTCAGCCAGCATGGGCGCGGTCGCCACCAGCCTTGAGCCCAGGCCGAGGCGGCGACAAGCAGGAGGGTGCGGGTCCGTTACGGGGTGACCCAGCCGGTGAGGGCGTCCTGGAGCGGGTCACCAGTGCCGGCGTAGAGGGAGTTGGTGCCGGCCCACAAGACAGTCGCGCCTTGGCGGCGTTCGGGGTAGCGGGCGAGCATGGCGTTGAAGAAGCCGAGCGCGGTGCTGTTCTCCTTCAGGAGCTGGTCGGCGTCGTCGATGTACTGGCGGGTCTGGGCGATGGCCCGGGCGGGGTCGTCGTCAAGGTCTTTGTTCTTGTGGCTGGCCACGACCCAGCGCGGCCCCAGCTTCTCGACCGTGTCGATGGCCGCGCGCCAGGCGTCGCGGCCGCCGTCGGCGGACTCGCCGAGGTACTGGTGGACGCCGTTGTAGATCGCGTCGCCGGCCACCACCAGGCCGAGGTCGGGCACGTGCAGCACGGCGCAATCGTCGGTGTCGGTATGCCCGACCCCGACGAGGACCACGTCGTGGCCCTCAAGGGTGAAGCGGTTGCCCGGGACGCTGACTGCGGTGACCGGGGTCTGCGGGAGCAGCCCGGGCCACAGCTTGTCGTACAAGACCGGGCGGGCGGCCACGTTGCCCCGCATCTGCTCGATCGTGCCCGGCAGAGCGACAACCTGCGCGTCGAACCGGTCGGCTAGCATGCCGGCGGTGAACCAGTGATCGCCGTGGCCGTGGCTGGCGAAGATATGAGTGAGGTTCTTCCCGCTGGCCGCGACCCAGTCGCCGACCGCCTTGCCCTGGTCGACAGTGAATGGCGCCTCGGCCAGGACGGCGTCGTGTTCACCGTAGATCAGCGTGGTGGCCAGGGGGTCGAACATGTGGGGCTCGCCGTTGGGCAGGAGCCCGGGCAAGTTCGTCGGGACAGGGTCGGAGACGAAGACCTCGTAGCCGAGGATGCTGTCAGCAGACATGTTTACTCCTTGCTGAATGGACCGCAGGACTAGGGATCGCCTGATCGATCTCGCCGGAGGCGCTGAGAAAGGCCTTCACATCGGCGGCCTCGTCGATGTTAGTCATGACCCCCTTTCCTCCTCCTTGGGCATGTCGGTCTTCCGGTCGCGTCACGACCAGCCTGGTGAGCGTCCAACCTCAGGGTCACGCTCGGGGTCGGGCCGTCGCGCCCGTGTAGTCCCTGGCCCCTACCCTGGCCTGCCGGCCAGGAGCGTCTCCGGCGGATCCCATGGACGCGGCACCCGACACTGCAGTGCCAACCGAGGGCGGCCCAGGGGCTAGGACCAGGGACCGCGTAGGCGCTGCGGACGGTGACGCTGGCAACGGTCAGGTCGGGTACCGGGTCGGTCGGTGTGTTCCGGCAGCGAAGTGGCCGGATCAGTTTCCGGCGGCCCCCTCTGGCGCCAGGCCGGTCATCTTTTCGCTGAGCTCCCACAATTCCCGCGCCGCCGTGTCGTCGCGCGCGGCGGCCGACGGCTCACGCCGCTGGCGCTTGACGTAGTACCCGCCGGTCTCGCCCGCTACATCCGGCGAGGTAGCCAGGTAGACGATGGTGTCCGCGCCGCGTTCTGGCGAGGCCATGAACGGCCGGGCGATCGTGATGCCGAGCTTCAGCAGCGGCCTGGACTCCCGGCCGAAGCCCGTCCGCACCACCCCCGGGTGTGCGCAGCTGGCCGTCACCCCGGTGCCGTCCAGCCTGCGGGCAAGCTCGCGCGTGAACAAGATGTTAGCCAGCTTGCTGTTGGCGTAGGACCGCCAGCTGTCCCACCCGTGCTCCAGGTTCGGGTCGCTGAGGTCCAGGCGGGCGGCGGAGTGCGCGTCGGAGGTCACGGTGACCACCCGCGCGGGCCCGGACGCCGTCAGCTTCGGCAGCAGCAGGCTGGTCAGCAGGAAGGGCGTCAGGTGGTTGACCGCGAACACGTGCTCAAGGCCGTCCGGGGTGATCCGCCGTTCACCGAGCACCAGGCCGGCGTTGTTGATGAGCACGTCGATGCGCTCCAGCCCGGCGAGCCGGGCGGCCAGTCCGCGCACCTGTTCCAGCGAGGCGAGGTCGGCGATCTCCGCCCGTGGCGGCGACGTACTCACCGCAGCGATCCGGGCCGCGGCCGCCTCGGTCCGGTCACGGTCGCGCCCTACCATCACGACCGTGGCGCCCAGCCTGGCCAGCGCGGCCGCCGCCGCCCTGCCGATCCCGGATGTCGCGCCCGTCACCACGCAAACCGTGCCCTTCATGCCCGCATGCTAGCCCAGCCGGCCTGGCCCAGTCCGCCGCGGCATAGGCGGCTTACAGGCTGGCAGGCGACAGCAACGCGATATACCGGCGGACACGGATCGTGAAGCACCAGCCCGCATCAACCACGGCGTGTGCCATACCCCATAGTCACCTTGCGGCGGCGGATCCCTGCCGATTCCGCGCTGGCTTGCCGGTACCGGGTTCTGACGCTGTTGGCGATGCAGAACAACCAGTTCCGGTGTCTGCGCCCTCGGCGATGCGGCCGCCGATCACTGACGGCCTCGCCGCCGGACACGCTGGCTTGACCGCCAGGGAATCAGAGAGAGCGGACAGGGCGGGCCTGGTCTCGGAATGCAGCTCGAGGGATCCGGGCGAACTCGCCGCCCGCCGCTGCAGGAACCAGGGGCCGCTGTAAGCGTCGATGCTGCGGCGTGCTCGGCCCGGACTGCGCTCTTCCCGGGGAAACGCGCTAGTTCCTCGGGTCTGCCGCGCCCGGTCAGCTGGTGGTGCTGGTAGCTGGTCTTGACGCGCGGTTCCCCTGCCGCGCTACGTTTAACCTATTCGTTAATTAACAGGATGGTTAAAAGTGGCAGACGACCGGCTCAGCGTGATCTTCGGGGCGCTGGCGGATCCGACCCGGCGGGCGATCCTGGCCAGGCTGGCCGACGGGGAGGCGACCGTGTCCGAGCTGGCCGTTCCGCTCCCGATCAGCATGCCGGCCGTGTCCCGGCACCTGAAGGTGCTGCAGC
>JBEKKH010000753.1:0-3815 GCA_050010815.1 Streptosporangiaceae bacterium | reverse complement strand
TGATGGAATCAGCGCTCGCCCGCCTGTTCACCAACATAGAGCCCGCGATCAACAAGCTGGAAACGCTCAAGTGACGTAGGCAGGCATCCGGCTGCCCGCCGACGGTCCAGACCCCACACGATCGTCGCGCCCGACGAGCCCACGGCCGGCCGTCCAGATCGCCCGGATCTGCACGACCGTCAAAGAGGACCGCGCGTTCGGCGAGGGCATGCATATCGGCGGGACTGTGCGCGGTTATCAAGAACTCTGACAGTCTCCCTGGCCGTATATTTATGCAGCGCGCGCTTGGAGCCCATGCCCGCTAGCCGCAGATCAGGTGCGTGTTCCCGGTCGTCGATGCAGGCAGGTGATCGCCGGGAGCGCCGGCCCGGATGGCCGACGCCTGCTGCTTCGCCGGTGATCGCGGTACCGGATCCTCAGCCCCGCCCGCGATGATCGTTGCGCGGCCGGGAACGCTCGGTCATGCCCCTGCCAGGGACTCGTTTACGGTCGGGCCGAAGGGAGTAGAACTGGGTGGTGAGTATCGGGTTCTTCGGACATCGCGGCCAGGCTGAGGAAGAGAGCGCGGAATGACACAACCAGGCAGGCCCGCAGTCTTTGTTCATGGCCTGTGGCTGCATGCCAGCTCGTGGGGCCCGTGGCTACAACTGTTCCAGGACGCGGGCTACGCGCCGGCAGCACCGGGCTGGCCAGGTGACCTGGACACGGTAGAGGAGGCCCGCCGGGACCCCGGCCAGATGGCGGGCAAGGGCATCGACGATGTGGTCGGCCACTACGCCGGGATCATCCGCGGGCTCCCGGCCCCTCCGGTCGTCATCGGCCACTCCTTCGGCGGTCTCATCGCGCAGCGGCTGCTTGGGCAGGACCTGGCCGCTGCCGCCGTGGCGATCGATGCCGCGCCCATCAAGGGCGTGCTCAACCTGCCCGTCTCCGCGCTGAAAGTCGCCTCGATCGCGCTGCGCAAACCAGCCAACCGCAACCTGGCGATATCGCTCACCGCAGAACAATTCCGGTATGGCTTCGGGAACGCGCTTCCCGAGCAGGAGTCAGCGGAGCTGTATGACCGCTGGACAGTGCCCTCGCCGGGCAAGCCACTGTTCGAAGCCGCCCTGGCGAACTTCACCCCGCGGTCGCCGGCGAAGGTGAATACCGGAAACAAGACCCGCGGGCCGCTGCTGCTCACGGCCGGGGGCAACGATCACACCGTGCCGGCCGCCATCACGACGTCGACCCGCAAGCTCTACCACAAATCACCGGCCATCACCGATTTCATCGAGTTCCCCGATCGCGGCCACTCGCTGACGATCGACCACGGCTGGCGCGAGGTCGCGCAGGCAGCGCTGGACTGGCTCAGCCAGCGGTCACTCTGATCAGAACCAACCCAGCCGGGACAAGCCTTTCGCAGGTCCACGGCGTTTACTCACTGGAGCCAGGTCAAGGTCAGCGTCCTGCCCCGCAGGTAAACGGCTCGGCGAACGGCGGTACAAGCGCAGACCATCTGTTCGCGCGCGTCAGCGCAGCTCTGCGGCGCGCTGCTTCATCGCGGCACGCTCTGCGGCAGTGAAGCCGCCGGACCAGGTCTGGGAACTCTTCGCGGACATTGCCACGCCACCTTTCGATCCCCGTAGGCTCGGCGCGATACCGGCCGGTTGAACGAAGGCTAGGCCCGCCGCGGCCGCTGGCGCTTCTCGAATCCTGACCAAGGCGAAGACCCGCCGCCGCATTGCGGCAGCGGCCCGGTGTACGGGGCATCGTCCGGATCTGCCGCTTTGCGAGCGGCGACGTTCAGCGTGCCGGATCCTGATCGATGCCGGCTGTGACAAGCCTGGTCAGGACCAACTGACGCCGATGCTCACGCGGCGATGAGGGCCTGCAACCACTGCGCTGCTTCAAATGGCCTATCCGGCAGGCGGAGCGCAGCTGTTGAGTTGGGTGTACAGTGTACGTACAATCATGGTATGAGTTCTAAGGCTGAGCGATTGCACCTGCGCGTGGACCCTGAGCAGAAGGCGCTGCTAGAAGCGGCCAGCCGCGCCGCCGGGGATACGGTTTCCGGTTTCGTGCTACGCGCGGCCACCGAGGCGGCCGCTGATGTTGTTGCGGACCGGCGCGTATTCGCGCTGGACGAGGAAGCTTGGCAGGTGTTCGACCAGGCCTTGTCCCGGGCCGCCGCCGAGGTACCGGGCCTGCGCGAGCTATTGTCTACACCTACGGTGCTCGACCGGGGCGCCACTGAGCCTCCTCCCGCTCAGTCCTGATGGTGACCGAGCGGTTCAGCCCGGTTGCCCCGCTGACCAGGACTCACGTGGTGGCCGGCTTCGACTGCGGATCGGCCGCCCAGTCCGAGTGGCTAGTGCGGCACGCGCTGCAGGCGCATCAGTCTGGCACTTCTCGTGTCTATGTGGTGAGCGAGAAGACGGATGAGGGGCAGAAGGTGGTGGGCTACTATGCGCTAGCCGCCGGGTCGGTCGCCCCCGCGACCGCCCCGCAGCGGCTGGCGCAGGGCGCGGGCCGTTATTACCAGCCAGTAGTGATCCTCGCCCGCCTGGGCGTGGACCTTTCTTGTCAAGGTTTGGGCCTGGACAAGGCAATGGTCGTCGATGCGCTGCGCCGAGTGGCCGCTGCATCCGAAGTGATCGGAGTACGTGCTCTGCTCATCCACTGCGAGAACGACGCCGCACGCGACTTCTACTTGCGCTTGGCCAAGTTCGAGGCTAGCCCAACCGATCCGTTGCACCTGTTCCTGCTCATGAAGGATCTCCGCAAAGCCCTGGAGACCACCTGACCCGATAGCCGCCGAATCAGCGGTTCCGGTACGACGTGCCGTTCAAGTTCTCGCTGTCTGAACGGCTGCCGAGCCTGGCCCTCTTGCGGCGCGCACTTTGAGCTACTGCGCGCACCGATTCATCCGGCGCCACGAGCTACCAGGTGTGCTTCATCAAGATGGAGTGTGCGGGGCCACGCTGCACCAGAGTCCACAGATCCGGGCAACAGTGAACTTCTACCCAAATTTCTACCCAAAAGACAGATAGCGAAGCTGAGACACAGCCAGGGACACCGGATCATTCCGATGCACCCCGCAGCACAGAGTGCATATGAACTCGCTGGCCTATTGGCCGGTTTACCGCACATGCCGATGTGAGAGCTTGCCCGTTTATCGACGACGACTGCTAAATCAGCTTATCGACGAAATCTCCCAGACCAGCCGATCGACATTCTTAGCAATTTCCCGGTAAGCCTCTTCCCGGTAAAGCGGCTCTTCCGATTTGGCATGGACGATCCTGCCCGGTTCGCCTACATCGGCGACTGACCATATACGCGGGCAAGCAGGAAAGGTCACGATCTGCAGGCACTCGTCGTAAACCCTTTGATTCATGCAAATTGCAATGTCAGCTTTCTCCAGGCGCGACTGCGTCAGCTGATCTCCATGGTCAGCCTTAGCGTATTTCCGTATGCCGTGCTTCTCGAGAAGCGCGAGCGTCGTCCTGTAATATACCAGATTCCGCGCTTTGTCCAATGCCGCCGCCGTCCCGCTCGAAAGAACGCTCCAACCCTTGACATCGAGCGAGTTCAGATAGGCTTCAGCAATAATGCTCCTGAACGAGTTACCGCGGCAGATGAAGTGGATAATCACCCGGTCACGCTAGCAAACCCCCTTTTACTACGCAACGTCGTGACGGTTAACGCATGCTGGGAGGGTTATTCAGGCCGTCCGGTAGAAGTGCAGGCCGATGACTGCTGAGATGGTTGTCTCGAATGTTTTGAGCGGGCGCCGGTAGTCGGTGTGCATGATGGTCCAGTTCTTGAAGTGCGAG
>JBEKKH010000752.1:0-3831 GCA_050010815.1 Streptosporangiaceae bacterium | reverse complement strand
CCCGGCCGCGACTGAGGTGTACGGAAACGTGGTGCCGATGATGTCGTCGGCGAATGCCGTCTCGTTGTGGCGACCGAACTGGCCGCTCATAGATCCCCGGCTGCTGGCGGCAGGCACGACAGAACATTCATTCCGCACGCCTGGAACGACCGCCCTCGCTGGCGCCAGGGCGAACAGATCGGTTCAGGTGTGTCATGCAGCTCATAAGGCAACCGCCCGGCCCGGCGGGCATCCGCCGGTAAGGGCGCCTTGCGATCAGCTGGTGCCGTACCGTCGTGACATGCCTGCCAGGAAGCGGCCCGCTCCCGAGGAAACCGTGACTGCCCGCCGCGTTCTGCTCGACGGGCTCGCCCGCGACGCTGACATCTCCCAGCTGGTGAGCGAGCTTGCGCCCTTGCACCCGCGGGACGATACCTTCCCTGGCGAGGTGTTCCTCCGAGTCGCTGCGGACGCGCTGGACTGGTGCAGGGCCAGCCGGGCCGATCCGCTGCCCTTGGAGGCACTGCGCGAGCGGTTCCTGCCCGAAGCCGCCTTCCGCGGCCGGCGGAACGCGAAGCTCCAGTACGCAGTGCTGGCCGCAGCAGCCCTCTACGGCGGGACCGAACCGGACCTGCTCGATGAGGTCGCCTGGTGGCAGACCGACGATTTCTGGCAGTATGCCCTGTTCGCGGCCGTGGCCTACATCCGCGCCGCCGCCAGCGGGGTGGGCGTCCCGGTGCGCCAGACATGCCAGGAGCTAGGCGAGCGCCCTGGCCTCCCAGCGCTATAACGACCCGTTCGGGACGCCGTGGAAGCGGTCATCCGACGGTGAGGCGGCCGATCATAACGGCGGCAGTGTGCGCCCTGCTCTAGGCGAGGGCTGATCACGCAGCGCTACGAGGAGGTCCCACTTTCAGGAAAGCCGGCTATGTGTGCTGAGCGGTTATGGGTTCACGTCGGTCATCAGTGCGCCGATTGCCCGGATCCGTATCTCCAGGGGACCGTGGTCCCTCCGCTAAGTTGACGATGGTGGCCATGCGAAGGCCGCCGCTGACCGTGGAGGAGCTCTCGTTGGCAGACCTGACTGCGACCCCGGTGAGTGCAGCCGCCCCTGCCGCTGACGGCGTGGCCGTGACCGTGACGCTCCCGCTGCCCGGCACCGGGGGCGGCCAGTGGACGGTCAGCTTCGTGGTCATTCACGAGGCGGACCGGTTCGATCCAGCTATTCCGGCTCGCTCCTACCAGCTGGCATTCGCCGCTGACAGCTGGTCTGGCACGGTCAACATCGCTCCCGAGGCGGGCACGAACTTCGGGCTTTCCGGTCGTTACCTGTACCGGTTCCGGTTGTCGCGTACGGACGGGACGGTGGTCGTCCCGTGGTTCACCGATCCCTTCGCCCGGGCCACCGACGACGTGGGCCAGCTTTCCGCCTTCGACACCGCTGACACCATCCGGGACTTCACCTGGGGTGATGACGCCTGGCAGGTACCCGGCGGCGGCGATCTGGTGGTCTACGAGCTGCAGGTCGAGGAGTTCAACGGCACATTCGGGGGCGCGATCGCCAGGCTCCCCTACCTGCAGAGCCTGGGCGTCAACTGCCTCGAGCTGATGCCTGTCACCACGCTGAGGCTGACGTTCGACTGGGGATACCAGCCGCTGCACTACTTCGCGCCGAACGAGCGCTGGGGCGGAGCCGCGGGCCTGAAGGCACTGGTCAACGTATGCCACCAGGCGGGGGTCGCGGTCATCCTGGACATGGTCTTCCAGCACGTAGACGCGTCGTTCGCTTTCAACCAGGTCTATGCGGCCACCGGCGTGCCCAGCCCGATGATCGGGGGAGTGGGGCAGTTCGGCCCGGTGGTCGATTACACCAGGCAGTTCTCCAGGGACTACGTCCACGCGGTCACCGCCCACTGGCTGACCGAGTACCACGTCGACGGATTCCGCTACGATGAGGTCACCGACCTGTACACCGAGCCGACCGGGGACCCGTACGCCGGCTTCGCGTACGACGTCTACAACCAATCGCTCGCACTGCCCCGGTTCACCCCGTCGGGCGGCACCGCCCAGGGCGAGTACAGCCGGGTGATCCAGGTCCCCGAGGCGCTCAACCGGCCGCAGGAGGTGCTCAGCAACACCTACTCCACGGCCACCTGGCAGGACGGGCTGCTGGATAAGGCCGAGGACATGGCGGGCAAGGGATGTTATGTCGACGACGATTTCGCGCACCTGCTCGACGCGAGCTTCAGCGGTTACCCCGCCGTCAAGTCGGTGCACGACATCGCCGGCACCCCGGTCGACATGCCGGTGAACCTCGTTCAGTACCTCAACAGCCACGACCACAGCCACCTGCTCGCCTACCTTACCCAGGCGGGGCGCGACCCGGCGCAGCCGCTCGCCGACCGCACGCCGTGGTACAAGATCCAGCCGTTCGTGGTGGCCCAGTACACCGCCCAGGGCATCCCCATGCTCTGGCAGGGCCAGGAGGTCAGCGACGACTAGGTGCTGCCCGATCATGACCCGCTGCGGACGCCGATCCAGCGGGACTTCCACTGGGAGTATTTCTACGACCTCCAGGGCTCTCCGCTAGTCCGCCTGCACCGGATCATGGGCGCCCTGCGCCGGGCTTACCCCGCGCTGCGCAGCCGTGTCTCGTTCTACTACAACCAGCAGTCCCGGACCGGTGACGGGATCATCGCCTACCGTCGCTCCACCAGCGACCTTTCGCAGCACGCCATCGTCATGCTGAACTTCTCCGATAGCTCCCAGCCGATCAGCGTGCCGGCCCCGGCAGCCGGGACGTACCGGGAACTGGTCGACGCCGCCACACGGCCGGCGCCGCTGCAGTGCATCGCTGCCGCGCCCGGCGACCTGCTCCCGGTCACCGTGCCCTCCAACTACGGCTACGTCCTGGTGAGCCCCGCATAACGGTAGCGAACCAGAAGGCTTACGTGGCCCCGGCACCTGCTCGACACTTATAACCCCACCCGGCATACTACTTCGCCCTACCAGAGTGCGTTCCGGCGGGAATACTGAGTCCGTGTCTGAAGGTCCAGCGGCGAGCGCTGGTAAAACCAACGCAACAGAACGAGAGCCTCCTTGCACGCCCGCCGAGGACAGCGTCGATCACGCGGCGCAAACCGCCCTGAGGAACTGCAGGCCGATAGATCGCCGAATACGTGCTCGGGTCTCCGCGCGCCCGCGCGCAGGTTCCAACGCTCAGAACAGCCAATTATGGTTACCCGGTGGCCGGCTGCCTGCAGGGGTACATGTCCACTTTGCCAGATTGCGGCAGCCCACCTGGGATTGTCGGTCCGCCGCGACGCCCGGGACCGAGGGCATGTTGCCAGAACACCGAGGGCCGCCTGGCCACGCGGCCGCACCGTGGGCTAGGCAGGACTCAACGGAAACCGGTGGCGACGATTATGGAATGAGGCCGTCCCCTGGCCGCCGTCAGATTCCCAGCCGGAGAGCAAGGTCCCTGGACAGCGGGTCGGCGGGGTCCAGGCGGAGCGCATTCTCGACGTAAACGCGTGCTTCGTCGGTCTTTCCCCGACTCTCCAGGATCATGGCCAGGGTCGCCCACGGCAACACGGCGGCCGGCGCGAGCTGAACGGAAAACCGGGCGCTGCGGATGGCAAGGTCATCGAGACCGGCCACCGACGCGTCCTGCGCGAGCAGGCTCCACAGTTCCGCGTCAGACGGGTGCGGGCCCTGCTCGATGAGGGCCCGTTCGGCCGCCTCGAGCTCGCCGAGAGCCAGCAGCCCGTGCACGTGATGGACGCGGAGATCCATGTTGACGCTCATGGTCCTCGGCTCTGGTATGGCGTTCCGGAGGTCGTAGACGCTCTC
>JBEKKH010000751.1:0-3853 GCA_050010815.1 Streptosporangiaceae bacterium | reverse complement strand
CTGACCGACTCGATCAGCTTCGGCGTCGTCCTGATCGCCCTGATCGCCATCAGGCCCCGGTTCACGCCGCCCGACGCACCGCGCCGCCACGTCCTGCGGGAGTCCGCGGACGGCATCCGGGTGGCGGTCAAGACGCCGGGTCTGGCCACGCTGCTGCTGCTCGTCGCTGGGGTAGCAGGATTCGTCATCCCGGCTACATCGCTGCTGGTGCCCTTGATCGCACGTCAGCATCACTGGCCGGCGGCGGTGGCGGGGGTGATCGTGGGAGCGCAGGCGGCGGGGGGAATCGTGATAGCGCTCCTGGTCACCAGGCGCGGGGCCGTCTCCCGCCCCGGCCTGACGGCCGCGCTCGGACTGGCCATGATCGGCACCGGCGAGCTGCTCCTCGGCCTGACGCCGGCGAAAAGCCTCGCGGTTGCCGGTGCGTTCATGATGGGCCTGGGGACAGGCACCTTCGTCTGCAGCCTGGCCCCGGTCCTGATGGGCACCGCGCCGCGTACTCACCTGGCCAGGATCCAGGCGCTGCTGAGCCTGGCGCAGAGCGCGGCGTTGCTGGTCTTCGACAACGTGCTCGGCCTGATCGCGCGCACCGCTTCCGCGGCCGACGCCATGATCACCTGCGCCTCAGCCGTCGGCGCCTGCGCACTGGTCGCCCTGCTGGTGCCGGCGATCCGTCGGGTCGGCGCTTTACCGGCGACCGAGTCAGCCGATCGGTGGATCGGCTCAACCGTCTGGTCAGGCGGGCGATTCCGCCGCAGACCCGGCTGACCGGTCGATGCGCACCCGGGCCCCGTGCCGCGAAGCTGAAGGTACCCCAGCCGCGAAGGCGACGGGGCCTAAGGAGGACCGAGCGCATGCCAGCTGTCATCGAGGTACAGCACCTGCACAAGAGTTACGGGAAGACCGTGGCGGTTGACGATATTTCCTTCGCCGTGGCCGAGGGCGAGATCTTCGGGATTCTCGGTCCGAACGGCGCGGGCAAGTCCACCACGGTGGAATGCATCGAGGGCCTGCGGGCCCCGGACCGAGGCCAGATCACGGTGCTCGGGCTGGACCCTCAGCGGGACCGGGCCGAGCTGACCCAGCGGCTGGGGGTGCAACTACAGGACAGCCAGCTGCCTGACCAGTTGCGCGTCGCGGAGGCACTGGAGCTTTACAGCGCGTTCTACCGCGCCCCGGCCGACTGGCATGAGCTGATGGAGGTGCTCGGGCTGGCGGGCAAGGCCAAGACCAAGTTCGGCAACCTGTCCGGCGGCCAGAAGCAGCGGCTCTCGATCGCGCTGGCCCTGGTCGGAAGCCCTCAGGTGGCGGTGCTCGATGAGCTCACCACCGGCCTGGACCCGCAAGCCAGGCGCGATACCTGGGAGCTGATCGAGGGGGTCCGCTCGCGCGGGGTCACGATCGTGCTGGTCACGCACTTCATGGAGGAAGCCGAACGGCTCTGCGACCGGGTGGCGCTGATCGACGCGGGCCGGGTCGTGGTGGTGGACAGCCCGGCCGCGCTGGCCGAGCGGGCCGAGTCCGAGCAGCGGATCCAGTTCCGCCCGTCCGTTCCGTTCAATGACGGGCTGCTGACCCACCTGCCCGATGTCACCAACGTCATCCACAGGGGCGATGTCGTGGTGGTCACCGGCAACAGCAACGCGCTGAACGCGGTTACCTCGGTGCTGGCCCGCCAGCAGATCGTGGCCCACCAGCTGCGCGTGGAGCAAGGCAGCCTGGAGGACGCGTTCCTCACGCTGACCGGCAGGCGCTCAGGGGCCGGGCCCAGCGTCGGGCAGAACCAAGCCGGCCATAACTAACTCGCCCAGAATCAAGGAGAAACAACCATGTCTGTCACGACCGCGCCGCCGCCGGCCGCCGCCCACGGCTCCGCGCTGGGACGGCTCACCCTTATCGAGCTGAAACTGTTCACCCGAGGCCGCGCGGCCGTCGGGATGCTGCTCACCGTCGCGGTCCCGCTGCTCCTGCTAATCATCTTCGGCAGCATCCGCTCTTTCAACCGGCCGGTCAAGGTCTACGGCGGCCTCACCGTGCTGGATGTCTACGTGCCTATCCTGCTGGCCCTCTCGGTGGCCCTGCTATCGCTCCTGACCATACCGACGGTGCTGGCGGGCTACCGGGAGATCGGCGTCCTGCGTCGCTTGCAGACCACGCCGGCGGGTCCGATCCGGGTGCTCACCGCCCAGCTTGTGGTCAAGCTCGGCGCCGCCGCCGTCACGGTGATCCTCATTCTCGCCGTGGCCAGGATCGGGTACGGCGTGACCTGGCCGGGCCAGCTCGCCGGATTCGCCGTGGCTGGTCTGCTGACCGCCGCCGCGCTGATGGCCATTGGCTTGTTCATCGCCGCGGTCGCGCCGACCTGTAATATCGCCCGGGGCATCGGGGCGATCGTGTTTTACCCGATGATGTTCTTCGCCGGACTGTGGCTGCCCATCCCGAACATGCCGCGGGTATTGCAGCACATCAGCCACGCCACCCCGCTGGGCGCGGCGGTGCCCGCGCTGCAGAACGCGACCCTGGGGCACTGGCCGACCTCGCTGCAGCTGCTGACCCTGGCGGCTTACGCGGTGGCGTTCGGCCTGGCAGCGGCTAAATTGTTTCGCTGGGAGTAGTTTTCACACGGATGGCGCAGATGACTAATCAGATGCCGCTCGCGCGCGAGCCGGACGCGGTGGAGCGGCGCATGCGTCCGGTGCTGCACGTCGGGCCCTACATCCTGCTGGCGGTGCTGACCGCCTTCACGGTCACCGAAAAGCACTCCCACGGCGGTTCCCTGCGCATTGACCTGGGCCTGTGCGCGCTCGATGCGGTGTGGATGCTGTGGATGTTCACGCTGCACCCCGCCTGGCGGGTGCGCCCGCGGGTGATGGCGGTGTTCTTCACCGTGTTTGTCGCGATCATGGCGATTCTGGTCATCCGGGATCCCTGGTTCGGGTTCCTCACCCCCGCCGGTTACTTCTACGCGTTCGGGATCCTGCGCTGGCCGTGGCGGCTGGCCGGCGTCGCCGCGGTCGCAGTGACAGCAGGCACCGGGCAGGCGTACGGCGTGAATAAAGGTACGGCGCTGGGCGTGATCGTTTACGTCGCCATCGTCGCCGTGAACGTGCTCCCCCTGTGCGGCCTCGCCTGGTTCGACCACCGGAACGACCAGCAGAAGGACCAGCGCGAGCTGGCCCTTGATGAGGTAAGCGAGGCCAACCGCCGGCTCGAAGCCACGCTGGCTGAGAACGCGGGCCTGCACGAGCAGCTGCTGGCCCAGGCCAGGGAGGCCGGGATTCTCGACGAGCGGCAGCGGATGGCACGGGAAATACATGACACCCTGGCCCAGGGGCTGACCGGGATCATCACCCAGCTGCAGGCGGCCGAGCAGGCCAGCGAAGACCCGGCGGGCCGGCGCCGGCATTTCGAGGCCGCGGTCACCCTGGCCAGGGAAAGCCTGTCCGAGGCGCGGCGGTCGGTGGACGCGCTGCGGCCCGAGCCGCTGGAGAGAGGCCGGCTGAGCGACGCGATGTCGGACGTCGCCGACCACTGGTCGGCCCTGCACGGCATCGCGGTCCAGGTCAGCACGAACGGAGTCGCAAGACCACTACCGGCCGAATCCGAGCTTGCCTTGCTCCGCACGGAACAGGAAGGACTAGCCAACGTGGGCAGGCACGCCGAGGCGACGAGAGTGTGGGTGACACTGTCCTACATGGAACACGAGGTCGCCCTGGATGTGCGCGACGACGGCAAGGGCTTTGATCCGGTCCAGCTCGGCGAGGGGGCGGCCGGACACGGGGTCGGGGACAGCCGGAACGGCGGCGGATTCGGGCTCGTCGCGATGCGGCAGCGGATCGAGAGCCTGGCGGGC
>JBEKKH010000750.1:0-3853 GCA_050010815.1 Streptosporangiaceae bacterium | reverse complement strand
CGCCTGGAGGAGCTGTCCGCGCGCCAGGCCCCGGCCCGGCAGGCCCGCCACGACCACCTGCGCGCCGAACTGGCCCGTCACCTACCCAGCTGGGACGCGCCCCCGGTGCCCGGCGGGCAGACCCTGTGGGTGCGCCTGCCGTACGGCGACGGCACCTCGTTCGCGCAGACCGCGCTGCGCCACCGCGTCGCGATCCTGCCGGGTAGCGGCCTCGACGCCTCCGGGCAAAGCCAGGACTACCTGCGCCTGCACTTCGCCACCCGGGCAGATGACCTGACCGAGGCCGTCAAGCGGCTCGCCGACGCATGGCGCGCCTACCGCCCGCCGCCGTCCCCCGCCATCTCACCCCCCGCCATGTCCGTCTGACAGCGCAGCCATGACCGCCACGACACAGCGTCAGCGGTTATGCAGGCCCAAGTCCGCCAGACAGAACAAAGCCGCCCGCCAGTACAAAGCAGCGATCCCAGCTTCGATCTGACAATCGGGCCGGGCACGCCGGAACCGTATCCGGTACCGCATTTCTGATGTCGATCCCCCGAATGGCACCGAACTGGGCGACCAGTGCCAGATCGCCCAGCAAACCAGCACGATTGCCAGCCGCGCCTATTCGGCAGGGAGACTCATCCGTGAAATAGCCTGTCTGACCTGGCTCTTTGCAGCATGGACATGTAGTAGTCGCGGAGCGTTCCCGTATCAAACGTAGAATCAAAAAGCGGCGGCGACAGGGGGACATGCGCGGATAACGGTGGAGACACCGCGTGTCTACGCCGGAGCTCGAAGGTCACATCAACTACAGAGAAGACACTCTGAAAGGGACTCCAGATAATCGGCGCTCGGTGCCTCCCGAGGCGGCTACGACGAATACTCGCTTCTGCCGCATTCGGGGCATCGCCTTCGTATACCTCATTCGCGTTCAATCTCCGGCGAACCGGAGTTCGGCCTCCGGCTCGCCTTGCTCCGCCACATCAAGGGCGCGCAGCCGCAACAAGCCACGATGATCGGCCACCCGGCATCCGCTCGCTTGAGCAACTGGCCACCTTAGACGCCAGAGCCATCAGGTCGGTGCCCGAGATCACGACATCGTTCCGCGTCCAAGACGAGCAGGACGCCGCCTACCGCCAGTACTTGCTCCTGAAACGCCGTGAGCCGCGTGGCGCCCTGGGCATCGTGCCGGAATTAGCCCTCACGCTGCCTGAGCGCAGCCCGGACTACGCTAGCTGCGGGTACCGTGCGGAGAAATTAAGCGTAGGTGACCAATGAAACTCTTTGGAATGGCAGGGGCGCATCCGCGGCCGCTTCACCTGCCACCACAGGAACGACTGTGATGACCAGGCGCTCCTCTCCTTGTGCGACTCGGCCGATGGCGTCCGTAACCTCGAGCCACATCTTCGCCGGCGTGAGCTGGTGAGGAGGCCGCAAGTCGAAAGGTTGCCGCTCCATCGGAACGTCACAATGGCCCTGGTCGCCGAAACATCCTCCGTGGCCGAACACATACACCGATCCCGCATAGCCATTCTCAGCCGAGAGACCGGTGTTTACCGTGGCGGCCGGGTTATTGAAGAAGACTCTCAGCGAGTAGGATCGGCCCGAATGATCAACGCCATCGAAGACCAGGTCAGCGCGACGATAGGTGGTGCCGACATCACCGGGCGTGAGCCCGATCGATTTTGAATGAAATGGTCGCATTGCTTAAGCCTGTTCTGGCGTGAAAGCTTCCAGGGGCACCTCAGCGACAGCGTATTCGTAGCCGAGGGTGTTGATATCAAGCGTCCCGCCTACCGTCAGGCTCGGGAACGGCGGCAAAGGGGCGTCAAGATAGCGCGCGGGCGGGTTAGCCCCAGAATGCTGCAGTTGCCAGAGCGACCACAGCCGGTCGATCATCGTGTGATGAGCATAGAAGAGTGGATCATAGGCGGCGACGGGGATCTCACTCATTGTGCCACCGACCCACACGTGCACTGCGTTGTGGATTTGCTCGATCCTTTGGCTGAAGTCGGCGAAGTTGGAGGACGCGAGGGCATCGTTCACGTCTTGAGCGGTCGGCAGCGCCGGTGGCGCCATGGGAAGAGCGCCTGGCTGACGGTACGTCTTGGCTGGCAGCGGGCCAGGGTCGACACCAGTTTGCTGGAGGAGGCTTTGCCTCGCGCCTGAATCGCCTTCCCACTGTGAGTCCGGAATAGCGACGATCGGCCCCTGAAATAGGGGATTCGGCTGGCCGTCAACCGTTTCCGAGGCATAAGCGGCAGGGATCTCGGATGGCTGGGACGGATCTGTAATCCAGTCCCACCATGGGAGTGTCACCGCGTGGCCCGGGTCCTGGTCCTGGAGGGCCAGCTCAAGGAAATAGAGGTACGCCCGGTGCCACGGAAGGAATAGCGGGCCGACCGGAAGATTGCCGAGCACTCCGGCAGCGTCACCATGGACGCAGTAGCCAGGTAGCGGAAGTCCATGAATACCGGCCCAATACTGATATCCGCGCTCGTCGGAGATGCCCTCCATAGCGGTCAAGGCAGCCCGCAGGCTGGCCAGATCCGCGTCTGTTAGCGTAGCGACGCTCTTGCGCAACTTGACGCCTGCGACAGCCGGTACTTGCGGCGCCTCGGTCACTGTAGTCGTCAACGTAACTCCACCCCCTTCTGCCGCAGGTGACACACGCGCCGAAGGCTGTCCCGTGCTACGTTTTCTCTCGGCACGTGCCGGTAATAAGCATTGACGGTGAGAGGTCGTTTGTAAAGGCAGCCGGTGGAATTCACCGGCTCAGCTTGTTGGGTCTCCGAATTTAACCGGGGCGCCACCGATCCCGCCCTCGCTCCCAGCCCAGCCTGAGCCTGTCGGCGTCCGCCTATGGAGCCCCTGGCCGTCACCCGCCTCCCGGTTACCTTCGGTGACCGTCTACGGCCAGCCTCCTTCCTCGCCTGCCGGGCGGTGCGGGTGGTGGCCATGCGGACCCGGCGGGCCTGGTTCTGCGGGTTGGCGAATCCGCGGGCGTTCCTGGCGACGAGTTTGGCAGTGCGGTTATGCGCCTCGGCTTTCGCGTTCGAATAGCCGGTCAGGACGGCGTCGATGACGGGCTGCTGCCATTTGCTTATTGTCTTGGCGAGGGTTTTTATCTCGGGGACGCTGTCGTTGTCCGCGCACCAGATGTAGAAGCTGGCGAGCTTGTCGCGGACCGCGCTGGGCGCGGGGGTGACGTGGGTGCGGGTGGCGCGCAGGGCGAGCAGGTCGCGCAGGTGCTCCTTGGCGATCCAGACCGCGGCGATCTGCTGGCCGTCGGCGTCGGCGTCCAGCACGCCGATGATGGTGGCCAGGTGACCGGGGTCCAGGTTCTCGATGTTGTACCGGAGCATGTAGTGCAGCGGGCGGGGCAGGCCGAGTTCCTCGTGCGCGTGCTCGGTGCGGTAGGACAGCCGCCGGAACGCCTCGTCTATCTTCCTGTTGGCGAGTTTGACCAGGTGAAAGGCGTCGGCTACCAGTGTCACCCCGGCGGGGGCGCCGGAGCGGTAGGTGGCGGACAGGTCCATCGCCAGGTACCGCAGCCTGGCGGCGTGCCCGGCGAGCAGGCCTTCCTCCGCGGCGGCAGTGCGCCCTTCGGCCAGGCCCAGGGTGCCGCCGCCGTCCAGGTCAACCAGGTGGGTGAGCCATTCGGAACGGGTCCGGGTGACCTCGCCGGTCTCGGGGTCCGCGCCGTCGGCAGGGGCGCCGCGGCGGAACTCATCGACCCCGGCTGCCTGGACCGGGTCCTGCTGCTCGTCCAGATCAGCGAGCTGCTCATCGGCGTAGGCGGTGAAGGCCCGGGCGGCGGTGCGGTCGCAGACGCGGTAGCGGCGCGCCGCGGCGGCGGCCGGCATCAGGT
>JBEKKH010000749.1:0-3859 GCA_050010815.1 Streptosporangiaceae bacterium | reverse complement strand
GTGGGGGGGCGGAGCCCCCCGCAGAAACTCAGTGCGCCGCTTCGGACCAGCTTCTGCCGGTGCCTACGGAGACGTCCAGGGGGACGCGGAGGGCGGCGGCGCCTGCCATGGCGGCGCAGATTAGGTCGCGGACACGGTCGAGCTCGCCGGGGGCTACTTCGATAATGAGCTCGTCGTGGACCTGGAGCAGCATCCGGGAGCGCAGGCCAGCCGCGGCCAGGGCACTATCCACGGCGAGCATGGCGACCTTGATGACGTCCGCGGCGGAGCCCTGGATCGGGGCGTTGAGGGCCATGCGTTCGGCCATCTCGCGGCGCTGGCGGTTGTCGGAGGTGAGGTCGGGCAGGTAGCGGCGGCGGCCCATCATGGTGGCGGTATAGCCGTCCAGCCGGGCCCGGTCCACCACCTCGTGCAGGTAGTCGCGGACGCCGCCGAACTCCTTGAAATAGTCCTCCATCAGGCCGCGGGCCTCGTCCGGGGTGATGCGCAGCTGCTGGGCGAGCCCGTAGGCGGACAGGCCGTAGGCCAGCCCGTAGTTCATCGCCTTGATCTTGGCCCGCAGCTCCGGGGTGACCTGCTCGGGCGGCAGGGCGAAGACCCGGGACGCGGTCGCGGCGTGGAAGTCATGCCCGGACTCGAACGCCGCGATCAGCGCCGCGTCCTCGGACAGGTGCGCCATGATCCGCAGCTCGATCTGGCTGTAGTCCGCGCTCAGCAGGGTCTCGTATCCGGCGCCGACCACGAAGCCCTCACGAATGCGGCGGCCCAGGTCACTGCGGATGGGGATGTTCTGCAGGTTCGGGTCGGCCGACGACAGCCGGCCGGTGGCCGCGACGGTCTGGTTGAACGTGGTGTGGATCCGGCCGTCCTCGCCGGCCATCGGGATCAGGGAATCCACGATTGACATGAGCTTGGCCACGTCGCGGTGCCGGAGCAGGTGCTCGAGCACCGGATGCCCGGTCTGGGCGAGCAGATGGGTCAGCGCCTCGGAGTCGGTGGTGTAGCCGGTCTTGATCCGCTTGGTTTTGGGCAGGCTGAGCTCGGTGAACAGCAGCTCCTGCAGCTGCTTGGGTGAGCCCAGGTTGAACTCGTGCCCGGCGACCAGATAGGCGGCCTGCTCCGCGGCCTTCGCCTCGCCGTGCAGCATCGCCGACATGGCCGCGAAGTGATCCGCATCGGCGGCGATGCCGGTCTGCTCCATCCGGGCCAGCACGGACACCAGCGGCAGCTCGAGCTCGTGCAGCAGCGCGACAGACTCGCGCCGGTCCAGGTCTTCCTCCAGGGCCGCGGCTAGCTCGACCGTGGCCTGCGCCCGCAGCACCAAGGCGACCGCGGCGTCCCGCTCGCCCGAGCCGTCCAGGGTCAGCTGGCCGTCCGGGACCTCCTCGCGCAGCTCCTTGCCCAGGTAACGCAGGGCCAGGTCGGCCAGGTCGAAGGTGCGCTGGCCCGGCAGCGCGAGGTAGGCAGCCAGCGCCGTGTCGCTGGCCAGCCCGTGCAGCGGCAGGCCACGAGCCGTCAACGCGTGCATCGGGCCCTTGGCGTCGTGCAGCACCTTCGGATGATCCGCGTCGGCCAGCCAGGCCGCGAGGGCACGTGAGTCCGCTTCGGTGAGCGCGGCCGGGTCGATGTGAGCGCCGTGCCCGTCGGGAGCCGCGATCGCCAGCCCGGTCACGTCGCCTGTGCCGCGTCCCCAGGTGCCCGCCAGGGCCACCCCGGAGCGTTCGGCCGAAGCATGGGCGGCCAGCCACCCGGTCACCTGTTCCGGTCCGAGCAGGTCGGTCACCACCTCGAAGGCCGCTTTTTCCGGGTGCGGGGAGCCAGGAGCGCCGAGGGCCGCCAGGTCGGAGTCGGAGCCGGTGGCGCCGATCAGGCCGTGCGGCAGGGTCTGGTAGAGGCGCTCGCGGAGCACCCGGAACTGGAGCGTGTCGAAGAGCTGGTGGATCTTCTCCCGGTCCCAGGCCACCGGCAGCAGGTCACCGGGGACGGCTCCGACCGTCTCGGCGGTCATATCGGTGAGCAGCGCGGTGAGCTGACGGTTGCGCATCACGCTGCCGAGATGCTCGCGCAGCGCGTCGCCGGCCTTGCCCTTGACCTCGTCCACCCGGTCGACCAGGGCGGCCAGTGAGCCGAACTCGGCGATCCACTTGGTCGCGGTCTTCTCACCCACCCCGGGGATGCCGGGCAGGTTGTCGCTCGGGTCGCCGCGGACCGCGGCGAAATCCGGGTACTGCGCCGGCGAGAGCCCGTACTTCTCGGTCACCGCGGCCGGGGTGAACCGGGTCATGTCGGTGATGCCGCGGCGGGTCATCAGCACCGTGACCCGGTCCGAGACCAGCTGGAGCACGTCCCGGTCGCCGCTGACGATAAGAACGTCCATGCCTTGCGCCGAGGCCTGCGTGGCCAGCGTCGCGATGACGTCGTCGGCCTCGTAGCCGGGCGCGGACAGCCGCCTGATGCCGAGCGCGTCGAGCACCTCGAAGATCAGGCTGAGCTGGCTGCGGAAGTCATCGGGAGTTTCCCGGCGGTTCGCCTTGTACTCGACGTACTGCTCGTGCCTGAACGTCGGCTCGCCGCGGTCGAAGGCCACCGCGACGTGCGTCGGCTTCTCGTCCCGCAGCACGTTGATCAGCATCGCGGTGAATCCGTAGACCGCGTTGGTGGGCTGCCCCGTGGTGGTGGAGAAGTTCTCGATCGGCAGGGCGAAGAACGCCCGGTACGCCAGCGAATGGCCGTCCAGCAGCAGGAGCCGGTCGGTGGATGCTTGTGTTGCCACCCATCGATCCTATGGTCCGAACGGGCCACGGGTGCTCCCGTCCGCCAACCTGCACGTCGCGGGCGGCGGACGGGAGCCCGGTTTTATGAGGAGAAGGCGAAGATGGTCGTGGAGTTGGCGGTCTGGCCCGCGTCCAGCTCGGTGGAGGGGAAGCTGGGCTGGTTGGGCGAGTCCGGGTAATGCTGGGTCTCGAACGTGTAGCCCGCGCCCTGGCGGTAGGTGTGGCCGCTGATGCCCACCAGCGTGCCGTTGAGGAAGTTGCCCGAGTAGAACTGGACGCCCGGCTGGTCGGTCCAGACGGTCAGCTCACGGCCGTTGGACGTGTCCCAGGCGTGCGCGGCCAGGTTGAGCCCGTCCGGTCCTGTGGTGGCCCCGGTCTGCGCGTTCAGCACCCAGTTGTGGTCGTAGCCCTGGGCGATGAGCAGCTGGTTGTACCCCGGCGAGTTGTCGGGGGCGCTGACATCATCGATCCGGGAGCCGATCGTCTCCGGGGTAGTGAAGTCGAACGGCGTGCCGAAAACGGATGCCTGGTAGCCGAGCGGGATCTGGGTCGTGTTGGTCGGCGTGTACTTGTCCGCGTTGATCTGGACGAGCTGACTGTAGGCCGAGCCCGCGGGAGAGCTCTCGCCGGCCAGGTTGAAGTAGCTGTGGTTGGTCAGGTTGATGACCGTGTTGAGGTTCGATGACTCATCGGTCGCGGCATAATGGATGCCGAGCTGGTCGGAGTTGTTCAGGGTGTAGGTCGTGACGTCCTTGAGCTCGCCAGGGAAGCCGGTGCAGCCGTCCGGGCAGCCGGGCGTTCCGGCGGCCGCGGCCTGGTCACCGTTCGGGCTGACCAGGGTGAGCTGAACGCCGACGGAGCCGGCACTGGAGACTTCCTGGGCGCTCCAGATGTGGTTGCCGAAGCCGACGAGCCCGCCGTGCAGGCTGTTCCCGTTGTTGTTGATCGGCAGGGTGTAGGTGACCGGCCCGACGCCCGGCTGGTCCAGGGTGAAGGTGCCCTTGGCGATCCGGTTGCCGTACCGTCCGATGTCCTCGCCGAAGTAGGGGCCGCCGTTGGCGGTGACCGGCGGGCTGTCGTAGGTG
>JBEKKH010000748.1:0-3872 GCA_050010815.1 Streptosporangiaceae bacterium | reverse complement strand
GCCGGGGTCGGCATCGGCACGCTCTACCGACGCTACCCGAACCGTGAAGCCCTGCTCGAAGCCCTGACGCTGCGCGCCTTCCACCTCGTGCTTGAGTGCGCGGAAAATGCCGAGAACCTCAACGAGCCCGGCCTCGCCACGCTGAGCTTGTTCCTGGACTGTGTCATCAGCCACGCGGACCAGCTGGTCCTCCCCCTGCACGGCGGTCCCATCCCGACAGCCGCAGAAACTCTCGCCGCGAGGTCCAGCGTCCACCAGGCGCTCCAGCGCATCCTCGAACGCGGCCGATGCGACGGCACGATCCGCGCGGACGCCACCACGCGTGACATCATCGTCCTGACCGCGCTGCTGGCACAGCCGCTGCCGCACAACCCGGGCCTGGACCAGACACCCAGGCGGCTGAAAGCCTTCTTCCTCGACGGCCTGGCTCCTCCCGCTCGCTGAAAGAGCGCTCCCGGGGACGAAGTCACGGTCCCTTCGGGATGAAGATCTTTGATTTCTCCGAACGGACCCGTGGTTCCTTCCATCACAGCGAACGAACCTGTCTGATGTCGTGCTCGCCCCGGCGAGGGACCGTAGCCGGCGACGGCGAAAGCACCGGCGAACCGTGTCCAATGCTCCAGCCCGTCCTCCACCGCCGCCCGGACCGTGTATCCCGCCGACGACTGCAGCCCGACGTCGAGCTCCGCGCGCAGCGCCCGGAGCTTGTCCCGGACCTCCTGCTTGGTCTTGCCCGAGACCTTTGGCGCAGCCGCTTCCCATCCGCCCCGAAGCCGACCTAGACCGCGCCGATGTACCGGTTCTTGTCAGCCGCGAAGTAGATGGCATCCTCGCCATGCCCGCGGCGCCTGGTTACAGCATCCGCCTTAAAAGCCAGCGTAACCGTTTGGCTCCCCGCCGACCGTTCTGGAGACCTCACAACCCTTTGACCTGGTGGGCGCAACTGGAGTGAGACCAGGGTGACTATGGCGGAACTGATTGTTCGGCCAGATGCCCGGGACCGGCCGCACAGCCGACGGAGGACCCCGCCGATCCGCTGGTGATCCTGAGAGACCTCCCCGAACCAGAGCGTGAGGAGTTCCTCCGCCAGTACCACCAGGCGGTGGATGCCGCGCACGATCCGGCCGGTTTCCAGCGGTTGCGACGTCTCCTCCACGTGTGGAGTCGTACCACGATCGCCGCGGCGCAGCCGGGTTACTACGAGGAGCTCGCAGCCGCGCGCGCCGGAACGGCTACGACAGTGCCGGTCACCGATGCGATCCCGGACTGGGCCGAACGAGTCGCTAGGGCCACGGGCCGACGGTGACCTACCCGGCTGACCTGAGCGGCCGGGCATTGAAGCAAATGCACGGGATTCCCAGTCCGGCATTCGACAGCCTCATCGAGGCCATGGCAGAAGTCATCGACTATCCCGACGACCCGCTCCGGACCTTCCCGACCAGCGACCCCTACGTCAGGCGCGTAGAGTTCGGCGACGCGGGCCTGATCACCTACTTAATAAATGACGGCACCAGAATGGTCATCATTCTCGACATCACCTGGGCTGGTTAACAGCCGCCGCAGACCGACGCTCCCGGCAGTCCGCCTACGATTCCGGACACGTAAGGCAACGCATCGCCGATACCCTCATTCTGCTTATCTCTATCGTCAACAGATGTGGGCTCAACCTCGAAGACGCCCTCCGCTGGATGTCACCGCTGACCCGCAAGCGTCGTGCGGCTTCAGCAGCGCCCCAAGCGCCGTACCATCGCGATCCAGTCTGTCTGTGTACGACGGGTTAAGCTGCTTGCACTCCTCGAGTGCCTCCCAGCTCGCGCACTCATACGCGCCTTCGTCACCACGCGGCTAGGGGGCGCTGCCGGTGCGGGTGATGCGCCCAAAGCCTCCGCCGCCCTAACTCTGGAGAGGTGAGATGGTTGTCCTGCTCGCGGCCGTCCTGATCGGCGCCTTGGCGTGGCTGGCGCGGCGTAATCGCGACGGCACGCGCACGGACCGCGCACACACGGACGGCGCCGGGCCGGGTTTCCCTGACCGGCCGCTCGGCGGAAAGCGGGTCTCTGCCGCGCTAATGTCCCAGGGACGGATCGAGGTCTGCGGGCTGACGAAGGAATACCGCGGCGTCAGGGCCGTCGATGACTTGTCGTTCACCGTGGAACCGGGCCGGGTTACCGGGTTCCTCGGCCCGAACGGTGCGGGGAAGACGACGACATTGCGGATACTGCTCGATCTGGTCGAGCCGACCGCGGGAACGGCCACCATCGGCGGCGTCCGCTATGCCGACCTGGATCAGCCGATCCGGCGCGTCGGCGCGGTCCTGGAGGCGGGCGCGGCGCATAAGGACCGCACCGGGCGCGATCACTTGCGCATCGTCTGCCAGTCCGCGGGCGTCCCGCTGGCGCGGGCGGACGAGGTGCTGGGGCTTGTCGGGCTCGGCGCAGCCGCCAACCGGACGTTCCGGGGCTACTCCCTCGGCATGCGCCAGCGTCTCGGCGTCGCGGCGGCGCTGCTCGGGGACCCGCAGGTGCTGATCCTCGACGAGCCGGCCAACGGGCTGGACCCGGAGGGCATCCGGTGGATGCGCGACCTGCTCAGGACCCTGGCTGCGCAGGGCCGGACGGTCCTGGTGTCCAGCCACCTGCTCGGGGAGATGGCACAGCTCGCAGACGACCTGGTCATCGTGGCGGCCGGACGGCTGGCCGCCCAGGGAACGGTGGCGTCCGTGATCGGTTCAATGGCTTACCTGAGCCGCGCCCTGGTGCGCACCCCCGAACTGCAAAAGCTCGCGGCCGAACTCGGCGGCGACGCGGTTGTCACGCCGGCCGCCGACGGCGGCGCGTACATCACCGGGGCGGACGCGGTGACAATCGGCGACGCCGCTCTGCGGGCGGGCGTCGCCATCCATCAGCTAGTCACGCAGCTCCCTGACCTGGAAGCCGCGTTCCTCGAGCTCACCGCGGGGAAGGCGGCGATCCGATGACAGCGCTGCTTGACAGCGCCGCCCTGGAGCAGGCCGACGGCACCGGGACCACCCTGATTCGACTGCTCAGGGCCGAGTTCATGAAGCTCCGCACGACGAGCACAGGGTGGCTCTTTCTCACTGGTTTCATCGTGTTCACAGCGCTGGCGCTGACGATGAACGGTTTCGGCAATTACTCCCTGCTTCACCCGCAGCAGGGCCTCGTCAGCCCGGCGCAGGCCCTCGCGCAGACGGCGCAGGCCCGCTCTCCCGCCGGCGTGGCCGCGATGGCCGCCAGCATGATGACCTCTGGGCAGCTTTTCGGCGTCATAATCGCGCTGCTCCTGGGGGTGGTGGTCGTGACAAGTGAGTTCGCGAACCAGACGGCGGCCGTGACGTTCGTGACCGTTCCGCGCCGGGTGACGGTCATCAGGGCCAAGGTGGCTGCCGCGGCCTGCTGCGGAGCGCTGTTCTGGCTGGCGGGCACGGTCATGGCAGCGGTGGCCACGCCGCTGTTCCTGTACAGTCAGCACGTCAGCGCGTCGCTAGCCGGATGGACCGTGGCCCGTTCGGTGCTGCTGAACCTGCTCGCGTTCGTCGCCTGGGGAGTCTTCGGGCTCGGTCTTGGCGCGGTGTTGCGCAGCCAGATGGCCTCCGTGGTCGCCGCGATGGTCGTGTACGCGGGCAGTTTCGGCGCCATCCTCGTCTTCACCGCGCTCTACAACCTCTTCCACCAGGGCTGGATGCTGGGGGCGCCGGTCATCGCCCCCGCGGTCGCCTCAGAGGTCATGATCACCTCCGGTCAGGCCTTCCCGCACGCTCCGCCCGGATGGGTCGGCGGGGTCATTATGATCGGATACACGGTGGCTCTCGCCGCTGGCGGAATCGCGCTGACCAAGCGGCGCGACGTGATCTT
>JBEKKH010000747.1:0-3878 GCA_050010815.1 Streptosporangiaceae bacterium | reverse complement strand
GCCCTGACCGGCACCGTCGCCTACGAATCGGCCGACGACCTGTACAACAACGCGCAGCATCAGGCCGCGGGTGCCGCGGCCGCCGCGGCCGCCGCGGTTGATGGCGCGGCCGACCACGGTTTCCAGCCGGTCAACGGCGGATCCCTCGTCAACTGCGTTCCGCCGCCGTCGCTGTCCCCGACTGGTCCCATCGCGTACCTGCGGGAGATGCTGGCGGTCTCGCCGCTGTCCACCCGCGCGGACCCGGCCGCCGCGACGCTAACCCTGGCCACCGCGGCGGATGCGCCGACCGGGACCACGGTGCTGCCGTTCGTGTCGGCGCCGGGACTGTTCCCCGGCATGATCGCGACCGCCGGCCAGTTCGCGGCCGGAACGACGGTGATCGCGGTCACCGCGACGACCGTCACGCTGAGCAGGCCGCTGACCGCTGACCTGCCGGCCATGACGAACGTCACGCTCACCGCGCCGGCCCTGGGCGCGGTGCTAGCCCGGCGGCGCGGCCCGGCCGGCGACCTGACGGCGAGCGCCGCCAACCTGCAGACCCCGGTGCCGCTCATCGACCTGGTCAACGAGTGCCTGGAGTTCCTGGCCGCCGCGGCCGAGCCGGCCGGCGGCACCGTTTACGACACCCCTTCGGACGCCGTGCGGGATGACGACCAGGCCCGGCTGCTCGCCGCGCTGCCCGCGCACTCCACGCCGGCCACCCCGGACGCCGCCAACGCCGACGTCGAGCCGACCGCGTTCAACCGGCTCGCGTCCGACTTCTCCTCCGGCCAGCTGCCGTACTCGCAGGCACTCGACGTGTCGCGGACTTACCTGGCGCAACTGGGCAGCAGCAGGTTCGAGCAGATGCGGACGTTCCGGCGGTCAATCACCGAGTTCGTCCTCGACCCCGAGCACGAGCCGACTGGGTTCGAGTCCTGGCTCTGGCGTTATCCGGTGCGCACCGACATCGCGATCGAGTACCTGGGCATCTCGCCGCAGGAATACCAGGCGCTGTACCGCGAGGCCGAGGGCCAGCCGGTGCAGCGCGGCCGGGTCACGCTGCCGGACTTCCTGGCGCAGACGTGCCTGAGCTACCGCGAGTTCTACGACCTGTGGGCCTGCGGCTACGTGCCCTTCCGCGACGGGGCTGCCGCCGGGGGCGACGGCGCGTTCCCGCAGTGCGAGCCGTGCTGCCCGGACCGGGCCTGGCTGCAGTTCCCCGGCCAGCAGGAACAGGGGCTTGCCCAGTTGCTCGTCTTCGTCCGGCTCTGGCGCACGCAGCGGGAATCCCGCCCTGGCGGCTACTCGTTCGCCGAGCTGCGGGACAGCTGCGACGTGCTGCGGTTGTCGGTGAACGGGTCGCCTAACCCGGACTTCATCCGCCAGCTCGCCGCTTTCCAGCTGCTGCGCGACGAGTTCGGGCTTCCGCTGACCGATCCCGCCGCTCCCGCCGTGCCCGGTGCGGTCGACGCGGACCGCTCCCACCTGCTCGCGCTGTGGGCCGGCCCGGCGGCCGCCCGCTGGCCGTGGGCGGTGGACGAGCTCATCGCCGGAGTCGAACGGCACTCGCGGCGCCACGGCCACGGACCCCGGTCGCAGGACTTCCTCCGGCTGCTGACCGCGAACCTTGACCCGCTGTCCCGGCTGGCTGGGTTTGACCCGGGAGCGGCGGCCGGCACCTGGCATACGCTGCCCACCCACACGCTGCGGTTCGCCGAGGTGCTCGCCAAGGTCTGCGCCTCCGCGCTTACCGTTGGCGAGCTGATGTTCCTGTTCACGGCCGACCCGCACCTAGACGGCGAGGACCCGTTCCCGCTGACGGCGGAGAACGAGGCGTTCGACGACCCCCTCGCGCTGCCTCGGGGCGAGTCCGAGCACGGCCTGTGGCGGCTGCGCGAGGAACTGCTGGCCGCCGAGGCTTCCGATGACGACGGCGCGGACGGGGCGTGGCCCTGGCGGCGGATCGAGACGGTCCTGGAGACCGAGTTCGGGTTCGGGGTGCCCGATATCACCGCCCTTGGCTGGCATTTCTTCCCGCGCGTCCTGGCGCAGGAAGGCCGGCCCGGCACGCCCGCCGACGGGTCCTACACCAGCGACCTGCCGTCGGCCTCCACCGCGGCGGCGATGTGGAACAGCCCGCTGGACGGCCCGTTCCGCTATGACCCGGTGACGCAGCGACTGTCCGCGCACGTCCCGCTCGGCGACCGCGCCCTCCTCACCATGCTCACGGCCGCCCATGACCTCAACCACGACGAGCGAACCGCCGTCCAGGACCTATTCTTCCAGCCGCGCGCCATGCTCGCCGGCTTCGCGCTGCTGTTCCCCGACTTCGCCGCGGCGCAGCGCGCGCTGATCGAGGAGCCAGACGAAGACCGCCGTTTCGCCTACTTCCTGCGCCAGTTCCTGACGAGCCGCCGCCGTGGCCGCCTGATCGCGGGCCACCTGGCCAGGCACGTCGCCGCGGTCACCGGGCGCCAGGCGCCCGACCAGGACGCGGCGGCGGTCATCGTGCGCGCGCTCGCGGCCGACGAGAACAGCGCGCTCGGCAGCTGGGAAGCCGACACTGGCGCGCCGCCGCCGCTGACCTGGCCACGGCCGCGCGGCGGCGCGCTCGCCGCGCTGCTCGGGCTGACCGGGACCGGCGTGACCGTCGAGTACGGCCCGGCGGACGGCTCGGTCACGTGGCGTGACCAGGCGGCGGGCCCGGCCGGCTTCGGCGCGGAGCGCGACCAGGCGAACTGCCCGGTGCCGACGGTCCTGCCCGCCCTCGACGCCGCACTCACGCCGGCGCAGCTGCGGCAGGTCAGCGTCCGTAACGGCCTGCTGATGAACGACGCCACAGGCGTGTCGCTGGGCGGGGCGCAGCAAGGCTTCACGGCCACCTGGACCGGCGCCCTGCTCATCGAGCAGGACGGCGGCTACGAGTTCTGGGCCGGCTCGCCGACCCCAGACGAGGAGCCGCCCGGTCTCCAGCCGGCCGGGCATCAGCGGTGGCGCGTGGTGCTGCGCCGCGGCCAGCGCGCCTGGGTGATCCTCAGCCACCACTGGGACGGGGAGCAGGAGCGCCGGGCCGCCTCGCTGCCGCTGCGGCGCGGCACCTACCAGCTGACGGCGGAGTTCAGCCAGGCCCCCCCTGAGTACGAGGCCGGGGAGGACGCGCGCCCGGCGCACACCGGTTTCCAGGTGAAGTACTGCGGGCCGGACAGCCACGGGCGGCGAACCGAGATCCCGCACCGCGCCCTGTTCACGGTGGCCAAAGACGGAACGCTCCGTGACGGCATCGAGGAGCTCAGCCAGGGAGCGGCGGCCTACCTGGATGGCCTGTACGGCAGCTCGCTGCGCGACATCCGGCGGACTTACCAGCGCGCCTTCAAGGCGCTGTTGCTCTGCGACCGGCTGGAGCTGTCGGCGTGCCGCCAGCCGCACGGAACGTCGGAGCTCGGGTACCTGCTGTCCCAGCCGGGGCTCTTCGCGGGCGCCAGCCACTACAGCGGCGCCAGCGGATACCTCAGGCACGCGGCGGACCTCGACTTTGACTTCCTGCCGGTCCGCGACGGCTACCATCCGCCGCCCGTCGCGGCGGATCAGCGTGCCTGCCCCTCCGTGCGGCGCGTCCAGGCCCTGTTCGACTGGTGGGAACGGCTGACCGACTACGCGGTGGCCCGTGCCGACGTCCGCCACCGGACCGGCCGGCACCTCTGGCACCTGTTCGCCGACGCGCGGGACAAGCAGCCCGTTCCCCCCGACCCCCTGCTGCGGCACCTCGGCGCGGACGCCCGCTACTGGCCACTCGAGCTGCGTTACTTCCAGGACCAAGGCTCAGCGGTACACGACGTGACCAGCGCGGACCTGGCTGATGAGCGATGGACGCTGCGCGCCTGGCACGCCGACCG
>JBEKKH010000746.1:0-3881 GCA_050010815.1 Streptosporangiaceae bacterium | reverse complement strand
CGGCTCCCGTAGTACGGGTATGAGCCTCCGCGCCCGGTGGGCCGGATATTCGCACGGCAGCCCGGTGACCAGGCCCGACGTCTGGTCACCCGGAGCCAGGTGTACGGGGATTGAGAGTTAGCCCGCACTCAGCGATCGTGCGACGGGCGAGCCGCCCGCTGGTGATCTCATCATCGGCAAGATCAGCCCCCAGTCGCCGCTATCCGGGTACCATCGCTGGCCGGGTCAGGCGGTTTCGCCTGTGATGCCCGCTCGTCATCGTTGGTCACAACCTCAGCGGTTTCTGCGAGTGCGACCAGTTCCCCGCTCGCCTCCAACAGGTCATCCAGCCGGGCCGCCACCCGCGCGGATGGCCGTTTCCGGCCGTGGATCACGTTGCACAGGTAGCCCGCGCTGCACGCGACCCGCCGCGCGGGCGGCGCAGCAGTACCAGCCGGTCCTGCTGCGGCAGGCTCTCATGGTCGGCCAGGTCGAGCAGGCACAGCACGTCGGTCTCGTAGATCTCCGCCAGCATGAACAGCATGTACACCGAGGGCTTGCGCATACTGCGCGGCCAGTGCTCAAATTCCGAAGGTCTGGAGCCGGTCAGGCTGAAGCGGGCCTCTGGGTCGGCGTCGTTCCGCGCGGCGTGCTCGTTGAACCGGGATGCCGCCGATCTCGGCCGCGATCTCGTCATAGCTAAACCGCAAACCGCGCATCCGGTCCCGCAGCCCGTCCAGCTCGGCCTTGAACCCCTTGCCCCGGCAGCCACCCGCGCATCCGGCGTGACCGCCGGGCCGGTCATGAGCGGCTTCCCGCGCCGGCCATCTGGGGTGCTGCCATCACCGATTCCGCCAGCAGCTCACCCAGGCCGCACGGCTGACCGAGGATCACCGGCAGCAGGGCCTCACGCGGCATCTGCCAGCCGGCCGGCGCGGCGGTGCCGGACCAGGCACCGTAACTGGCCGGGCGGGCTGGGCGGGAAGGACGCCCGGAACGAGTCCGCGGTGCTGATGGCCGCGTCCGGACGCTGGCCGGGGTCCTTGGCCGCTAGCTCCCGGGCCTTGGCGAACAGGGCCTGGGCCTCAGCCTCGTCGGGTCGATGGCCCCCAGAATTCTTCTTCTTCTGCTGAACCGATCCGGTCTGCCTTGCGTGAATCATGTGGAGGCTTTTCTCGCTGGCCGTCGCCGGGCGCTCTCACCGCACTCAGTCAGCACTCTGTCACTTCGCCATGTTCGCGTGGCGGAGAGGGAGGCGCGGTGAGGACCATGGTGGCGTGCGCCAGGGCGTCGGCTGTCGTGCCGGCAGGCATCTGGGATCGGTGCCATGAGGTCTTAATCAGTCCCGGCAGTTTCAGGTCCGCCTTCAGCATGACCGCTCGCGGGCCGGCCGGACCATGCCGCATGCCTGCGCTGCAGCCTGCTGACCAGGTGCGACCCTCTGACTCCGGCCGTGGCCCGGAGAGAGCCCGGGCCACGGCCGGGCCCCGGCTGCGCCATCTCGGCCCGCGGCCTCCTCCCGCCTGGCCCTGACGACGCTCGCCACCCGGCTGAGCGTGACCAACCAGACGCAGGGAGATAATCATGACTTCAAGACTCTGGCGTGCAGCGGCCCTGCTGGCCCCTGCCGCCATCACGATGGTGGCACTAGCCGCCCCGGCCGCAACGGCCTCGGCCAGTCCCAGCTGGCAGCTCACCGATCAGTACACCAGCAACCCGGTCTGCTACACCACCAGCGGGGGGACAGAACCCCTGGAGATCAACCTGTCCGGGAGCTGGTCCACTCCGCTGACCTTCGGCGCGTCCGCCCTGCCGGCCGGCGGTTCGTACAGCGACCTCATCTACTATTTCGCGAGTTCGCCGTATTCCGTACTCGGCACCGGTCCCGCTCCCATGCCGGCGGGCTCCAGCAACGGCACCGGCCCCTTCACCGTAACCGCAACCCCGCAGGACTTCGCTGAGGCCTACGCCGTGACGGCGATCCCGTCCGGCCTGGCGCTGAACTCGACGTTCACGATCACTTTGTGGGTCAGCGACGGCACCAGCACCCAGACAGAATCGGTGCCCGTCGTGATCAAGTCCAGCTGCAAACGCAAGTACTGAACCCGGCAGCACCACCGGCGTCCCGCGCTCCGGAACCCGGCGCGGGACACCGGCGTCCCCCTTTGCTCGCACCAGAGCAGATGCGGTGACCTGGCAGAAGAGGAAAACCTGTAATGCGCGCACGCTTCACGACCTTGATAGTCGCGTGCGGCCGCCAGCTCCGGCACCAGCAGCGGATCACGCGGCAGCGTGGCCGGCCTGAAGATCGTCCCCGGCCAGGCCGTGATGCTGGCCGCCGGGACCGTATCAGCCGAAACCGTGAACTCACCCCATCCATTCGCAGGAGGACATGATGAGAAAGACACTACTGGCCGCGATCGCGGCGGCCGGATCACTGCTCGTGGCCGGGCTGGGCACCGCCGCGCCTGCCGTCGCGGCGACGGCACCGCCCGCGCTGATTACATCGAACTTCGCCTGCAGCAGCGGCATCTGCCAGGTCGGCCCCGGCAACACGGGCCAGCCCTT
Organism: Streptosporangiaceae bacterium; assembly: GCA_050010815.1. Lineage (GTDB taxonomy): Bacteria > Actinomycetota > Actinomycetes > Streptosporangiales > Streptosporangiaceae > Palsa-504. The sequence continues at coordinate 1,334 of JBEKKH010000746.1, read as the reverse complement.
CGCGGCCGGGCTGACCGGGACCGGCGGGCCCGCCTACTACGGGCCTGAATGCAGCCCCTACACCATGAGCGTGATCAGCGGCAGCCTGCCGCCAGGGCTGCAGTTCGGGGAGCCGGACTGCGAGTACATCATCTCCGGCACCCCCACCAAGGCCGGGACCTATTCCTTCACCGTTCAGATCACGCCCCAGCCGAACAGCCTCGGCCAGATCCCAGGGCCGTCCGGGACACAGCAGCTCACCATCACCATCGGCACCGGAACCTCGGACCGTCTGGCGAATGTCGGAGCCGCCTTCAACGGGCACCTGTTCGAGGTGTTCGTCAGCGGGTTCGACGTCAACACCAGCGTGCTGTACACGGTATCCATCGCCTCGACCGGCCAGGTGCTCATCCCGGCCCGGACCGCGGTCAACGCTGACGGCCACTGGGAACTGGTCAGCGCGCATTTCAGCCGGGACCCGTGTGCCGGCGCGTGCAACGTCACCGTGACCGACAGCCTCGGGTCCTCCGTAACGGTAACCATGCCGCCCGCCACATACTGACCGTAAGGCTCCCCGCCCTGCCCGGCGCAGGAGCCTGAGATGACGACCCGGGCCCAGGTCAGCCCGGGCCCACGAGACCCTGACCCGGCCCCGTCTCCACCGCGTGCATGGCGGCGGAGACGGAGCCATGCGGGGTGGGCGCGAGTACCGGTTACGGGGCGTCTTGTTCCGCGTCGGCAAGTGCGCCGGACTTGTGGCTGGTGAACGTCACGCCGCCCGCGACCAGTGCGTTCCCGTCGGGGAGCAGGCCGGCGGTCTGGTTCTCGCGGGCGGTGGTGCGGCCCCGGTTGCGGCCGGGTCCTGGGCATGGCCGATGCAAGGATTGCCTGTCAGGTGAGCCGCTGGCCCGGCCGTGACCCGTTCTGCTGGGTCACGGCCTGGCGTTCCCGCGTGGCTGCTGCTGGCTACTGGGCCGCGATCGCCGCTTGGTTCTATGGATGGTCAGCGGCTGGTCCGGTGGACCCGCCCTGCTGGGTAGCGGTGCCGGCGACGGCGTCGGGCAGCACGCAGACCCCGCTGACCAGGAAGCTGCCGTTGGCAGCGGTGCACAGCATCTGGTCCGGCGGGCCCTGCACGGTGATGGTGATCTCGTAGGCCTGCGTGGCGCTGTTGACGCTGGCCTTGATGGTGAAGTCGTAGACCCCGGCCTTGGCCGGGTTCCCGGTGATGATGGTGCCGGACCTGGGCGAGCGGGCCGAGATGCTTCATTCACCTCGGCGACGCCGAACAGGCGGCCGGATACCGGGAGGCGGCTCGCCAGGCCTGGCAGCGGGCGCTGGCTATCCTCGACGAC
>JBEKKH010000745.1:0-3886 GCA_050010815.1 Streptosporangiaceae bacterium | reverse complement strand
CGCGCCAGGCGACGTTCTTCGCCTCGAGCTGCGCCTGGTCCTGGTAGTTGTACTCAACCGGTACCACTGCGGGATCGACCGTCACGTGGAAGTCGTAGTTGAAACTGCTGCCGGACGACGACACCCAACGGAAGTCCCATCCCATGCGCCGCTTATACGTGACGAGTTTGTCGAGCGGGGCGCGCGACACCACGACGAACGCGACATCGTGGTGCTCGAGGTGCGGGACGCTGCCGGCGAAGCCGTCGGTGACCGCCGAGCAGCTCGGGCAACCTTCTTTCCAGTCCGGATCGAACATGAAGTGATAGACGAGCAGCTGCGACCGCCCGCCGAACAGATCGCGCAGCGACGCATCACCGTCTTCGGTCGTGAACCGGTAGTCCTTTTCAACCCGCACCCAGGGCAGCTCCTGCCGCCGACGCGCCAATTCGTCGCTACGCCGCGTCAGCGCCTTCTCGGCCTGGAGCAGCTCCAGCCGGGCCGCAAGCCACTCTTCACGTGTTCCGGTCTTGTGATCGGTCATTGCTCGTCTCCTACTCCCAATTTCGAACTGCAACCTACGGTAGCATGTCAGAGAACAGAAGTGCAACCAATGCTTGCAGTTGGGTGGCGGTTCGGTCTGCTCCGGCCAGATGCCGTGCACCGCGTTGACCTGGAGGCCTGTCCCCTACCGGGCCACTCACCTGGCGGTTACCTTGCTGACGAACCAGGATGCCTGGGCCAGCGCGCTGTCGGCGGCGGCGAGCAAACCGGGCAGTAGCGCGAAGTCGTGCCACATGCGCGGCCACCTGGTGTACGTCGTGTCTACCCCGGCGGCCGAAGCGCTGGCGGCCAGCAGCTCGGCGTCTGGTGCGAGCAGTTCCTCGGTCCCGGCCTGGATCAGCAGCGGCGGCAGCCCGGCGTGCGTGCCGCGCAGCGGGGAGACCAAGTGGCCGGCCCAGGTGGATGGGTGGGCGTAGGCACGGGCGCAGGCGTCGAGCCAGTCCGGGGTGAGCACGACGTCGCGGCCCGCCAGGCCGGGAACGGCCCGGCGGTCGCGGCCGAGATCGAGCCACGGCGACAGCAGGATGCAGCCGGCCGGAGGCGCCTGCCCTTCGTCCCGTATCGACAGGACCAGGGCCAGGGCGATTCCTGCGCCTGCCGAGTCGCCCGACACCACCACCGGGCCCGGGTTGGCCTCGCCGGCCAGGGCTCCGATGACCGCGCGGGCGTCCTCGAGGGCGGCCGGATAGGGGTGCTCAGGGGCCAGGCGGTATTCGGGCAAGACAACCCGGCAGCCCGTCTGGGCGCTCAGGTGCGCCGCCCACGACCGGGCCAGCTGCGCCGAGCCCAGGCAATAGCCGCCGCCGTGAAAGTGGATCACCGTCAGGGGCGGACCAGGGGCCCGCGAGGACACCACCTCGGCGCGCAGCCCGGCTATCGTCTGCTTGGTGACCGTGGTGCGCCGGGGGATCAGGGAGATCCTGGTGAACTGGTCCAGCCGGGTACGCTGCACCGCCCAGGGCAGGGCCGGGTCCAGGCAGCGACGGCCGAGCTGCTGCATCCCGAGGCGCATGATCGCGGGCGGCGAGCGCAGGCCCCGGCGGGCGCGGCGGGCGGTCATGCCGGGCCTGGGCCGGCCCGGGCCGGCCGTTCCGCGCCGGGGCCGGCCGGGGCCGGGCGTTCCGCGCCGGGGCCGGCCGGGGCCGGGCGTTCCGGCATGACCCGGTACGCGGCCAGGTCAAAGCGCCGGACCTGGTAGCGGTACATGAACGTGTGGTCGGGCCAGTTGTTGGTGTTGCGGCCGGAGGCCGTCGTGTACCAGCTGTGACAGCCGGTCTCCCACACCGACGTCCGGCTGGCCGACTGCACCCAGGAGTTGAACGCGTCCTGCACGTCGGGACGCACGTCGAGCCAGGCCAGCCGCTCGGCCCGGAGCGCCTGGAGCGCGCCGAGAACGTAGCCGATCTGGCCTTCGAGCATGTAGATGATCGAATTTCCGCCGAGGTTGGTGTTGGGCCCGTAGAGCATGAAGAAGTTCGGGAACCCGGAAACGGTGATGCCGAGGTAGGCCTGCGGCCCGTCCTGCCAGGCCTGCTGCAACCGCCCGCCGCCGAGGCCGGACACCAGCACCGGCGCGAGGAACTCTGCCGCCTTGAACCCGGTGCCGTAGATGATCACGTCCGCGACGCGGGTCGCGCCGTCGGCGGTAACCAGTCCGTCCGGGACGACACGGACGATCCGTTCGGTAACTAGCTCCACATCCGGCCGCGCCAGAGCCGGGTACCAGTCGTTGGAGAACGCGACCCGCTTGCAGCCAAGCACGTAGTCGGGGATGCACCTGGCGCGCAGCTCAGGATCGGGGATCTGCGCGCGGAGCTGGCGCCGCCATAGCTGCATCGGGGCGGCCAGCAGCTTGGGCGACAGGACAAAACCGCTGGTGAGGAGCTCGCCGTAGAGGAAGATGCGCAGCCGGTCGAGCTTGCGCAGCACGGGCAGCCGGTGATAAAGCGCCTGCTCGCCGTCGCGGTACGGGCGATCGGCCTTGGGCAGCACGTACGGGGCGCTGCGCTGGTAGACGGCGACGTGGCTGGCGACCTTGGCGACCTCGGGGACAAACTGGATGGCGCTGGCCCCGGTGCCGACGACAGCCACACGCCGGCCGGCCAGGCCAACCTCGTGGTTCCAGCGGGCGGAATGCCACCAGGGGCCGGCGAAGGAGTCCCGGCCGGCGATGTCGGGCAGGGCGGGACGGCCGAGCTGGCCGAGGGCGCAGACGACTGCCCTCGCCTGCAGCGTGCCGCCGTCGTCCAGGGTGAGATTCCAGACCGCACGGTGTTCGTCGAACTCGGCCGCCGTGACGCCGCAGCCGAAACGGAGGTGCGGGCCAAGGCCGCGCTCGGCCACCAGCGCATGCAAGTAAGCCAGGATCTCCTCGCGCGGCGGGAAACGCCGGCTCCAGGGCCAGGCCCGGAACGAGAACGAGTACAAGTGCGACGGTATATCGCAGGTCAGGCCCGGGTAGCTGTTATCGCGCCAGGTGCCGCCGAGGTCATCGGCCCGGTCCACCACGACGAAGTCTTCGATGCCCGCCCGCTTGAGCGCGATCGCCATGCCGATCCCGCCGAAGCCGGCGCCGATGATGACCACCTGGTAAGGCATAGGCACCTACTTCTGGCTGAGTTCGACCTCAGCGGAAGCGTCACAACCACTATGGGCATAATCATCGCGCATGGCACTCGGATCCGGTTCCAGCCGACGGACGGCTGAGATCATGGCGTGGTGGAGTTCCCGGATGTGGTCCAGCTCGCCTGGCCCAGGCCGGGGCACTTCGATCTGGGCACCGGGTACCACGGGGACCTGTGGCTGGATCTCGACGCGCTGCTGCTGTGCCCTTCCCTGCTGCGTGCGCATGTCCGCTGGCTGGCAGCGCGGCTGAGGGAGCACTCGGTCGACGCGCTATGCGGGCCGCTGGAGGGAGGTGCGTTCCTGGCCTACGCCGTCGCGGATCTGCTTGGGGTGGCGTTCCTGGCCGGCTATCGGCGGCCGAGCGAGACGGCCAGGTATCACCTGCCCGCGGTGCCGGGCGGAATCAACGACTGGGCCTGCCGAACGATGCCCGCTGTGCGCCGAAGGCACCCGTACACCGACCCTTTGTCCGGGGACGTCGTCACCCCGTTACTTGGCCGAGGGGCCGGTAGGAGCAGGCACATCCGGCCTTCGAGGCGGAAATGCTGACGTTTCTGCGGAAACGTCTTGTGCGGGCCTGCACAAGCTCACGACAGTGGTATGGGGCAACGACGCGGCGACCCTGATAGCGCGGACGTCGGAAAGCAACGCCGATCTGGTGGACTGAGGTCGGCGCCGGCTCGCTCAGCGGGCCGGAATCAAGACGGTAGCCAGGTCG
>JBEKKH010000744.1:0-3897 GCA_050010815.1 Streptosporangiaceae bacterium | reverse complement strand
TCTACCACGGTGACGCTGTAGTACTGGCGGCGGTTGAAGGTCGAGTCGCTGATGGACGTGATCGGGCCCGTGTTGTACAGGAAGGTGTCCTCGTCCTGCACCTCGGTCGTGAAGCGGAACTCGAAGGAGAGGTCGGCCTGGCCGTTGCCGGTGTTGTCGATGTGGATGGCGTAGAGGACGTCGTCGCCGAATTCGTAGAAGTTCGGGCCGCCGGCCGGCTCCTGCAACGGGATGTAGTTAGCGATAAGCGTGATCGTGTCGGGCTTATCCGGGCTGACAAACGCGTATACGTCGGTACTGTCGGCCACCGGATCCTTGGAGATCTCCGGCGCCTCGCGATGCGATGACATTCAATTACCTCACTGGATCGAAGCTGGATCGAAGCTGGTTCGAATGGGCAGACAGCAGGTGCTAACCGATGGCCCGGGTGATCAGGGCGGCTAGGTGCTTGTCGTTCAGCCGGGTCTTGCTCGTGCCGGAAAACACTTCGATGTCGCCGGACTTGGCGTCGCGCACGTGCACCATGATCGGTCCGTCGACCGCCTTGGGCTCGCTGTGGCCCTCGGCCGCGGCCGGGCGGCTGGTCGCGGCGAAGGCCGGGCTGGCCGCTGCTCCGATCGCCGTGACGGCCAGACCGGCGGCACCGGCGGTCGCGGCTCCGCGGAGCATCGAACGCCGGGACAGGTGGCGTCCCTCATCTGATGGACGCTGTGCATCCTGACTGGGCATGACAATCCTTTCCATGGCTGGTTTGGCATGCACGTCGCCGACGGCGAAGGCCACGCCGGACATGTTTAGCTGGTTTTGATCAGGGAAAACTACTCAGAGTATTTGTCTATGAGCATAGCGTGTCGATGGTTGGGGTGCAGGATCTTGGTGACCGACACGTAGGCGGACCTGCTGACTCCTCCGAACGCAAGCACGATTTCCCCACGCTGAGTCTGATCCAACGGCTCGGGATAGCCTCCGGATCGGCTATCACGACTGTGTTTCGCCACGGACGGCAGGCCGGATGGGTATCCCGGGCAAAATGTTCCATAACGTTTCGGCACTATCGGACATTCGGATATGACCGGACGGTCCGAGGATCAGACCAGGCGCGCTCGGGTGGCCTGTGTCACGGCACCCAGCGGGCCACGAGATGCAGATACAGGCCGAACCAGGTGGACAAGACCGTCAGCACGACGATGAGGCCGGCCAGCACGGCGATCCGCAGCGGGGCTAGCAGACGAGCCACCGGCAGCGCGAGCAGGAGGGCGGGCAGCAGGAAACGCGGCTTGGAGCCGATCCAGTTGGCGCTCGTCGTCACCGCCATGACCACCACCGCCAGCGTGTACACATGCAGGTACACCGGGATTCGCTCGGTCAGGCTCCAGAGCGCGAGCATCACGGCCGCGATAATGGTCAGCACGACCAAGACCAGCGCCACAGAAGGCGCGTTGATGAACGTGCTCTTTATTACCCGCAGCGTGCTGACGCCCCAGTCGAACACCATGTGACAGGTGTGATTCTCGATCCAGAACCAGCCGTCGAGCCGGTGTGTCGCCATGGCCACGTACCCCAGGTAACCCACCAGGCCCAGCGGAGCCAGCATGGCCGCAACCAGGGTCCGCCACCACAAGCCGAACCCCTGGCCCGTCCGCACGGCCCGGATCAGGGCGATCAGCGCCGCCACCGCGACCGCCGCGACGAGCGCGGCCGCCGTGCTGCGTACGGTCCCGGCCAGCGCGGTGAGCCCTGCGGCGGTCAGCCAGCGCTGGTCGACGAGCGCGGATCCGCGGTGAGCTTCAGGCCCAGGATGACCAGGCCCAGGCCGTGGCCAGCCCGGCGACGGCCGTCACCGTCAGACCGGCCGCGAGCAAGGTCACGCCGGGCAGCCAGGCGACCGCGTCGATGAGCGCCGGGTACCCGGGGAACCAGGAAAATACGGCGGCGCGCGCCAGCTGGCCGGCCGGGTAGGTGTAGCCGTGAGCGGCGATGGCCATGTAGTGGTGCCCATCGGCCGACCCGAGCCAGTGCAGCAGCGACCAGTGCACGACGCGGTAATTGCCGTGCCGCAGCGCAACGGCCGTGAGTGCCAGGCCCGTCAGCCGGATGGCGGCGTAGATCAGCATCCCGGCCAGCGTTAGTTGATCAAGATGTCACTGACAATGCGACTCGCACTTCATCAACGCATGCCAGGTGAACTAAATTGCGGCCAGCAAGCCCGTTCGCCGCCACCCTTTTTTCTGCCGAACGAACCGTGGTTCGGTTTCCACGCAACCGTCCCCGCCCGCGCGTCGCCGGGCCGGAACAACCCTCGCGGCGTACCGTCTGCATGTGCTTCGCTATCGGGTGCTGATCTCCGGCCGGGTCCAGGGCGTCTTCTTCCGCGACGCCTGCCGGCGGCTGGCCGAGCAGTACGGCGTGGCCGGATGGGCACGCAACCTCCCCGACGGCCGGGTCGAAGCGGTTTTCGAGGGCGAAGGTGAAGCCGTCCGCCGCATGGTGGACTGGGCGCATGGCGGCCCCCGGCTGGCCGAAGTGAGCGGCATCGCGGTTCAAGCCGAGCCGCCAGAAGGCCTCGCCACGTTCCGGATCAAGTAGTACGAGGCCGGGGCCCCCGGGGCCTGGATGCGCCGTCAGGTTTGGGTCCTCGTTTGAACTTTGGCCCAAAATCCGTCAGCTGACCGATGTCTCTCACTGCAAATTGCAGCAATATTTTTCTTGCAACCGGTACCGAGTCGCGCCGGATGCGCCGGGAGATCCTCCCCCAGAGCATCCCGCAAAGTGACAAGCACTCTTTCGGACAGCTCGAAACGGCCTGCTAAGGAACCTGATGAACGTGATGGCGCCGACCATTCCGACCGAACTGCAGTGGTTCCGCGTCCCGCTGACTACGGGACCGGCGGCGGCGGCCGAAGCTCGCCGCCAGGTCCGGATGGCCATCTCGACCTGGGATGTGCCCGTCGACCGGAGTGACGCCGCCCTGCTCACCAGTGAGTTGGTGACCAACGCCATCAGGCACGATGTGGCCGGGACCATCATGCTTGCCATCACCTGTTCCTGCGGTCAGCTGCGCGTCGAGGTCCACGACACGTCGCGATCGTTGCCGGTCCTGGTCGATGCCTCCGCCGAGGCGGAGACCGGACGGGGCCTGATGCTGGTCGCGACCCTGGCGACTGACTGGGGCTTTTATCGCACTCCCGCGGGCAAGGCCGTTTATTTCACGCTCGCGTTTCCCGCCTACCTGGCCGACGTCGACGGACACGGCCGGTAGGCAATCCAGACGTGGGGACGGTGAGTCGCGAACCCCCTATCCGCTCACCGTCCCCGCCGAACGTGCCTGCGTTTCCGCGGCGCCATCACCTCGGTGTGATGGTGCGCAGGGCCCCCTCACGCGCGATGTCCGTCCGCGAATGGACATCGAGCTTCTTCAGGATGTGGGAAACGTGGGTCGCGACGGTCCGCCGGGATAGCAGCAGTTTGGCGGCGATCTCCGGGTTGGACAATCCCTCCTCCACGAATGCGGCGATCTTGATCTCGGTCGCGGTGAGGCTATCCCAGCCACTGCGGGCCTGCCGGTGCTTGGCGTGCGGCCCGCGCCGGATGCCGTGAGCGCGGAACGTGGCCTGAACCCGGGCGATGTCCGCGGCCGCGCCCAGGGAGGTGTAGACATCCACGGCCCCGGTGAACGCCTCCCGCGCCTGGACGCGATCACCGCCGCCGACGAAATGCCCCGCCGCCGCCTCCAGCGCCTTGGCCCTCAGCAACGGCCGGCCGGCCTCGCCATACCGCTCGGCCGCCTCCAGTAGCCGGGCGGGATCACGGTCGAGCAGGCCACGGCAATACAGCGCGTTAGCCTGCCGGTGCGGGATCTCCGATTCGGCCGCCAGCGCGGCGGCCTGCCCCGCCAGG